>DATKQU010000220.1:0-6062 GCA_035532595.1 Terriglobia bacterium | reverse complement strand
GCAGGCGGGGCAGCAGATTCAGGCGCTCGACGAGCAAGCGAAGGACTCCGACGACAAGCTGCGAGAGCTCTTGCGGAACGTTCCGAATCTCCCGCACGGGACGGTTCCCGTGGGGAGGGGCGCTGAAGACAATCAGGAAATCCGCCGCTGGGGTGAGCCGCGAAAATTCGATTTCGAGCCCAAAGCGCACTGGGATTTGGGTCCGGAGCTGGGAATATTGGATTTCGAGCGCGCCGCCAAGATTGCCGGGGCGCGTTTTGCGGTTTATTTCGGCGTAGGCGCGAAGCTCGAACGGGCGCTCGCCAATTTTATGCTGGACTTGCACACGCGCGAGCACGGATACGCCGAGGTGTTGCCTCCCTTCGTTGTGAACTCCGCAAGCCTTTACGGCACCGGGCAACTGCCCAAGTTCGCGGAGGATTTGTTCAAGCTGGAGGGCACGGATTACTGGCTGATCCCCACGGCGGAAGTGCCGGTGACTAACCTCTACCGCGATGAGGTGCTGGAGGCGGAGCGCCTGCCGGTGAAGCACTGCGCCTGGACGGCTTGCTTCCGCAGCGAAGCCGGCTCCTATGGCAAAGACACGCGCGGCATCATCCGCCAGCACCAGTTCCAGAAAGTCGAGCTGGTCAAATTCACCCTGCCGGAAAATTCTTACGATGAGCTGGAATCGCTGACCAGCAACGCGGAAACGATTCTGCAGAGCCTGGGATTGCCTTATCGCGTGGTGGCGCTCTCCACGGGCGACCTGGGCTTCAGTTCGGCAAAGACTTACGACCTGGAAGTCTGGCTGCCCTCGATCCATGAATATAAAGAGATTTCTTCCTGCTCGAATTTTGAGGATTTCCAGGCGCGGCGCGCCAACCTGCGCTTCCGGCGCGGGAAGGGCGGCAAGACGGAGCTGCTCCATACGCTGAACGGCAGCGGCCTGGCGGTGGGGCGAACCTGGGTTGCCATCCTGGAAAACTACCAGCAGGCGGACGGCTCTGTCGTGGTGCCGGAAGCTTTGCGGCCTTATCTCGACGGCCTGAAGCGCATTACGGCCTTGTGAACCGGTAGCCACGGCACCGATTTTGTGCCGTGGGCTTTTTGCGGGGGAAGGTATTTCGAACCCACGGCATGAAGAACATGCCGTGGCTACCAACTGACGCGCCTCACGGGGCGGAGGCCGGCGCGTCAGGAAGGCAGGCGGTTCCTATTCCTTCTGGCTGGCGGGCGCCGTCTGCGGCATGTACGTGTGGAATTCGCCGGACTCGTGCTCGTGCTCAAACTGGATGGTGGTGTGCGTGATCCCGAATTCCCTCTCGACAATTTCCCGCAGGCGGTGAGCGATCCTTTCGCTTTCGGAAGTCGCCATATCCAGAATGTGGACGTGGCAGGAAAGCGCGTGGGACTCCGATCCCAGGCTCCAGACGTGCACGTCGTGAACCTCGCGGACGCCGGGAACCCGCAGCATGGCGACCGCAATGCCTTCCAGGCTCATTCCTTTCGGCAGGCTTTCAAGTAAGATGTTGGCGGAGTCAGCGATCACGCCAAGGGCGCCCCAAAGGATCATGCCGGCAATCAGGAAGGCCAGCAGCGGGTCAATGAACTGCCGGCCGGTATAGCCGATCAGCAAGGCGCCGGCGATAATCCCCACATTGGACAAGGTGTCGCCCAAGTAATGGACGAAGACCGCACGCAGATTCAAATCGCGATGTTCGCGGGCGAGCCCGAGCGTCACACTGGCATTGATGATCAGCGCGACGAGTCCCACCACCAGCATCGTGCCCGCGCCCACCGGCTCCGGCCGGACCATGCGTTGGTAGCCCTCGAAGCAGATGTAAACGGCCACACCCACCAGGATCAGGCCGTTGACGAACGCCGCCAGCACCCCCGCGCGCTGATAGCCGTAGGTTCTTTGATGGTCCGGGGGTTTCTGCTCAAAGTAGAGGGCGAGCCAGGAGAAAATCAAGGTTGGGACGTCGGTCAGATTGTGCCAGCCGTCGCTGACCAGCGCCAGGCTGTGGGCCAGCGACCCCATCACGAACTCGGTGACGACCAGGGCCAATGTGACCACCACCGCAGCCTTCACCACCCAACCCTTCGATCTCATGTGGTTCAATCCGTGCATCACGGAGCCTCACTGGCGATTCTATTCCAGAGACGCGAGCCCTGCAATGCGTGGAGGAAGAGAAGGTTGGAAAGCCACGCGGAGTCTCCCGCGCGGGCTGTGCATACAACCTCTCCCGCGTTTCAGCAGTCCAAGCTGGAGTCCTGTGAAAGCCGCCCGGCCTCGTGGGGGTCGGAAACCCCAGGCGCCGCTTAAACAGGTTGCTGAAAAACCCCTTGCGCGACGTCATCCTGAGCGAAGCGAAGGATCCGCTGTATGTGTTTTCCAGAAGATACAGCAGATGCTTCGCTTCGCTCAGCATGACGGGTGGCCTTTTTCAGCAGATTGTTAAGGGTGGCTTTCCCTTAGACCGCTCTAAGAGGTAGAATTAAGGTTTCAGAGGGTGGGTGAAACTTTGCTTCAGCGGCATTCGAGCAGAAGGATTCCTGGCATGGGGTTTCTGAGCACAAGCAAGGCAAGGGCGTTGCCGGAAGGATGGGAACCGTTTGCTGCTTCCCTTATCCGGCTGGCGGTACTAACCATGCTCCTGGCTTGTCTGCCGGGCATGGCGTGGGGCTGGCAAGATCCTCCGGGGGCCACCGCCGCGAAGGCTGGCAACGCTTCGTCAAACGTTCATCCGCACCCTTTGAACCCGGCGAGCGGCAACCAGAAGATCCGCGTGCACGTGGAAGTCGTGAACGTGCCCGTGAGCGTCCTGGACAAGCGCGGTCTTCCGGTGATCGACTTGACGAAAGGCGACTTCAAAATTTTCGAAGATGGGAAGCCGCAGACGATCCGTTACTTCTCGAGCGAGCGCGTTCCTCCGCTTCGCGTCGGACTGATTATTGACACCAGCAATAGCGCCCGCCTGCAACTCAAGTTTGAAAAAGAAGCGGCGAGCAGCTTTGCGTATAACATCCTGCGGGGGATTCATAGCCAGAACGAGATTTTCCTTCAGACCTTCGATGCCACAAGCTCCATCGTCCAGGATTTTACCAACGATCCGAATATTCTGAACGACAAAATCGGGACCCTCAAGGCGGGCGGCGGCAAGGCGGTGTACGACGCGATCTATGACGCCTGTGAGCAGGAAATGGCGAAAGCGGGACCCCGGGAGGAGAACCGGAGGGTTCTGGTACTCATCAGCGACGGCATCGACGTGCAGAGCAAGCATACTATGGACGAGGCCGTTTCCATGGCGCACCGGGCTGAAACCGCCATCTATACGATTGGAAACACTCCCTACGGCTATACGAATCCCGGTGACAAGGGTCTTGAAAAACTTGCCGAGCAGACGGGAGGCGCCTCCTTCTTCCCCTTGCGCAAGTCGGCGGGAAGCGATTATCTGACGGGCTACCTCTCCCACGGCAAATTCGATAAC
This sequence comes from Terriglobia bacterium, assembly GCA_035532595.1. GTDB lineage: Bacteria > Acidobacteriota > Terriglobia > UBA7540 > UBA7540 > JAMCXS01. The sequence goes on along the minus strand of DATKQU010000220.1, from coordinate 2,589 downwards.
GTGGATCAGAACAAGGGGCTGGGGGCGGAAACCGGCATTTACACCGCCAATCAGATGATCGCCCTGGCCGATTCGCTGGACGCCATCCGGCGCGAGCTGGCCAATCAGTATCTGATCGGTTATACGCCCACGGATGCCAAGCTGGACGGCACCTACCGGTCGATCCGAGTGGTGGCCGATCGCAAAGGTATCATCATCCGGAACAAACCTGGCTACTTCGCCCTGCCGGGAGAATAAACGGCTGCCCCCAACCGGCTTCGCAGATGGCGAGCCGGCCCTTTCCACTCCCCAAACCAACTTCTTCCTTCCCGGATTCCTGCGCTTGTGCCCCTGGTTACCCAAGAGTCTGTCCATGCGAAATAACCCCCCAGACGGTTGTCTTAAGGCGCAGACTAGCTGATAATTAGAAGCTTGTAATCTTGCGGCGCGCATTCTCTATTCCCGGCTGGGGCGCGAGACGCAAGCAGGAAGAGGTGAAGTGCCTAAGGGAGAAAGGGCGGCGCGCCGGCGGGGAGGCGCAGCCATTGCGATGGAAGCTGTGGTATTGGCAGGGGGACAAGGGACAAGGCTCAGGGAAGCGGTCCCGGGTCTTCCCAAGAGCCTGGCGCCGATCGGCAATCGACCCTTTTTGAGTTATCTATTGAGCTGGCTTCAGGCGCAGGGAATCACGGAAATTATCCTGGCCCTGGGCCACCGCCGCCAGGAGATCGCGCGATACTATGCGCGGCACCAGCCCCCAGGTCTCTCGCTGCGGTACTCGGTGGAAACCACGCCGCTCGGCACCGGGGGAGCCCTCAAGAATTTAAGTTCGATGCTGGCCGGGGAAGATTTCCTGGTGCTGAACGGGGATTCGATCTTCGACGTCGATTTGGGTGAAATGGTCTCTTTCCACCGGCGGCACCGCTCGGAGGCGACTCTGGCGCTGGCCAACCCGCCTGAGACAGGGCGCTACGGACGAGTGGTGCTCGACGCCCGCCAACGGATCAAGACCTTTCTTGAGAAGCAGGCGGCGCCGCCCGCAGGGAGCAACGGGGCCGGCCGGACGCGCTGGGTGAGCGGCGGATTGTACATCATGAATAAAGCCGTGTTCCGGCACATGCCAAGGCGGCAGAAAGTGTCGCTTGAGAAAGAAGTCTTTCCCCGGCTGATCGGCCGCCCTTTTTACGGGTTTCCCTGGGAAGGATATTTTATCGATATCGGGGTTCCGGAAGATTACCTGAAGGCCCGCGCGGAACTGCCGGAGAGATTTGCTGCATGTTGATTCGAGCCAAGGTCCCGCTGCGGATCAGTTTTGCCGGAGGGGGCACCGACGTCAAACAATTTTGGGAACGGGAAGGCGGATGCGTCCTCAACGCCACGATCGGGCAGTATGTTTGGGGAACGCTCCGCAGCCGCGCGGACGGACTGATCAACATCGAATCGGCTGACCTCGGGTACGTGGTCAACTATGACACCGGGACGGATCCTGTTTATGACGGGAAGCTCGACCTCGTCAAGGCAGCGATTCAGAGCCTGGGAGGACAAAAGTCCGCTGGCTTTGACCTTTTCTTGCACAGCGAGGCCCCTCCGGGCTCGGGCCTGGGTTCGTCGTCCACATTGATGGTGTGCCTGGTGGGGCTCATGAAGGAATTCCTGAACTTGCCCATGACCGATTACGAGACGGCTCAAGCCGCCTACCGGATCGAGCGCGAAGAGCTGGAAATCAGAGGCGGCCTGCAAGACCAATATGCCGCGACCTTCGGCGGATTCAACTTCATGGAATTCGAGAAGGACCGCGTCATCGTCAATCCGCTGCGCATTCACCAGGAAATCATCAACGAGCTGGAACATAACCTGCTGCTTTGCTACACGGGCACCACCCGGATGTCCGACGGCATTATCAAGGATCAGGTGGGCCGCTACCAGCAAGGCATGGAGGACACGCTTCAGGGCTTGAGGCGCCAGAAGGAATTGGCCGTCGAAATGAAGAATACGCTCCTGCGGCGGCGCCTGAACGATTTTGGCGATCTGCTGCATGAGGCCTGGGAGTCCAAGAAAAAGCTCTCCCCGAAGATCAGCAACCCCAGGATCGATGAGATGTACGAGAGCGCTCGCAAGAGCGGGGCCATCGGGGGAAAGATCACGGGCGCGGGCGGCGGCGGCTACATGCTCTTTTATTGCTGCTTCGAGCGCAAACACCAAGTGGCCGAAGCCTTGAGGAAGATGGGGGGGATCCCGGTTGGATTCGGGTTCGACTTTAACGGCCTGCAGACCTGGCGGGTCGATGGCAATTCGATGTGAACGTTCGATTCGGGGGCGCGGCGGCAAGAGGGCCGATGGCGGCGAAAGGGATTACCGTGCGGAGAGCCGTATTTCTCGATCGGGATGGCGTGATCAACCGCAAGGCTCCCGAAGGCCAATACGTCACGGCCTGGGAGCAGGTGGAGTTTCTTCCCGGCGTGGCGGAGGCGCTGCGGGAATTGAAGCAGGGGGGATTCCTGCTCGTCATTGTGACGAATCAAGGGGCGATCACCAGGAAAAAGCTGACCGTCGAGGTTCTCGAGTCCATCCACCGCAGAATGATTCACCGGCTGCGGCAGGAAGGCGCGG
>DATKQU010000219.1:0-8348 GCA_035532595.1 Terriglobia bacterium | reverse complement strand
CCCCAGGTCGTCTATCTCATGCTGCCCTTATGCATCCTGGTCGCCACCCTGGTCAGCTTCAGTCTGCTCACCAAGTCCAATGAAATTATTGCCATCAAATCGGCCGGGATCAGCCTTTACAGAATTTCCATCCCCGTCCTGATCGCCGCGGGCCTGCTGAGCGGCAGCATGTTCATTTTAGGAAACAACTATCTGCCCAGCACGAATCAGCGCCAGGATGCCTTGCGCAACGAGGTCAAAGGCAAACCCGCCCAAACCATGTACAAGCCGGGCCGGCAGTGGATTTTCGGCCAGGAGAACAAGATCTACAACTACCGTTTTTTCGACCCCGACCAGAACGTTTTTGCCAACCTTTCGGTTTTTGAAATCGACCCCCAAAATTTCAACCTCCGCCGGCGGGTCTATGCCGCGCGGGCTTTCTGGGAACCCCACTTACAGGAGTGGGTGCTGGAGGACGGATGGGTCCGGGACTTCAGCAATACCCGGGTGCAGGATTACAAGCCTTTTGCGGTTGGAACCTTCCAGGAACTCGACGAGCAGCCCGCTTACTTCAAAAAAGAAGTCAAGCCGTCCGAGCAGATGAGCGTGCTGGAGCTGCGGCGGTACATCCAGGAACTCAAGCAGAGCGGATTTGACGTGGTCCGGTTGTCCGTGGCCTTTTACCGCAAGTTCTCTTATCCCTTGATCGCTTTCGTCGTCACCTTGATCGCCATCCCCTTTTCCTTCGCTACCGGGCGGCGCGGGACGCTGGCGGGAATCGCCATGAGCATTGGCATTGCGGTGATCTATTGGTCGGTGTCCAGCCTGTTTCAAGCGATGGGCAATCTGAGCCAGCTTCCCCCTGCCGTGGCGGCCTGGTCTCCCGACGTGCTATTTGGCCTGGGAGGGATTTACCTCCTGACCCACGTCAAGACCTGAGAGGAAGTCTATGTCGGCGCGTCGACATCGCTGCGCTGCCCTCCCGAAAGCTGCTGCGAGCGCCACAACCGAAACAATCACACTTAAAGCAATACTTTAACTTAACCGGACCTTCTCTCGCCACCGTAAGCAGCCTCCGGCAAGCCGGGGGAACTCCTTCCGCCTTAGGCCGTGCTGTAAGCCTCTCCCTTGGAGTCTTGCTTCGCCTGGTTGAGCGCCGCTTGCGCCGCCGCGAGGCGCGCGATGGGAACGCGGTAGGGCGAGCAGCTCACGTAGTTCAGGCCGGCCTCGGCGCAAACCGCGATCGAAGAGGGGTCGCCTCCGTGCTCTCCGCAAATTCCCACCTTGAGGTTCTCACGGGTCTTTCTTCCTTCCGCCGTGCCCAGCTTGAGCAACCGCCCTACCCTCTTGGGGTCCAGCACCGCAAATGGATCGGCCGGCCAGATCTTCTGCTTCACATAGGCGTTGATGATCTTACCGCAATCGTCCCGCGAGAGGCCGAAGGTGGTCTGCGTCAGGTCATTGGTGCCGAAGCTGAAGAATTCCGCTTCATGGGCGATCTCTTCGGCGGAAAGCGCGGCGGCGGGTAATTCAATCATCGTCCCCACCAGGTAGTCCACCTTGACGCCCTTTTTCGTAAAAACTTCCTGGGCCACGCGATTGACGATTTCCTTTTGCAGGGCGAGTTCTTTGACGTCCCCGACCAGAGGAATCATGACCTCCGGCTTGGCGTCAATGCCCCGCTTCTTGCAGTCCACGGCGGCTTCAAAAATGGCCCGCGCCTGCATTTCCGTAATTTCCGGATAGATGATGCCGAGCCGGCAGCCACGCAAGCCAAGCATAGGATTGAATTCATGTAACCCTTGAACTACTGCCAGCATCTTCTTGAGCTTCGGAAGTTTGGGACTCTTCTTCCTTTTGGCTTCCAGGGTCGCGATCTCGACCATCAGTTCTTCCCGCTTGGGAAGAAATTCGTGCAGCGGAGGGTCGAGCGTGCGGATGGTTACGGGGAGGCCATCCATCGCCTTGAAGAGCCCGAAAAAATCCTTGCGCTGCATGGGCAGCAATTTGGCCAGCGCGGCGCGGCGCTCCTTCCGATACCGGGCAGCTTCCTTGTCATCCGCCGTATCCTTGCAGGCCATGATCATCCGCTGCACGTGAGGGAGCCGGTCGGAGGCAAAGAACATATGCTCCGTACGGCAAAGGCCGATTCCCTCGGCGCCAAACTTGCGCGCCACCAGCGCGTCGCGAGGGATGTCGGCGTTGGCCCGAACTCCTAACTGCCGGGCCTCATCCGCCCACTTCATGAAAGTGGCAAAGTCGCCGCTTCCCGGATCCGGCAAGCTGGTTTCCGCTTTGCCCAGAATCACCCGCCCGGTTGACCCATCGAGCGAAAGCCAATCACCTTCCTTGATGGCATTCGAACCAATGCGGAGAACTTTGCGCTGGGCGTTAACCTCCGCATCGCTGCACCCGGCCACGCAGCACTTCCCCATGCCGCGCGTCACCACCGCGGCGTGCGAGGTCATTCCGCCGCGCGAGGTCAGAATGCCGGCGGCGACTTCCATGCCGTGAATGTCATCAGGAGCCGTTTCGGCGCGAACCAGGATGACGGGATCGTTCTTTCCCTTCTCCACGGCATCTTCCGCCGTAAAGACAACTCTTCCCACCGCGGCCCCTGGCGAAGCCGGCAACCCTTTTGCAATGACCTTCAAAGGTTTCGATTCATCAAGTATTGGATGAAGGAGTTGATTCAATTGCTCGGGCTCCACGCGCATCAAAGCTTCCTCGCGCGAGATGATTCCCTCCCCCACCAGGTCCACCGCAATCTGGACCGCTGCCTTGCCCGTGCGCTTCCCGGTGCGGGTTTGCAGCATGTAAAGCTTGCCTTCCTGGATGGTGAACTCGAAATCCTGCACGTCCTTATAGTGGTGTTCGAGGCGCGAGGTGATCTCCCGCAACTGGTCGAAAACTTCCGGCATGACCTTTTGAAGCTCGATGATGGGAACGGGCGTTCGGATGCCGGCCACTACGTCTTCCCCCTGCGCGTTCATGAGGAACTCGCCATAGAACTGCTTTTCGCCCGTCGCGGGGTTGCGCGTGAAGCCGACTCCCGTCCCGGACGTCTCGCCCATGTTGCCGAAAACCATCGTTTGCACGTTGACCGCCGTCCCCAGATTTTCGGCGATTTTGTTCATGCGGCGGTAAGTGATCGCCCGCGGATTGTTCCAGGAGCGAAAGACCGCCTCGATCGCCATTTTGAGCTGGGTGCGCGGCTCTTGCGGGAAATCCTTGCCGGTGGCCTTGCGGATGAGCTGCTTGTACCCGGCGATCACCTGCTTGAAGTCGTCCGCGGAAAGCTGGGTGTCGAGGGTAAAGCGCCGCTTCTTTTTCTGCCCGTCCAGGACATGCTCGAAATGCTCCTTGGAAATCTCCAGAACCACGTTTCCGAACATCTGGATGAAGCGCCGGTAGCTGTCATAGGCGAAGCGCGCATTTCCCGTCTTGCTGGCGACGGCCTCCACCACCTTGTCATTCGACCCCAGGTTGAGGATGGTGTCCATCATGCCGGGCATCGAAAACTTGGCGCCGGAGCGGACCGAAACGAGCAAAGGCTTTTGAGCGTCGCCGAGTTTTTGGCCGAGCAAGCGCTCGAGGCGCCCCATCAATTCGTCGACTTGCGAGGTGACCGCTTCCGGGAGCCGGTTACCGTTCTTGAAGTACGCGAGGCAAGCTGAGGTGGCGATGGTGAAGCCCGGCGGCACCGGCAGCCCGGCGTTGGTCATCTCCGCCAGGCCGGACCCTTTGCCGCCCAGAACATCCTTCATCGTTCCGTGGCCGTCAGCCTTGCCGTCACCGAAGAAATAAACGAATTTTTCCATGTTGAGTGCTCTCCTTATGATTGGTCTCTGTGGGCCGCCTCTTGCGGCCGCAAAATCTCCTTGCACGGCGCCGCCGACCTGGCGATGTTAGGAGCCCTGGCATCTGCTTAAAGCAGCGGCCGTCATTCCGAGCCCGTTCGCCCTTCCGCTTGCGAACGGCCCTGAGCGAAGCGAAGGGGCTCAGGGTAAACTGCGCGAGGAATCTGCTTTTCCCTCTCGGGGAAACTATCCTGTTGCTTCTCGCTGAAAACCGTAGAAGCAGATCCTTCGCTCCGCTCAGGATGACAGGCAAAGGGCTCAGGGTAACCTCCAGGCCCTCAGGGTATTTTTTTGCCGCTCTCCTTCAGCGATGTCGGCGCGCCGACAGAAGTTAAAGCAGTACTTTCGATTTGAGATAAGTCGGCGAAGCGCGAGAAAACCATCGCCATGAGTTCCGCCAGCAGCCGCAGGCGGTTCGCGCGCACCGAAAGGTCCGGGTCCATCACCAAAACCTTGTCGAAGAAGCGGTCAACGGCGGGGCGCAGTTCAGCGAGCCTGCGAAAGGCCGCCGCGTAGTCCGCCTGCGCCTCAAGGCCATCCGCGGCGTGGCGCGCCGCCTGGCAGGCCTCGTAAAGGTCGCGCTCCTCCTGCGTTCTGAAAAGCCCGGCATCCACTTGCCGAGCTTCCCCAAAGTCCGCGGCTTTTGCCGACTTGTCCAGGATGTTTCTGGTGCGCTTGGCCGCCGCCGCCAGCGCCAGGAAATCCTGCGTATTACGAACCCGCTCCAATGCCTCTGCGACAGCGACGGCAGCGGCGGGAGTATTTGGCCCTCCGCTCACCTCGTAACTCCTTACCCCGCTCATGACTGCCCGTGCAGTGTCGTAGCGAAGCCGTCGGACATCGCGTAGATAGAATTCCAGCCGTTCCTCGAGAAAGGGCTTAAGCGCACCCAATATCGCGTTCGAGTCGGCCCCCGGAAAATGCACCCATTCGGATCTGATCGCTTGGCTGCCGATGAGGGAGTTGAGGTCCAATGTCGGAAGCGCTTCGACCGCAATCTTGACGACCCCATTCCCTGCCCTGCGCAGGCCGAAGGGATCGCTCGATCCTGTCGGCTCCAGGCCAGCGGCGAATCCCGCCACCACGCTATCGAGCTTGTCCGCGAGCGAGACCACGGCGCCCGCGGCGCTCCGCGGGCAAGTATCTTCCATGTTCAAAGGCTTGTAGTGGTCGTAGATGGCATCGCAGACTTCCTGCGCCTCCCCTTGCGCGCGGGCATAGAGCCCCCCGACCACGCCCTGGAGTTCCGGAAACTCCCCCACCATTTGGGTGGTCAAATCGCATTTACACAGGAGCACGGCGCGCAGCGCGTGATCGCGCCCGGCGGCGTTTAGCTGGCCCTGCCGCTCGATCTGCGAGCAGATTTCCTGCGCGATCGTTTCCATGCGCCGGACTTTGTCCGCGTAGCTCCCAAGCTTCGCCTGGTACGTGACGCGCTCCAGCATCTCCAGGCGATCCGCAAGCGGCCTTTTCTGGTCGGCTTTCCAGAAGAATTCAGCGTCCGAAAAGCGCGCGGTCAGGACGCGTTCATGCCCCTGGCGGATCAGGTCGCGCGAATCGCCGTCGAGATTCATGACGGCAATGAACCGGGGCTCGAGGCTGCCCTGGCGGTCCTCCACGGCAAAGTATTTCTGGTGATCGCGCATGACGGTCACCAGAATTTCACGGGGGAGCGAAAGGAACCGCCGGTCAAAGCCGCCAACAATGGCGCGCGGCCACTCGGTGGAATTGACCACCCAATCCACGAGTTCCGGATCCGGGAGAACTTGGAGGCCCTCGACTTCAAGCAATGCTTTAAGGTCGTTCTCCACCCGTTCCCGGCGCGCCAGGGGATCAAGTTCAACCTGATGTTCGTGTAGCTTCTTCGAGTACTCCTCGAAGCCGTGAACCCGGAGCCTGGCCGCACCCGCCACCCGGTGCCCATAGGTAAAGTTGCGAGCGGCCACGCCGGCAATTTCAAACGGAATGACTCGCGACTTGGTTCCCTCTCCTTGCAGGGCCAGCAGCCAGCGGATGGGGCGAATAAACCTCGGTCCCGTTTTCGCGGTCCAATACATGCTCTTGGGAAAGCTGATTCCCAGCACCACCTCCGGCAGAGCTTCCGCCAGGAGTTCGCGCGCAAACCGTCCTCGGACCGACTTTCGAACCGCCAGATAAAGACCTTTGGGAGTTTCAACGCGAACCAGGCGATTGCCCCCCACCCCGCTTTTTTGCGCAAAGCTTTCCGCCGCGCGCGTGGGCTTTCCCTGCTCGTCAAATGCCACCTTGACGGGCGGGCCCACGATCTCCTCCGTCTCATCCCTCTGCCGGAACAAGACTTCTGGAACCCAGGCGACCAGGCGCCGCGGGGTGGAAAAAGTTTTGACCGCGCCGGCGCTCACGGGCAGAAGGCGAAGACTGCGCAGGGTTTCTTCCAGGCGCTCTCCAAAGCTCTTCTCTGCCCCGCTGAGGAAACGGGCAGGGATTTCCTCGGACCCCACCTCAAGCAACACCGGCTCACAACGAAGTGTTTCCAAATCTTTCACGCGGGCCGAACCTCCGAAACCGGGGCGGACTGCTCCAGGTAAATTTGCGCCACGCCGGTGGCAATCTTTCGAATGCGGGCAATCAGCGCCACGCGCTCCGTCACGCTGATGGCGCCTCGGGCGTCGAGAATATTGAACAGGTGGGAGCACTTCAGGCAGAACTCGTAAACCTTACGCAGCGGGAAGCGACGGGGACGCCCACCCTCAGAATTAAAGTAATAGTTTAAAAGCCGAGCCGCTTCTTTCTCGTAGGTCTCGAACAGCAGGCGAGTCTCCTCGGGCGATGCAAACTCAAAGTCGTACAGGGACAATTCAAGCTCCTCATTGTGCCTCAAGTCACCATAAGTCAATAGGTTATTCCACTTAACCTCATAAACATTATTAACATTTTGAAGGAAGGCCGCGATCCTCTCGAGACCGTAGGTTAACTCGACCGAGATGGGGTCGAGATCGACCCCGCCGGATTGCTGGAAATAGGTGAATTGCGTGATTTCGAGCCCGTCCAGCATGACTTGCCAGCCGATTCCCCAGGCGCCCAGGGTGGGCGCTTCCCAATTGTCCTCTTCAAACCGGATGTCGTGGTGACGGAAATCGATTCCGATATCGCGCAGGCTTTCGAGATAGAGGTCCTGAATATTGGCCGGCGGAGGCTTCAAAATCACTTGCAGTTGCGTATGTTTCAGAAGCCGGTTGGGGTTCTCGCCGTAGCGGCCATCGGCAGGCCGCCGCGAGGGCTGAGCGTAAACCACCTTCCAGGGTTCAGGCCCCAGCACCCGAAAGAAGGTCTCCGGACACATGGTTCCCGCGCCTACCTCCAGGTCGTAAGGCAGCGCCAGCACGGCATCCTGCCTTGTCCAAAACTTGCTCAGCTTAATCACCATGTCCTGAAAGGTCATGCTGTCACTTCCCGCCATCTGATCAAACCTCTTCCCCATCCCACCCGATGAGGCTCCGCCTTTTTGTGACTCTCGGGATGCGCCTAAACCTCATCGGCGAGCAAGGGCCTAGTCGCCAGCTTCTTTTCAAGATGCGACTCGATCACCTGTTCCAGGAAGAGCCGCAACTCCCGGCTACCCGGCGGCGCCTTCTTCGTCTGAAGCCACTGATCGAGCCGCGTGGAACGAAATTCTCCGATCAGGGCCAGCGCCTGCGCCGAAACCTGCTCCACACCGCCGCTTGGCCGGCAATCCGCGCACAGCAACGCTCCGCTGCTGGGATCGTAAAAGCCTGCCTGGCTTCCAAAGGCCCGCTGGCATTTCATGCAACGGCTCAGGTCCGGCAGAAACCCTCCCAGCCTCAACAGCCAGTAATCGAAAAACAAAAGCGGCCGGTTGACCTCGCCAAAGTGCTTGACCGCCCGGAGGACGGCAAGCAGCAGCCGGAAAGCCCGCTCATTCAGCTCGCGCTCCGGCAGGAAGCGTTCCGTCACCTCCGCCAAATACTGGGCGGCCACCTGGATGCGATAATCCTTCTGCATTTCGAAGAAGGATTCCAGCACCTCGGCCGAACTGAGCCGTTGCAGATCCCGGCTTTCCCGGTCGTAAATCCAAAGCCGAATGTAGCTTAATGGCTCAAGCGCTGACCCAAACCTGCCGCGCATGCTCATGGCTCCCTTGGCCACGGCGCGCAGCCGGCCCATTTGCCTGGTCAGCAGCGAGACGATCTTGTCGGCTTCCCCCAAGCGATGCGTTCTCAAAACGATAGCTTCGGTTTCAACAAGGGGCATTGGAGGCCGCAATGTCGGCGCGCCGACAAACTTATTAAATTAGCATAAGCCGCAAACGATCCCAAGAACAATCATGACGTCGGAGAGTTAAGCGCAACACTGTTCACTTAAGCAACTCTTCGCGGCCGTGCTGAGCTTTCAAGCGCCCGTCATTCTGAGCGAAGCGAAGAATCTGCTTTTCCACGACGATTTACAAGCAGATGCTTCGCTTCGCTCAGCATGACATCCGGATTGGCCGCACTTAAAGCGCACAATGGC
>DATKQU010000218.1:0-11796 GCA_035532595.1 Terriglobia bacterium | reverse complement strand
CGGGCTTCGTCCACAACATGTTGCTCCAATCCAGTAACAGCCAGTTGATTCCCATGTCCTCAAACCATTCCTCGTGCTTGCGCAAAACCGCCACGTCGTACGAGCTGTATTTGCCAAGAATTGGAATGGCTTCGGCCGTGTCATAAGCCCGGTTGTTATGAGGCGTAAACCAAGTTTCGTACTGCATTCCTATGAGAGTAGGATGAGACCCTGCTGCCGCCTTGACGAGCACATGGTTACGGGTGGCCGTCTCCGTACTCCTCCGCGTTTGCTGTTTCCCTTCGCATGACGTCATGATGCCCACCAAAACGAATGCCCATAAGACAATGACCGAAACAAACACTCGTGAAGATGATTGATCAGGCATGACGGTCTTCCTCTCCACTGGTATAGAGCGGACAAAGATTAAATATGAACAAAGGTTCCAAGCGCGACATACGATTCTAGCAAACTACTCGGCGCTATGGGATTTCCATTCCTCAGTAACTCCCCAAAATGAGGCCCGCTTAGCCGCCTATTTTTGAAGGTTTCAAGGTCGCGGTAAGTCCTTTAGCCTTCATGGGTTGCGGGCTACCCCAGGCCGCGGCCATTGACGGTCTGCGATTTGCGAAGGGACTGGTTTGGGGCGAAGTGATGGCTTATAGTATGCGGTCATGCGCTACCGGAAACGGCACGAGCGGCCACTCGAGCGGCCTGAATTTCCCGCCTCGGTCACGCCGCAACACCGGACCATAAAGCCCAAGCAATTCCCGGTTCCACCACATCCCTGTCTTGCGCAGGGTTTGCAAGTCGGTGAACCAGTATTGCCACAGCACCGCGCGAACTTCGAGCGGAGGCTCGCCGGGAAACGGGTTCGACTTGAAAAGTGAAAGCACGCTGGAATCATTTTGGAGGAGTAATTCTTCCGTGCGGATCACCCAGGGATTCTGCTGCAACGAGCTGAGGGAAGCAAACCAGAGGTTCCAATCGAAGCGCGGTTGGTAAGGGGCGTAGATTCCCGGGGGCACGCGAGGGTCCTGCGGCTTGTAGCGGAAAGGATAAGGCTTCCAATTCTTGCCGTCGCGCGAACCCTGGAATTCGATCTCGTAGCGCGCCGTGGTCATCACGGCAAACAGGCCGTATTGATTGGCAAAGCGAAAAGGCTCAAGCGCTTCGACGGGCTGGAGCGGCAATGGCAGCGCGGGCTGGAACATCAGTAGAAGAAGAGCCGTTGTGGCATAGAAAACCCAACTGAGAAAAATGCCGGAGATCCACATGCCCAGGCGCGAAGCGCGGGGCTCTGGAGCCTCGGCCAAGGGGGTCTGCGCATGCTGAAAAGCAAGCTGGGGAAGCCTCCCGGGCCAGAAGGATTTCAGGCGGCCAAGGCATCGGGTGACGAACCCGTCATCCAGCAGTAGGAAGCCCAGCGCCAGAACGAGGTAGTTCAAGAACGCGTAATTCGCCGTGAGAATAATTCCAATTTGAAACGGCGTCAGGATAAAGAAACAGATGAGGCGCGAGCGGCGCGAAAAGAGAAACATCCAGCAAAGCCCCAGCTCGGCGATCAGCGTGAGGAGCGCGAGAGCCATCTGAAAGGGATGCGGGAATTGCTGCACGTACCAGCCAATCCAGGTTGGCAAGGGGCCGTTCTGGTAATACTGGTCCATGGCGGTCAAGTGCCGCCACTGGGGGTCGTGGCTCGCCAGCTTGGCCACCCCGGACTCAAAGTAGATTCGAAACCATTCCCACTGCAGGAGGAAAAGGCTGGCCCGCGAGGGCGGCGCCGATTCTCCCAGGCCCGGCCGCAGCCCGGAAGGTGCAAAAAAGAGGCTCAAAAAGCCCGCCGCCAGCAGCATGCCGTCGGACTGGTAATCGGCAAAATCGCGCGCTGCGGCGATGAAGGAAAGATAAGCGACGGTCGCAATCGCCGTGGCGCCACGAGGCCAGATATTCAGAAACAGCAGGAGCGAAGCGAAAAGTCCCACCCACACCAGAAGGTGCAGCGCCAACGCGCCACTCCCAAACCAAAGCAAGGTGGGCGCGTACCAGTAGCGCTCCACCCCCATGTTCCGTGCAAGAAGCGAGAGGTAATCGTGCGCGGGAAGAATTCCCTCGGGGCCGACGAGGCCTTCAATCTGAAAAAGCAAGGAATAGAAAGCCGAAAAGAAAATCAGGCCCAAGGCCCGCAGGAAAATCCAGCGCGGCCAAAGACGCCCCGAGGGACCGAGGGGTCCGCGGCCTAAGAGGCGGCGGGCAAATGCTTTGAGGCGAATCTCCATGAAAGGGCCTATTGTACAGTTTTGAATTCGGAGATTCCTCCAGGAAATTTTCGTCCCGGACTGCTGGCCAGCGCCGCCTTGGCCGGACCGGCGCCGGCGATTCCTTACCAGACGGGCCAAAGTTTCTGAGTCACACGTTGCGTTGGCGGCATGCAAGCGCATAAACTCTTGGTCAGAGAGGGTCGGCCCGGTGATTTGGAAACCGGAATTGAGGCCGGGCCATACGCAGATACTTCCCTGGGGAGAGGAGATTGTGCTTCGAGTGAAAAACTGCCTAACGTTGCCTTTTACGCTGATGCTCGTGATGTCTCTGCCTGCCTTCGCGAAACCCCCGGCGGGAGACAGCCACGCCTTTCGCACGATCTCGCTGAACGGCACGTGGAGTTTCCTCACTGACCCAACCGAGTCCCTCAAGGTGCCGGACCTTGCCTCAGCGAAGGACGTACGCTGGCTCGAAGTGCCCGGCTCCTGGCAGTCGCAGTTCGCGGACCTGCGGGATTACGCCGGCGTGGCGTGGTATTGGCGCACGGTACAGGTGGAAGCACTGAAGCCGGGCCAGGTTGCTCTTTTGCGATTTGGCGCCGTCGATTATCACGCCGGCGTCTTTGTCAATGGACGCCTTGCGGGCTCACACAACGGCGGTTATTTGCCCTTCGAGTTTGACGTGACTTCTCTTCTCGATGCCGGCGATAACCAGGTCGCCGTCCGGGTGGTCGATCCGGGAGTGAAGCCCAGCGAGGTGGAAGGCATCCGGTACGCGGAAATACCTCATGGAAAGCAGAGCTGGTACGTCCAGACCAGCGGGCTGTGGCAGGCCGTGGAACTCGACATTCGCCCCCAAACACACCTGGGAGCAATCCATGTGACGGCGAGCGCGGGCGGGAGATTCAACATCAGCGTGCACCTCATGAACCCGCCGCCCGTCGGAACGTCCCCCGGGAATCTCACGGTCGAAGCGAAGATGCTGGCGCCCGACGGCAAGCTCGCCTGGCAAGGGAAGCAGGCCGTGGACCCGAACCAAGGGGTGTTGCTGCTTTCAGGAAGCCTTGAGAATGCAAAACTCTGGAGCCCGGCTGATCCTGCGCTCTATACGCTGCAGGTCCACACCAGCAACGGCGATTCCCACTCCTGCCGCTTTGGTTTCCGAACGTTCGAGACGCGCGACGGCAAGTTCTACCTGAACGGGAAAGTCATCTACCTGCGCGGGGCGCTTGATCAGGCTTTCTATCCGGAGACGATTTACACCCCACCCTCGCTCGATTTCTTGAAAAAGGAGATGCAAGAAGCCAAGGCGCTGGGCTTGAACCTGCTGCGTTGCCACATCAAAGTCCCGGACCCGCGATACCTGGAGGCGGCGGATGAGACGGGGATGCTGGTCTGGTATGAAATTCCCAACTGGGACCACCTGACCGCGGACTCCCAACGCCGTGCACTCGCGACTTTGCGCGGCATGGTGAAGCGCGACTGGAATCATCCGTCGATCGTGATCGTCAGCATCGTGAACGAGAGCTGGGGCGTCAACCTGAAAGAAGCCGCCGGCCGGGCTTGGCTAAGCGATGCCTATCAGCAGGCGAAAACCCTGGTTCCAGGATGGCTGGTGGATGACAATAGTGCCTGCTGCGCCAACTTTCATCTCGCCACGGACCTCGCGGATTATCACCAGTACGATTCGATTCCCGATCACGCGGGTGACTTTGACCGCGTGGTGGGCGACTTCGCAACGCGGCCTACCTGGCTTTTCAGCCCATACGGCGACGCCGCGCCAAAAGGCAATGAGCCCCTCGTGCTTTCGGAATTCGGCAATTGGGGGCTGCCTTTTGTTCCTAAAGACAGGCCCTGGTGGTTTGCAAGAGATTTCGGAGGCAACCGGTTTACCCTTCCGGCGGAGGTGGAGAACCGGTTCAAGGAATACCAATACGGCACGCTCTTCCCGGACCTTCGCGCCCTGGAATCGGCCACCCAGCAACACGAATTCAAGTCGCTGCGATATGAAATCGCGAGCTTGCGATCCCGCGCCCCCATTCAGGGCTACGTCATCACGGAATTCACCGACGTCATGTGGGAATCGAACGGCCTGACGGACATTTGGCGCCATCCCAAAACTTTTGCGGCGCAGCTCGGAGCCATCCAGCAGGACGACGCTGTGCTGATTCGCGCTTCAAAGCACAACTTCTTTTGCGCCTCCGAAGCTGAAGCGGACGTTTATTTTTCCCATTACAGCCAACAGAACTTAAGCGGCGCCAAAGTCGCTTGGAAAGTGGAGGGAACCGCGCTCGAAGGAAACTTCGAGCTCCCTGATGTGCCCGTGGGCTCCGCCGCGAAGGTGGGAACGATCAGCTTTGCCGTTCCGCCCGAGTCAACCCCTTCGCAAAATATCCTGGACGTTCAGGTCACCGCCGGGACAACCGTCCTGAAAAATTCGATCGAGCTGTACTTCTACCCGCACGAGAAGCCTGACCTGCCTCCGGTCATTTCCTTCCACGATCCGTCGGGCAGCTTGCGGCGGCTCCAGAACGACATGCGGGCCCGCGACTACTTTGAGGGTAACGGAACGGAGATGCATCCGGTTCTAATCACTTCCGTCTTCGACGACACGGTCAAGAAGGCTCTCGATTCCGGAGGAGTCGCGATCCTGCTGGCGGACGGCCCGCAGACACTCGCTTCAGGAGTGGAAGTTCTCCGGCGCAAGGGAGATCTTGCGGGAGACTGGATTTCCAACTTTGCGTGGGTCCGCAAAGATCAACCACCCTTCAAAACAATCGGGTTTGAAACTCTACTGGGCTTTGAGTCCGAGGCCGCGACGCCTGAGGCGGTGGTGCGCGGCATTCCTGCGAAGGACTTTTCGGATGTCCTGGCGGGGGAATTTTATGGATGGATTCACTCGAACGTGGGAACTCTGGTGCAGGCGCGCTACGGAAAGGGCAAGCTCTTAATCTGCACCTTTGCGCTGGAAAACACCTATGGGACCGATCCCTACGCCACCGATCTGCTGGACGCTCTGATCAACTACGCAGTTTCCGATTTCGCGCCCCACTTGGACCTTTCCCCCAAATCTCTTTAGGGGCGGGCGGCTTCAGCCGACAGCGGCCGAGTCCGCCGCCGTGATCGTCGCGGGAGACCGGCGGTTGATTTTCTCCGCGCGGCTCGAGGACGCGCGTGGCACTCGGCAAATTCCACCTTCCGCGTCAGCAACAGATGATAGACGGCGCGGTCCTTCAAAACCCCCTTGACGTAAACCCGCGTTTCCTGGAAAGGAATGGATTCCACGAATTCTTCCGGATCCCGGAAGGATTGGCCGCTGAGCCATTGGGAAACCCGGGAGGGCCCCGCGTTGTAGGCGGCCAGGGCCTCCGGAATGTTTCCGTTGAACTGCTTGAGGAGCTTACGCAAATAGGCACAGCCAAAGCGCAAATTGTAAGTGGGGTCATAAAGCCGCTGCGCCACGCTGCGCTGGTAGCTTTCAGAACGAGTGATCGTGAGCGGGAGAATCTGCATTAATCCCCGCGCGTTCGAAGGTGAAGTGGCGCGCGGATTGAACGCGGACTCCTGCCGGATGAGACCCATCACCAGGAAGGGGTCCAGATGGTTCAAGGCGGCGTGGCGCCGGACCAGCCGATCGAAGTCAAGGGGATAAAGCAGGTCCCAGATCTCTCGTGGAAGTTCGGAAAATTGCTGGGAATAGTAATCCGGAACGATTTTTTTGGCGCTGTGCAGAGCCCGATCGTGCTGTCCCTGCTCCGCCGCAAAGCGGCCGAAGGCAAGACGCAAGGCGGCGGACGAGGGCTCGCGGGCCAGCCGCGCCCTCAAGTCCTGCTCGGCCAGCGTATCCAGATGCACCGCTTTAAGAATTTCGAACGACCGCAAAGCCTCACCGGCCGCGCCCAACTCGCAGGGGCGAAAAGCCAGCGGGTCCGCAGGCGGAATTTTTGCGGCCAGCTCTGAAACGGAAAAGTCCGGCCGCGAGCCCGCGCCGTTCGCTCTTTCGCGCGGCAGGGCTCGAAGGCGCCGCTCAGCCTCCAAGGCGTAATAGCCGTGAACGTAGCGTTGGACGAGCAGCAAGTAGAGCGCCCGGGAGGCGGCCGCGTCGTCTTTCTCTTCCAACCGTCCCAGATAATAGATCGCTGCCGGGACGTGATCCGACTGCGGGTAGTGTTTGATGTGTTCAAGAAAGAGTTTTTGCGCTTGCTCGAAATCTCCGCCCAAATAGCTGATCCACGCAAGCCGCCAGCTTGCCTCGCGCCCTTGCGAGGTTTGAGGGAACAAGAGCGCGAGAGTGCGGTAATACGAGCTCGCCAGGGGCCTTTCTCCCTTGCGCATCAAGTAATTCGCCAAGGTGTAAAGGGCCACGGCGTGCCAGGAGGATTTGAGGTCGCTGGTTCCCAATTGATTGACGGCTTGGGCGGCAGCGGTGTCGTTTCCCGTTTGGACGTAAGCCTGAACCAGGATGGCCAGCCGCTGGGCGTCGAGTTCCGGCGTGGGAGGAGCGCTGCGCACCAGCGTCTCGACGGCCTCGTCAGCGCGGCTCAGACGGACCAGGCACTGGGCACGCCCCAGGTTCCAACGCCACGCCCAAGGACTGGTTTGCCGCTTTGTCAGCAGATCGTCGTACCCTTGGAGGGCTTCGGCGTAATGCGCAGTTGCGTAGAGCTTTTCGACTCGCGCTGTGGCGATTTCATCGGAAACAGGAGGAAAATTCACTCCCAGCCTGAGCTTCAATTTTTCAAGGACGCCCCCCGCCGCCTTTGCTTCCGGGGTGGTCGGAAAGGCGTTGTAAACGTCCTGATAAGCCCGCGCCGCGGACTTTAGCTTGCCGGCGTCCACATAGGCTTGTCCCAGCAGCAGCGCCAAGTCCGGACGCTGGCGGACTTCCGGCTCGGCTTGCAATGCCTTGAGAGCTTCCCGCGGCTGCCCGGTCTGGAGGTATCCCCACCCCAGCAGCTCGAGCGCCTCATAACGGACGGGGCTGGATGGGAAACGAGCGGAGAAGCCCTTCAGCAGGCTCGCAACGCTTTCCGGATGCCCGGCCTTGTAGGCCGCAGAGGCGTGATAATAGCGCGCGAGGTCGGCAAGGGAAAAAACGGCGCCGGAAGCCTCACTCAAATCCTTTTCCGCCTCCTCATAATCTTCCGACTGGTATTCCTGGTAACCCAGCACAAAATACGCCAGGTCTCGCTCTTCCGCGGACCGGCGGGATTGAGCGTAACGGCGCAATTCCGGCCACGTGCTGGAATTCTTGGCGCGCGCAGCCAGACGCGCGAGGCTCGCGGGCAACTCCGGCCGGGCAAACGCCTGCGACGGCGCGCCCCACGCGCCTGCGACTAACAAAATACTAAAGGTTAAAGTCGAAAAGAATTTCACGCCGAAGGGCCCGGATAATCGGAACCGAGGAGCAAAGGATCATTTTCAGCCAGCGCCCTCACCAGTTCTTCATGGAAGTAATCAACCTGCTTGACCGCCGAGTTGCCAAAGCGCTTTTCATACGTTTGGCGGCTGCGATCGATATCTTTCTTGAGGCGCTGATAAAGATCCTTGTTTTTGCGCCCTTCTTCAACTTTCTCCTTGTTATACAGCTCAACCTCCGAAACCAGCAGCCTGGAGAATCGCTGGGCGTCGCGATGCACCTTCTGGTCTTCGTCGCTGAGCGCCGCAAGATTCAAGGTCTGCGGGATGCCCGGCGCGGCCTCTGCGGCAAGGATCTCCTGCTCTTCCGGGGCAACCGGGGCAACGACGGCCTCCTCGGCCGGCGGAGTCGGTGCAACTTCCAGGCTCGGCTCGGAGACGGCAGCTTCGGGGCTCTCCGCCTCTGGGGAAGGCGCGGCAGTTTCAGTTTCCGGCGCAGGAACCTCCGCGGGTTCCGGCATCCGAGCGTGCTCTTCGGGCGCCGAAACCTCTGTGACAGCCAATCCCCCGCTCAGGACGGTCAAGCGATCAAGTTGCAGGCCGGCAAATTCCGCCAGCAGCCTTAAAGAGTCAGCAAGAATCGAATTCTCACTCTCGCCGGTGTCGGCGTAAAGAATGGCAGTCACGGATTCAGCCGACCGGATGGGAAGCAGCCAAAGGCGGTCGCCTGGCGCAGGGCTCAATTCTTCAAGCACGTTGGGGTTTCCGCGCAGGCCTTCCGCATTGGTTTCCAGAGCTTCCGAGGTTTCAAAGACCTGGCGAAAAGGGTTCTCCCGGTTCAACGGCACCACCAGTGAGAACAGGTCTTGATTTGAAATCTCAAATCCGTTCGCGGAGGTTCCCCACGCCGCCTTGCCCCGCACGGAAAAGACCGCAGACCGAAGGTTCATCCGGGCGGCCTCGGCAGCCAGCACCTCCAAAACCTGTTCGGGGTAAGTGGCGGTCATGAGGTTGCGCACCGCTGTCCAGACGCTTTGAATGGAAGGCGCGCAGGCGTTGCCCGCCTCCGCAAGGGTCTTCTCGATGGGCTCAAACAGATGGCGGGTGGCTTCTTCCGTCTCGCGCTGCTGGTTCCGCAACAACTCGAGGCTCTGCTCGAGCCTGCCGATCTCGTCGGCTCGCAGGCGCAAGGTCTTGCCAATCTGTTCACGAACCTGGCGTATCGCTTCGAGTATGACGTTCGATGGTGTTGTCTCCAACCGGGCAAAATCCTCGACCTTCATCCTCCTCCACGTGTCTTCATTATGGTACAAGCCAAGACGCTCATGTCAACTGCCATCTCGCGTCTCAGTGAGAAAAATAAGAGAATTCTTGCCTGCCGAGGACCCGTGCGCAACACCGACGGAGCGCAAGCGATCGAGAGGGTTGAGAATGAACATTCAAAGGAAGGAATGTCATCCCGAGGCCCTTCGCTTGTCATCCTGAGCGAAGCGAAGGATCTGCTGTTCTGCCCCAAACGAAAAGCAGATTCCTCGCTTCGCTCGGAATGACGAGACGAAATGAGGGGCTCGCATTGACGGAGCGAGAGGCTCGGAATGACGGCGGCACGGAGAGTCACCAACGCTTCACTCGTTCAAGAATGTCCGGCTGAATCTTCTCGTCCGCGGCGATGCAGATATAAAGGCCGTCAGGCTTCATGGCGGCGATGAAGGGTTCCAACTCATCTAACTGCAAGTCCACCACCACGCCCTTGCCGGCAGCCTGGATCTTCTTGATCACGTGCAGCCATTGCAGGATGGGCAAATCGTCGCCCACGCCCTGCACCCATTGAATGGCCTGGATTTGCGGGAGGGTCAGGATGATATCAAGATGGCGAAGCACACCCGTGCCGTCCACGTGGAAGATGTTGTGGGAGGTGTGCCGAACTTCGTTTTGTAGAGTGGGAAAGTAAAATTCGCAAAAAGTTTCAGGGGAGATCAGCGAGCTGAAGTCGCAGCTTGGGATGTGCATCTTGCCGCGGGAGGGAATGCCCATCCAGGTGACGGATAGCTGGCCGTGGGCCTTGAGCCTATCGTCGTAATAGTCGAAGAGCGGCAGGAAATTCTCATTGGCCAGCCGCAGCATGGCGTGGACCTTTTCCGGATTGTCCACGGTATCAATACAGAGCTGTTGCGGGTCCCGCCAGTCCGCCCCGCAGTCGAGGCTGCCGTGCAAGTCCGTGTAGCCCACCATGAACTTGCCCGGGCATTTCTCGAGCGCCACCCGCGTCAGCTCTTCGATACCCTCAAAATATTCGTTCTCGCGGCTGAACTTAAGATGTTCGAGGTCGTGCCAGTCATGGAGGCAATGCCGGATCCAGGAAGTGACTTCGCCGAATTCGAGTTCGGCGCCGTGGAAGGCCGCATACACATTGGGGCCAAGGTTCGGCCAGAAGACCGGAAACGTCTCGCCGTAGAACCTGCGGCCTTGAATGGATTCCAGAAAAAAGTCCACCTGAAACTCCGCATCGAACCAGCGGGCTTTCAGGCTCGGCCAGGTGCGCCCCGCCAGGGTGTGCGAGGCGGCAAAGTCGGCGTTGTGTTCGGCAAAGCGAACCGGAGGGCGGTCAAGCTTTTCGTGGTTGAACCACGACTCAATGCGGTATATCGCTTCTTCGAAGTCGGGTTTGCCTTCCAGTTCCAAGCGGCGCTCCTGTGATTTGCGATCTTTCGGCTCGGGTAAAGCTTCCGGCTCTGGGTCCAGCGCAGGCGCGCATTCCGCAGCGTTGCTTCGTCGGACACGCCGCCGGCAAGCGAACCTCGAGCTTGAACTGCTGGATTCTGGCACTCGGGTCGTAATGATGTCAAGCTGCCCGGCTTGCCCGCAAATCATTGACACTATTCCGGAACAAAGGGTAGAATAAAGTGTTTCTGTCAACGTAGACGAGGTGCCTGTATGTATGCAATTTTCCGCACGGGTGGGAAGCAGTACAGAGTCTCCCCGGGTGACGTGATCCAAGTGGAAAAGCTTCCGGGGGAACCTGGGGCCGGAGTGGAATTCAACCACGTGTTCGCCGTCCGCAAGAGCAGCTTGGTGGTGGGCGCGCCGCTGGTGGAAAACGCCAAGGTCAAGGCCACCATCCTCAGCAATGCTCGTGCCCGCAAGGTGCGCGTGCTCAAATACAAGCGGAAGAAGCAATATCGGAAGACCACCGGCCACCGGCAGCCTTTCAGCGAAGTCGTGATTAATGAGATCGTTGCCCCTTAGCTCGGAAGGTCTTGACCAATCAAATAAACGAGGGTTTTTATGGCACACAAGAAAGGTTTAGGAAGCTCACGAAACGGGCGCGATTCCAATGCGCAACGGCTGGGCGTGAAGCGCTTTGACGGCCAGGTCGTCAGCGGGGGATCGATTCTTGTTCGGCAGCGCGGCACGCCGCTGAAGCCGGGAGATAACGTGGGCCGCGGCAAGGATGACACGCTTTTCGCCAAGGTCTCCGGCGTCGTCAAGTTTGAGGATCGGGGCCGCGCCGGGCGTTTTGTCAGCATTCTTGTTCCGTCGGCAAATTAAGTTCCAGAGGGCGGCGGGGGAAAGGTTTGAGGATTCCCTGCCGCCTTTTGTGTTTCTACCATTGGTGATTTGCGATTGGCGATTGTTGATTGAAGGATTGGGTGACTGAGTGATTGGGTGATTGAAAGTAGCAGACGGGTCGCATCACTCAGTCGCCAAACACACGGTTACAAATCGCTAAACCAGAGCTGACGCGAGCGCGCAGCAAAGTGTATACTTCTGTTTTTTCGGGCCTGTTTTCATGTTTGTTGACGAAGCCAAGATCCAGGTAGCGGCGGGCGGTGGCGGCAACGGCTGCGTTGCTTTCCGGCGGGAGAAATTCGTTCCTCGCGGCGGGCCCAGCGGCGGCGACGGCGGCGACGGCGGCAGCATTTATCTGGAAAGTTCCGCGCACCTCAATACCCTGCTGAAATTCCGCTTCAAGAAGGAATTCCGCGCCCAGCGAGGCGGGCACGGCGAAGGCTCCAACCGCCACGGGAAGAACGGCGAAGACCTGGTAATCACGCTCCCCGTCGGAACCCAGGTTTTCGATGAAGCCACCGGCGAAAAGGTGTTCGACTTTGACGCGCCCGGAATGCGATTCCTGGCGGCCCAGGGAGGGCGCGGGGGGCGCGGCAACGCGCGGTTTGCCACCTCCACAAACCAGGCT
>DATKQU010000217.1:0-6161 GCA_035532595.1 Terriglobia bacterium | reverse complement strand
TGCTCATGCTCGTCCGCTCCTGGCCTCCGGCTGCTTGTTTATGATGCCGTACAACTTGGCAGACTGGGAACAGTTGGCGGTGCTTACACCTGCACGCTTACGCTGGCTTCCGTGCGGGTGACGGGGCGGTAAAGAGTGTCGCGCTCAAAGGGTTCCAGGCCGGCCTCGCGGATCAAGCGAATGATTTCCTGGCGGGTCATGACCTGGGGCGTCTTGGCTCCGGCATCGTGGTAAATCTTTTCCTCGGCCACGGTGCCATCCAGATCGTCGGCTCCAAAGCGCAACGCGATCTGCGCCACGCACAATCTGCTGAAACTCTTCCACGCCGGTTGGAGTCCGCAGAGCGCCTGAGGGCGGCGACCCAGCCTGGAAAGCCCCCTTCGCAAGCCGCCTGGCCAAACTCAGATGCTCAAAACCCAGCTCGCCGACAGCTCAGGACGTAAAAAGGGAAATTCCATAATGCTTATCTCCGACGCACTTCTAGCGCCGCCGCCCGCGAATTTCAGAAGCTGGCGCGAAAACTAGGGTTTGAAAAGACCCGGCAAACCGGAAGCCACGAACGTTGGAACCATCCCCAGGGCCGCGCGGTGACCATCCCGTTGCCCGCCGGCCGCCAGATCGGCCCTGCTCTATTTTTCAAAATCCTACGCCAGCTCGGTGTTACGCTTGAGGAATTTCAGAGCTTGCGCTAAGGGTATTTAGACGTTCCTGCCCCGCCGCATTCCCAATAGAATCAAGGCCAAGCTGGACCGGCGGGTACGTGCTGGCTGAGAGCCTCGCTCCAGGCAAGGCCAACGACCCACAAAGACCTATAACGAAAAAGGGACATTTCTAAATAGCTTTGAAAGGACGGGTAGACGGGTAGACGGGCTTGACTTTCCATGCGCCTGGAGTACAATGCGCATGGGCATTTACCATTTAATAACCGTTCCCCAGGGCGATCTTCCATTCATACGGGCCTCAGGACTTATGGAACTTAGTCGGAGTGAAGACTAACTTCGAGGAGGCACCTCAAAATGGGCAATGGCGCTTTCCAAAAGGGGACCTGGAATCAGCTTCCATCCAACTGCTCCAGGAGTTACAACCTCACTTTCACCCGGTGCGCGGCGTACGGCACCTACGCGTTCACCGAGTGCCTTTCGTGGATTACGAATGTCACCCAGCAGTGTGTTTCGTGGGCGCAGCAAACCGCGCAGCAGTGCGTCTCTTGGGCGCAGCAAACCTCCCAGCAGTGCTGCACCTGGTGGCCCTGCTCGTGGGGCTGCGCGCTGGTCATGCTGATCGTGACGGTGGTCTGCGTGGCCTTTCAAGTGATTGTCAGTTGGGTCTGCCTGCTTTTTGCCTTGATCGTGACCATCGTGTGCGCGATCGTCGCGGTCGTGGTGTACATCTTCTGCGCGCTGTGGAGCGTCATCTCCATCATCTTCTGTATCTCCAACGCCGATGGCGGCACCGCTTTCCTGCTGACGGATGGGACGGTGATGATGCAGGAATGCCAGTTTGGCTACGGCACGCGCCGCTGGTGGAAGCTTACGCCGGATCAGTCGGGAAGTTATCTCAACGGGAGCTGGAGCCGGCTGGCGGATTCCGGCACGGGAAGAAAATATTTCGCTTCCGCGGTCCTGGCCGACGGCAGAGTGCTGGTCTGCGGCGGCGAGTATTCCGATGCCAGCGGGACGAACCAGCAGGATGAAAACAATTCCTGTGAAATCTACGACCCGGTGGCGAATTCATGGTCCTCGGTAGCCACGCCGCCGAACCCGGGTGCGCCGCCCAGCCTCTGGAGCCAGATCGGCGATTCTCCCTGCACGCTGCTGCCGGATGGCAAGTTCCTGCTGGGATCGAATGGCAACGCCAACGTGGCCAAGCTCGATCCCGCCACGCTGACCTGGACCGCCATGAATATGCGTCCCACGGTCAGCGAAAGCTCCGAGGACTCCTGGGTGCTCATGCCTGACAACACCATCGCCGCGCCGAGTTGCGTCGACCCTCCCACCACCTGGGTTTACGACATTGCCAGCGACCAATGGAACCAGGGCAACAACCTGCCCACCAGCATCGTGCTCCCGCCGCCGGGGGATGTCGCGGAAACCGGGCCGGGACTGCTTCTCTACGACGGCACGGCGTTTTTCCTGGGCGGAAACCAGCATACGGCGGTCTATTCCTCCGCTGCCAACCCGCAATGGTCCAACGGCGGCGACCTGCCTGCGCAAAACGGGAAGAACATTGGAATCATGGATGGTCCGGGCGCGCTGCTGGTGAACGGGAACGTTCTTTTCGGGGCCGCTCCCATCGATCCCAACGCGACGGATGCCAACGGCGCTTTTCTCAGCCCCACCTCCTATTTCGAGTTCGATGGAGCCACCTTCAACCGGACGAACGATCCGCCCAACAACAACTGCCCTGTGTACGTGACGCGGCTCCTGCTCCTTCCGAACGGGGACGTCATGTTTGCCCGGGAGGACGACTCTTCCTTCTACGCCTATCACTCCGACGCGGCGATGCCGCAGGACAGTTTCCGGCCGGTCATTCAAACGTGCCCCGCCAATATTCAACCGGGAACCACCATCCAAATTTCCGGCCTGCAATTTAACGGACTTTCCCAGGCCACGGCTTATGGCGATGATTCTCAAGCGGCAACCAATTACCCCTTGGTCAGAATCGTGAACACGCAGAGCAACCACTTGAGATTTTGCCGGACCTTCAACCACACCACCGTGGATGGCAAAGGCAATACGGTTCCGTCGATGGGGGTCGCGACCGGGGCGGCGGTCATCACCACGAACGTCGCGATTCCAGCCGACATCGAGCACGGCGCATCTTCGCTGGTGGTGGTCGCCAACGGCATTCCGTCGCAACCGGTGAATGTCACGATATCGCCCCGGCGCGGGTAGGAGAGAGGGAGCGCAGTTGCTCCCTTATGTGTTGCGTTTGGAAAACACGTTTACCTGCAGCGCCGCCTTTTGGCGCGCTGCTGAAAAACTTAGTTTGCCGTCATCCTGGGCCCTTTGCCTGTCATCCTGAGCCCCTTCGCTTCGCTCAGGGCCGTTCGAGAGCGGAGGGCGAACGGGCTCAGCATGACGGCCGGCCTTTTTCAGCAACCTGTTGGGGCGGCATGCCGGACGTATAGCCCGGCGCTAAAGGAGATTGACCCTGGTTGTAGAAGAGATTCCCATGGTGAGGAAGCGCCACCCCATTGACGGTTTCCATGCTGAAAAGGCCGCGACGATGAATCCTGCCTTTTCGAGTTCAGCGCCGGCCAGAATGGCGCGGCGACGACACGGTGACAGTTGCGGTTGTGCGATGGGCGCGCGCTTCACGGCGGTCGCGCTGATTCTTTCAGTCCTCTGGTATTCGTGGCATTGGCACTCCCTGGCGCTGTCTCTCTGGAGCATCATCCTCCGCATCCTGCTCTTCTCGTTTTTCACCGCCGCCGCCGGGAAAATCGTGGGCATGATTGTTTTCAGGCTGCGCCCTCAAAAATCTCGAACCGGCATTCTCGCCGGCGGGCGGTGAGGGGTAGTCCTGCGCACCAAGAGACCCCTCACCCGGGCGCTGGCGCGCCCACCCCCCAGGGCGAGGGTGAAAAAATAGGGAACCGGCGGTGGGAACGCCGCCTCTACAGGCGGGGAGAATTGCCAAGAATACAACTTGACAAGACGGGCCTAGTCTGCTAGTCTACCTGTTCAGGCGGGCATGGGGAACCGGCCCCCACAGAAAGTCGCAAGAGCCGCAGGCCACAAGGGCGACAAATTCGTCGGAACGGCGATGATTGAAACTGGAATGAATGGACTGTTAGAACTCGATAAATTATTGAAAAATAAGGAAAGCCATTTTGGGGGACAAAAACAATCATTTTTTCAAAAACGAAGCTAAGAAGTTATTGAAAACAAAGGATCGAGGTCGAAAACGAAGCTAAAACGAACCTAAAACGAAGCTACCGAAGTTGTTGAAAATACGTCAGGGCTGAAAAAACGAAGCTAGAACGAAGCTAGCCAAGTTGTTGAAAATACGTAGTGGGCTTAAAAACGAACCGAAAACGAACCGAGACTCAGTCTCCTTCCATCCGCCCTCTCAGGTGTGCCCGTCCCGTCAACGGGTGAAAGGTGTGTGAACGATGCGAACAGCTATGAAGCGGGCAACCGTCATCACGGGTGTTCTGCTTGCCGCCGCCCTGGCAGCCGTTTGCCAGCAGCAAGCCCCCGCACCCAATCCGCCTCTTGCCAAATCTGCCAGAGAGAAAAAGATCCTGGCAGAACTCGAGCACGTGGCCAAGGCCCACGAGACGTATCTCAGCGTGCCGGTGGCAGACGGAGAAGCGCTGCGGCTGCTGGCGGAGGCGGTGGACGCCAAGCGCGTGGCGGAGATCGGAACGTCCACGGGATATTCCGGCCTCTGGTTTTGCCTGGCGCTTCAGGCGACGGGTGGCCACCTGACCACTTTCGAGATCGATCACCAGCGCTTTACCGAGGCACACCAGCACTTCAAGGATGCAGGAGTCACGGACCTGGTAACCCAGATCGAAGGGAACGCGCACCAGCAGCTTGAGAAGCTGAA
The DNA here is from genome assembly GCA_035532595.1 of Terriglobia bacterium. Classification (GTDB taxonomy): domain Bacteria; phylum Acidobacteriota; class Terriglobia; order UBA7540; family UBA7540; genus JAMCXS01. The sequence continues at coordinate 1,604 of DATKQU010000217.1, read as the reverse complement.
AGGACCCATCGATGTGGCTTTTATCGACGCCGACAAGGAAGGCTATGTGGACTATCTGAACAAGCTTCTGCCGCTCGTACGGCCGGGCGGGCTGATTCTGGCCCACAACGTCGATATGGTCCCTGACTACGTCAAGGCTGTTACCACCAACCCAAACCTCCAGACGATCTTCTACATGCAGGGCCGCGGGCTTGCCGTGACGCTGAAGAAACGGTGAAACGGATGTAGATGTAGATGTTGTTGGTGGTAGAGACGCCTCGCTGAGGCGTCTCCGTAGCCGTGGGTGGCGGCTGCCAGCGAGCCGGCGAGGGCTGGAATCGGGACATCAAACGATGCGCTTAGATGACACCCAAATCGGCGAGCAATTTTCTGAGTTCTTCCCGCAACTCGGGCTTCAAGGGGCGCAGCGGCAACCGGGGCCGGCCAACACGAATCCCGCACAGTTCCGCTGCTTCTCTGCAGACGGCCAGCCAGTGGGGCTCGCCGTTATCCGTGAACAAGGACCGGTACTCGAACTGGATGAGCGGCAACAGGCGCGCCCATTGTTCCCGGGCCGACACTAAATCATGATCTACGTGGATGGTATCGAACACCTTGCGCAGGAGGGAGGGGACCATCATGGCCAGCCCGCCCACGTAACCGTTGGCGCCCGCCGCGAGGCCTTCCAACCCGATCACATCGATGCCGACAAAGACTGAAAAATCGGGGCCGCATAACATGCGCGTATCATGAATCCGGGAAACCTCCACGTGGGACCATTTAACCGCCTGCAGCACCCCTTCGTCGGCGAGCTGCTTGATTTCCCGCGGCGTGACTTCGACTCCAGTGAGGAGCGGCACATTGTAGAGCATGATGGGCAACGGAGTCGCCTCGCGCACGCGCCGGAAGTGATCAAGCACGTCGCTTTTGGGCGGCCTGAGCAGGTACGGCGCCATCAACATCAGCCCCGTGGCGCCGCTTCGCTCCGCATGCCGGCTGAGGTCAATCGTGGTGCGAGTGCTATAGTGTCCCGTCCCGGCGTAAACGGGCACCTGTCCATTGACCTCCTCGAGAATCCATTCCAGCGCCTGCTTTCGTTCGTCTTCGGTCATGGCAATGACCTCGCCGGCGCTGCCCAGCGGCGCTATGCCATGCACTCCTGAATCCAGAAGGAATCGCACATAAGCGCGAATGCCTTTCTGATCTATCGTTTCGTCGTCGTGAAAGCAGGTGACTGTGGGGGCATAGACCCCTACCGGCTTGTGTATGTCGTTCAATTTTGTTCCTCCATTTCCGCCAGCGCGTGTTCCGCCCCATCGGGTAAGAAGAGCTCCAACGTGGTTGTGTCGTCACTCAGGCGGGGCCCGCGATCCTGGACGAAGCCCCCATCATAGGGTCAGGGATAAGTTGAAGTCAATAAGATATCGGACGGATATCCGCCAAGCGGTATAATCGCCCAACCCCGGATACGCGGCAAAAATTCAGGATCAGGCGAACAGGATCTCGGCCCTTGCTTGGGCGCTGGGCGGAGGAGAACAGTGAGCGGCGAAAAGAAACGACACAGCATTGACACGGGCAGGGCATTGCATTGACAAGTGGTAAAGAGTATGGTACCAGTTACCCAA
>DATKQU010000216.1:0-16723 GCA_035532595.1 Terriglobia bacterium | reverse complement strand
AAGCCTTTCCGCTCCGGTTGGAGTCCGCAGAGCGCCTGAGGGCGGCGGCCCAGCCTGGAAAGCCCCCTTCGCAAGCCGCCTGGCCAAACTCAGATGCTCAAAACCCAGCTCGCCGACAGCTCAGGACGTAAAAAGGGAAATCCCATAATGCTTATCTCCGACGCACTCCTAGACCTGCACGCTCACGCTGGCTTCCGTGCGGGTGACGGGGCGGTAAAGAGTGTCGCGCTCAAAGGGTTCCAGGCCGGCCTCGCGGATCAGGCGAATGATTTCCTGGCGGGTCATGACCTGGGGAGTCTTGGCTCCGGCATCGTGGTAAATCTTTTCCTCGGCCACGGTGCCATCCAGATCGTCGGCTCCAAAGCGCAGCGCGATCTGCGCCACCCGCGGCGTCATCATGATCCAGTAAGCCTTGATGTGCGGGAAATTATCGAGCAGCAGGCGCGCCACGGCAATGTTCTTCAGGTCCATAAAGCCTGTGGTTTCTATGTGATCGACCAGCTTGCCGAGTTCCGTGTTGGCGGGATGAAAGGCCAGAGGAATAAAGGTCTGGAAGCCGTGCGTCTGGTCCTGAAGCCCGCGCAACTGCAGCAGATGGTCCACGCGGTCATCGGCGGATTCGATGTGGCCGTAAAGCATGGTGGCGGTGGAGTGCAGGCCCAGTTCGTGCGCGGTGCGGTGAACCTTCAGCCACATATGGGCGCCGATTTTGTGGTCGCAGATGACCCGCCGCACCGCCGGAGCAAATATCTCCGCACCGCCTCCCGGCAGCGACCCGAGTCCTGCTTCCTTGAACTTTTCCAGGATTTCCCAGACGGATAGCCTTGTGATGTGGGAGTAGTAGGCAATCTCCACGGCGGTAAAGGCTTTCAAGTGGACCGAGGGGAAACGTTCCTTCAAGCCGCGCAGCAGGTCAACGTAATACTGGAAAGGCAGGTCCGGGTGAAGGCCGCCGACAATGTGAAACTCCGTCACGGCCTCTGTCCAGTTTTCTCCTGCGATCCGGAAAGCCTCATCGAGAGCCATCGTGTACGCCCCGGGAGCGTCCGGCTTGCGCCCAAAAGCGCACAACTTGCAACTCGCCACGCAGACGTTGGTGGGATTGATGTGGCGGTTGACATTGAAGTAAGTCCGCTTGCCGTGCAGTTTTTCGCGCACATGGTGCGCCAGGGCGCCGATGGCCAGCAGGTCGCCGGAGTTATAGAGCGTCACGCCGTCCCGCGCGTCGAGCCGCTCGCCGGCCAGAACCTTGTCGGCAATCGGTTGGAGCTCCGAATCGGTCAGGCGTAAGTTCAACATAAAAAGTTCTGCTCACCCGAATGCTTCGAGATTCCCTGCAAAGTCCCTATTGTACGTCCGGTTGCCCACCGGTTGCAATCGGATGCGGGCCAGGAAGACGCCTGAATGGAGCCTGCGGGGCGTGATTCTTCCCGCCGGCCGCGAGCCTCCGGGCGGAAAGTCGCCTCCAGGTCTTGACAATGGGTTTAAGATATGATTTCGCGCTTAAATGAAGCGGGCTGAAATAGTGGATGTGGCGGGAGGTTTTGTCATAAACTTTTTTTGGGCGTTGGATGATGCACCTGGACGAGACCATACTCGGCGAACCTCGGCAAGAAGCGGCCTTCTTCTACGGGCTGTTCCTGCGGGGCCAGCCGCTCCAGAAGTTGCGGGCTGATATCGACGTGCCGCCGCACGTGCTTGAGCGCTGGCAGCGGCAGGCGCAACACGACCCCAATTCCAAGCCCATCGTCGAGCGGATCTTAAACTATCGTAAACACGTCCTTGCCATCTTCGATTCCCTGGTCTTCCGCGAGATGGCCACCCCCTACCGGACACAATAAACCAACGCCTTGGCCTATCGCCTAATCAGGGCGAACTCCCCCGTATGTCATCCTGAGCGCAGCGAAGGATCTGCTTTATTCGCTTTCGCGCAGATAAAGGAGAGCAGATTCTTCGCAAAGTTTGCTCTGAGGGGAATACCGGGATCCTTCGCTGCGCTCAGGATGACCAGTAAAGGGCTCGGAATACCCGGCGATCGGAATAGCGGCGAGCTAGCGCATCAGGATGCTAGCCGCCCAGGAGAGGAAGAACAGAATACTGATGTACCCGTTGACCGTAAAGAAGGCGGCGTTCAGGCGGGAGAGATCGGAAGGTTTGACCAGCAGGTGCTCGTAGGCCAGCAGTGCCGCGACGGCGACGAGGCCTCCCAGGGCGATCCAGCCGAGGCCAGACATTCCTGCAACCACCACCAGCAACCCCAGCATCAGGACGTGGAGCGCCGCGGACGCATAAAGCGCTGCAGCCACTCCGAACCGCTTGGGAACCGAGTGGAGTTCCATGTAGCGGTCAAAGGCAACGTCCTGGCAGGCGTAGATCATGTCGAACCCGGCCACCCAGAGCGTCACCGCCACTCCCAGAAGGATCACGCTGGCGCTCACATCGCCCCGCAAGGCAATCCATGCGGCGACGGGTGAAAGTCCCAGACACGCGCCCAGGACGACATGGGAAAGCAGGGTAAACCGCTTGGTGTAGGAGTAAAGCAGCAGAAGAGCCAGCGCCACGGGAGACAGCTTGAATGCCAACGGGTTGAGTTCCCAGGCGGCCAAAACCAGCAGCGCGGCGGCCGCGACCGTGAACCCCGCCGCAAAGCGCAAGCTCAGGTGCCCCGCGGGCAGCGCGCGCGCCTGGGTGCGGGGATTTTGGGCGTCAATCTCGCGGTCGGCGATGCGGTTAAAGGCCATTGCCGCGCTGCGGGCGCCGACCATGGCAACGGTGATCCAGAAGAGCTGCCGCCAGGATGGCCAGCCTCCCACGGCCAGCATCGCTCCGGTCAGAGCGAAGGGCAGGGCGAAGACCGAATGCTCGAACTTGATCATCTCGAGCGTGGTCCAAAGCGTTGACCACGCCTGCTTGAGGAAGGGGGCTTGCCGCGGCAGCATTTGAGCTTGTTCACTCATAGGCGATCATCAATTCTACCGCAAGAGGAGCCTGTGCGATGGTGACTCCACTCGCTCGCTCGCGCATGGCTTGACTTGATTTGGTAACTGCAACTTACTTCGCGGGCGCTTGGGGGCGGACCGGCAGGGAGCCGGTATTGGATGTACTTGCTGGGCGCCGCCTGGTCATGCAACCTGCGCCAAAGCCCCTGGAGGTTGGTGCTGAAAATGAGGTTTCCATCTGCCCGCACGCGATACCACGATCCGCGCTGGACCTCGTTCTCGAGTTGAGCTGGGGCCCACTGGGCGCGGCCCAGAAACAGGTGCGGGATAGAAGCCGGCTGGGAACGCTGGAAGACCTTGGCAATTAAATCGGAGTCGAAAGTCAGGTAAACATTCCCGTACACCCGGAGGGCCTGCTGGGGAGCCGTCGGCGAGTGGAAAACCACGCTGGGCACCCCAATATCCACGGGACCGCCAAAGTACGCAGGCTCGGTCCGATCCTGCAGCGCCGGGCTCTCGGGAAACAATTTGCCCAGCGTCATGCGGGTAGGTTTGTTGACGATGAGGCCCACAATTAACGGAGATTTTGTGGTGGGCAGCATCAAAACCACCGACTGCCCGAAGAAAGGATCATGGATCTCGCTGCGCGCCACCAGAAACACGGCTTGGCTATCGTCGTTTTGGGCGCCGCGCGCCGGCGGTGCGTGGAAACCGATCAGGATGCAACCCAAAAGCAAACCCGCGGCCCGCCTAAGATGGCTTGCGCCCATACGGCTCCGCTGGACTCCCCGACCTTTGCGGAGAGAAGCAGCCTCCGAAACAAACTTGACCCTGTCAGATTCCATGCTTTCCTAAACCGGTGGAACCGCTCGGCGCCCGCCAGGGGCAGCGTGTCCCTATGTTATCGCAGAGCCACTGCTTTGCGCCAGCTTTCGGGCCGCCCCTTCCGCGCCAGCGTTCCTTAGAAGATGTGGAGGTGCATCGTCATGTACTTTCTCGGATTCGTTCGGAACTCGTTCAGGAACTCCTTGAGCGATTGAGAGCTCGTCACCAGATTGTTGAACAGCGTGGGATCGGTGGAAAGCTTGCCCATCGTTCCCTGGCCGTGGTCGATGCGGGAAGTGATCACGTCCACGTGCCCGACGGTCTCATTAATCCGATTGTAGAGCGCGGGGTCTTTGGCAAGCTTGCCCAGCGTTCCTTTGCCCTCGTTAATGTTCGCCATCAAAGTGTTGGCGCGTTGCGCCGCCTGGTTAAGGTTGTTGTAGATCGAAGGATCGTTGATCAATTTCGCCACGCTTCCATCCCCGTGCTGGACCTGGTCCATCACCTGATTGACCTTATCGATGGTCGCAACGGCCCGGGTGTAGAAGGTCTCATCGTTGAGCAATTTGCCGAGGGTTCCCTGCCCCTTATCGATGCGGGTCATCAGCGATTGAGCCTCATTGGCGGTTTTGTCCAAGCTGTTGTAAAACGACTCTTCGTAGATGAGCTTGCCGATGGAGCCTTGGCCGTGCTGAATCTGGCCGGTAATATCGTTCAATTTGGAGCTGAGAACTCGCAGATTGGAGACCACGTCGTTGGCGTTCTGGACAATCTGCTTGATATCCGCTTCCTCGTGACTTTGAACCACACCGCCGTCAGTAAGAGGGGATTGGCTGGGCCCACCGCGAGAAATATCTACATAGCTTTCACCCAGCAATCCGACGGTTTCAACGGTAGCGACGGAGTCCGTTCTGATCTGATCCTGGTATTTTCGAGCGACCCTCATGTCAATTTCAACCGCCCGGCTGGGCTCGGTATATTGGGAGATGCGGATATTTTCCACATTGCCCACCGCGATCCCCGCCAGTCGCACCTGGGCCCCCTGACGCAAACTGCTGGCACTGGAAAAGTAGGTCTTGAGCGAATAGCGATGGGTGAAAAAGCCCACCTGGCCGCTGATGAAGAAAATGCCGACCGCCAAGACCACGAGACCCGCAATGACCAGGGCGCCTACGCGGAGCTGAGCCCAGGTGAGTTGTTTGCGTTGAGGCATGATTCCTCCCTTCCAGAATTAGTCCAGATCACTTATTCTAGTCCAACCCCTGCGTCCCTGCGACCTCAGCGCAGGAACTGCCGAAGATAAGGGTCTTGGGTCGAAATGACTTCATGAGGGGTTCCGTGAAAATAGATCGCCCCTTCCCGAAGCACCAAAAAACGTGTGGGCGCTTTCGTTCCCTTCTTCCCGTCATCGTTCAGCGGGATCAGCCCCTCGGTTTCAGCCGAATAGGCGAACTTCGCCAGCCAAAAGGCGTCCTGGAGACGATGCGTTACCACGATCGAACTCACGCCGTGGACGTCCCGGAGTTTGAGAATCAGGTGGTTAATGGTTTGGGCGGTCACGGGGTCAAGCCCCGCCGTGGGCGAATCATAAAGCATAATGGGAGGATCATTCACAATCGCGCGAGCGATGGAAACCCGGCGCCTCATTCCTCCTGATAATTCCGCGGGCATTTTTTCCATCGCCGCCTCCATCTCCACGAAACTGAGAACCTCCCGGACGCGGCTTTCGATGGCGGCTTCGTCTAGAATGCCTTCCTCCCGTAACCGGTAGGCGACGTTTTCGTATACCGAGAGCGAGTCAAACAGCGCGCCCTCTTGGAAGACAATTCCCATTCCTTGGCGAAGCAGCCGGAGGTCTTTTTCCGGGATCGGCCCCACATCCTGGCCCTCGACCACCACTCTTCCCTCGTCAGCCTTCATCAGGCCAAGGATCAGCTTGAGGACGACCGATTTGCCGGATCCCGTGGCTCCCAGCAGGATCAGTGTCTCGCCATGTGCCACTTTGAAAGAGACATCGGACAAGGCCGGCTTCTCGTCGAAGAACAGCCAGACACGCTCGAGTTCGATGGGGGAGGTTGAATTCATGCGAAACGCAAGCTATGCAGCGCCGGCGGAAGGGGATAATTTCCTGGGACCAGACCTTCCGCTTGCCGTTCCCGGACGCCGACCGCCAGAAAAAGCGGTCCGCAAAAGAGCCTCAAAAGAAATGAATCGCAATCAGAAACTTGGTGACGAAAAAATCGACCACCAGGATCAGAACCGAGGCCACGACCACCGCCTGGGTGGTAGAACGGCCTACACCTTCAGTCCCGCCCCGGGTGCTCAACCCGTAATAACACCCCACCAAGGCGATAATGGCCGCAAAGAAAAAAGGCTTGATCAGGCCTTGCGTCACATCCTGGAAAGAGAGCGCCTGGTAGGCATACGTCCAGTACTCGACCGAAGACAAATGGACCGTGTAATAGCTCACGAAAAAACCGCCCAGCATCCCGCAAAAGTCGGAAAGGATTGTCAGCAGAGGCAGCGTGATCAAGGTTGCGTAAAGGCGCGGCGTGACCAGCTTGCGGATCGGGTCCGTTCCCAGGGCCCGCATCGCATCCACCTGCTCGCTCACCAACATCGATCCGATCTCCGAAGCGATGCCGGAACTGTTCCGCCCGGCCACCATCAAGGAGGTCAGCACAGGACCCAACTCCCTGACCACCGAGAGGGAGACCACCTGTCCCAAGATCGCCACTTCGCCAAAAGCGCTGAGGGTTCGATAGGTCTGCAAGGCGAGTACGCCGCCCGTAAAAAAACCTGTCAGCAGGACAATCGGAAGGGATCCCACGCCGATGACGTCCATTTGAATCAAGGTGTCAGCGATGTAGCGCGGGGAACTGAAAAGATTCCAAAGCGAAGCCGTAAGCAGAAAGGTGAAATCCTGAACGGACTGGACTTTGCGCTTGAGGAAGCCGTCGATTGAAATATCTGGCATCAGCTTAGGAAACTTCTATCCTAATCGAAGGAAGCTTCTGGGGCAATGTAGCGAGCAGGGATTCTGATGTCAAGCATCTTAAGGGAAGCGGGCTTGGCATCTGCTTGTCAGAATCGCAGCCGCAAGCGAGGAAGTCCAATGGGAGATTGCAAGTTTGCGAAGAAGCGGATGGGAATAGTGGCAGACAAAAAAAAGAGGGGGAAGGTCATTCCCCCTCTAAGCGTCGGGTCTTGGGTCTAATCTCCGAGCTTCCTTTTCCTACGTCCCTCGAACATCTGAGGGCTCGCTAGGACGAGCTCTGCAGATCATGATGCACGAACGGGTCCAAAAGTTCACTCTGCCTTGGCAATTTTCTCATCGGTATCAAGCCTTGAAGTTTCAGTTGATTAGGTAATATACTTATTAGTCACTTACCTAATATAATACCCATGCGAAGGAGCTTTATATTGCTTTTTGTATTTACGTTTTCCGAAATTTGGAATTATTAAGACAAGGGAAATCACTTTCGAAGTTCTGGCCCTCGACCTGCTCGTCGATTCATGCAAAGGTCAAATCCATGCTCAATTTGCCTGGAAAGCCTCGGCCCCTGGCTTGACCAGCCGCGGCGATAAGGCGTTATATTAGGATTACGGTGCTGAAGGGGAAGAAATTGCATGATCGATATTCACTGCCATCCATTACCGGACGTTGATGACGGGGCCAAAGACTTTGAGATGGCTGTGGCAATGTGCCAGATGGCGGCGAAAGACGGAACCACCTGCCTGGTGGCCACCCCGCACTGCAATTACAAGTATCGCTTTGATCCGGAAGTGAACCGCGCCAAGCTGCGGGAGCTTCAGGCTGCCGTGGGCGAGGCCCCGAAGCTGCTGCTGGGGTGCGATTTTCACCTTTCTTACGACAATATCCAAAAGCTTACCGAAGACGGCTCCAACTTTACGATCAACAACAGTTCTTACCTTTTGGTGGAATTCGCTGAGCACTTCATCCCCGAACAAATGGATGGAGTCTTCTATGAAATCGAAGTTGCGGGCTTCACACCCATTCTCACACATCCAGAGAGAAATCCCACCATCCAGAGCAAGCCGGAACTACTCTTTCATTGGGCGACGCGCGGATGCCTGGTCCAAATCACCGCAAAATCCTACTTGGGAGGTTTTGGGCCGAGGGCCCAGGCGCTTTCCGAGGAATGGCTTGACCGCAACTTGGTCCACTTTTTCGCTTCCGACGCGCACGATTTAGTCTATCGGCCCCCGTCGCTTTCGGCTTGTTATGAAAAAGTTGCCGCAGCCAAGGGAGAGCAGACCGCTGATTTGCTTTTAGAGAAGAATCCCTCGGCCGTGGTCAACGGAGCATCTTTTCCGCCTCCCCTTCAGCCCCTTGGCCCTAATCAGGCAGCCAAGAAGAAAAGTTGGTTCTCCTTCTTCCGCCACTAGGGATCTTGGGGCGGCGATGGCCTTATGGAAATTTCGGTGCGTAAACGAAGCCTTAGAGGCCGGTGATAAGGATGTTTGCCAGAAAAATCTATGTTGAACTTCTTGAAGCGGGCGAGGCGCGGGAGTGCCCGGTGGCATGGTTGGACAGTTTCTGCATGAGAAGTTTTACAGGGCGTATCGCCTTTGACGATGCGTTGCCGGTGGCGGACGGCTTATTGGAGGCAGGGTTCAGAGTTGATCTCAAGGCGCTCCAGAACGACTTGGAAGACTGGCTGACGCGCAAATACGGGCGGGGAGCACCAGTGAGGCTTCGATTAACCGAGAAACGTCCAGAATGATCGCAGCGCGGCCTCCCGGCGGAGAAGACTCCGGAGGGATGCCACAGCCTGGGGTCAATTGAGGTACAGAAAGGCCACGGATCGGGTTTTCATGATTTTTAGAAGGGAAGGAGGAAGTGGGCGGTTAATATTAAGTAGTTCTGCAACGCCCACTTCCCCAGGTAGTCACAGAGTTAGTTGTCATATTCGATGACAGGACGGCCGGAGAGGTTGCTAGAAATTCGGGATTTTTTTGAGGAGACGTGGGGATTTCTTGGTTGCCCGTGAGGTGCGCTATAATCTGTCCTTACGCGCCGCTCGGACAGCCGGATCTAAAAGGGGCAGTGAATTCGCTATTTTGCCTGTCCTGGACCTTGACTTTATTGTCTGGCGGCCTATGGGCGACGAGGCAAGTCGGGCATTTTCTTCGTCGTAGCAGCTCTTCAAGACCTGCGGGCTCGAACCGACGTTGCTGCCGGCCATTCGGGAAAAGGAGTTTCCATGTGTGGGATCGTTGCTTACGTTGGCCACCAGACGGCCAGCCAGGTTCTTATTGAAGGCCTGAAGCGGCTGGAATACCGGGGTTACGACTCGAGCGGAATTGCGGTCCTCGGCGCCCGCCCTTATCTCGCCAAGGCCGTGGGGAAAGTGGAGGTCCTGGAGCGAAAGGTGTGGCAAGAAAAGCCCGAAGGTACAATCGGCATCGCTCATACCCGCTGGGCAACGCACGGGAAACCCACCGAAGCCAACGCCCACCCGCATTGTGATTGCTCCAAGCAGCTTTTCCTGGTTCACAACGGGATCATTGAAAACTACTTGCTTCTCAAGAAAAAGCTCCTGAGCGACGGACACGTCTTCTCTTCTGAGACCGACACCGAGGTTTTCGCCCACCTGATCGAAAGCACCTACCAAGGCGATCTCGAAGCCGCTATCAAGAAGGCCTTGCTCCAGATCGAGGGCACTTACGGCATTGCGGTCATTCACGCCTCCAATCCCAAGCAGATTATTCTGGCCCGGCGCGGCAGCCCAATCGTTTTAGGGATTGGCCGCGGGGAATCACTCGCGGCCTCGGACCCTTCCGCCCTTGCCCAGCACACGGACCAGATGGTCTATCTCGAAGACAACGAAGTGGCGCGCCTTGAGCCCGGGGAATTCTTTATCAGCACCCTGCAAAACCGCCGGGTGGATCGAAGAACCACGGCCATCGACGTTGAAATGGAGGCTCACGATCGCGGCACGTTTCCGCATTTCATGCTCAAGGAAATTTTTGAGCAGCCGGATGCGGTGGAAAATGCCATTCGGGGCCGCTTGAACCATTCAGAGGGCGTCGCCAAGCTGGGAGGTTTGGAAGCCGTCCTGGACGGTCTCCAAGAGGCCCGTCACCTCATCATTGTGAGTTGTGGGACAAGCTATTATGCGGGCATGCTGGGACGCTACGTTTTTGAAGCGCTGACGGATTTGACGGTGGAAGTGGAATTGGCCTCGGAATTCCGGTACCGGAAGTTGAACCTCCGGCAGAACACCGTGGTGCTGGCCATCAGCCAGTCGGGAGAGACGGCGGACACACTGGCGGCCCTGCGGGAGGCGAAACGCAAGGGAGCCTTGGTGCTGGGCCTCGTCAACGTCGTGGGCAGCTCGATCGCCCGCGAAACTCATGCCGGAGTTTATTGCCATGCGGGGATCGAGGTTGGCGTGGCCTCGACCAAATCCTTCACTTCGCAGGTGACCCTGCTCACCTTGATGGCCCTGCTCATGGGCCGCAGCCGCGACCTTTCCTACGAGGAAGGCTCCAGCCTCATCCGGGCGCTCGAGAAGGTTCCAGATCAAATTCGGGAAATTCTTGCGCAATCGGAACAGATCCGGAAGCTGGCGGAAAAATACGTCGAGGCCCAGCACTTTCTCTATATCGGCAGGAAGTTTCAATATCCGATTGCGCTGGAAGGCGCTCTCAAGTTGAAGGAGATTGCTTACATCCACGCCGAAGGCTACGCGGCCGGAGAAATGAAGCATGGTCCGATCGCCCTGATCGATCCCACGTTTCCGACCTTTGCCATCGTTCCGGAAGACGGCTCGTACGAGAAGATCGCGTCGAACATTCAGGAGATCCGGGCCCGAGATGGCAAGATTCTGGCCGTGACCACAGAGGGTAACACCAAACTCGGCAACTTGGTGGACGACGTGATTTTTGTTCCCCGCAACCACGATCTGGTGATGCCCTTGCTGACCGTGATTCCTCTTCAGCTCTTTGCTTATCACTGCGCCGTGCTGCGGGGGTGTGATGTGGATAAGCCCCGCAACCTTGCAAAAAGCGTTACGGTGGAATAGCCCTACGCCTGGGGATTTTTGGAATGCCAGGCCCAGGCGCTCCCCAGGACCGTTTCCACGTCTGAGAAGCGCGGGCGCCACCCCAGAACTTTTTGCGCCTTGCTCGGGTCCGCGACCAGAACCGCAGGATCTCCCGCCCGGCGCGGGCCGTTTTTGGAAGGAATCGGGCACCGGGAGACTTTGCCCGCCGCCGCGATGACTTCCAGAACCGAGTGGCCTTGGCCCGTCCCGAGATTGAGCGCGGTGCTCTCGCCGCCCTTCGCCAGATGTTCGAGGGCCAGAACGTGCGCCTCCCCCAAGTCCGTAACGTGAATGAAGTCGCGAATCGCCGTCCCGTCCGGGGTGGGATAATCGGTGCCGTACACTTCCACGGGAGGGGCCTCGCCCAGCGCCGCTTGCAGGATCAAAGGAATCAGATGTTTTTCGGGGTCGTGTTCCTCTCCCAGTTCTCCATCGAGGTCCGCGCCCGCCGCGTTGAAATAACGCAAGGCCATCCATCGCAGCCCGTAGGCCACGCCGTACCAGTGCAGGGCGCGCTCCATGAACAGCTTGGACTCTCCGTACGGGTTTACGGGCCGCTGCGGGTGATCTTCAGGCATCGGAACTTTTTGCGGGTCGCCGTATGTCGCGGCGGAGGAGGAGAACACGATGTGCTTTACCTGATTCGCCTTCATGGCGTCCAGCAGCTTAAGAGTGTTGACGTCATTGTTCCAGAAATACTTCTGCGGGTCGGTCATCGATTCGCCCACCAGCAGGCTCGCGGCAAAGTGCAAGACGCCCTCGATGCGGCCGTCCTGCATGATCTTATTCAACAAATCGCTGTCGTTGAGGTCGCCTTCGATAAAGGGCCCCCACTTCACCGCTGACCGGTGTCCCGCACTGAGGTTGTCGAGAACCACGGGCTCATGGCCGGCTTGGGCCAGAGCCTTGGCGGTGTGACTTCCGATATATCCGGCGCCGCCGGTCACCAGCACTCGCATAGTCTGTGAATCTCCTCTGGCAGGTTGCTAAGAAGGGCTCTCCTCATGCTGAGCCCCTTCGCTTCTCTCAGGGCCGTTCGCAAGCGGAGGGCGAACGGGCTCAGCATGACAATTTGGCCTTTTTCAGATGGTAGCCACGGCATGTCTTCTATGCCGTGGGTTCGTAGTGACCCGGCCCGCAAAAGCCTACAGCACACAAAACCGTGCTGTGGCTACTAACTGACCCTCAAGCCAAGTTCTGCAACATATCCTGCCGCAGGCCGTTTCGGCAACCCCTATTTTAATCAGTGGACAGGCACAGCGAGCGTTATGTCCCGCGCGGCTGGCGCAGGCCCTGATTTTTTGGGATCTGCGATTTCCCGGAACCTCTCGCTTCCCGAGATCGCAGACGCTACAAAGCGAGCGTCTGCGCCACCCGGCAGCCTGATCGCGGGATAAAAACTTGACAACATAGGCCTAGTATGCTAGCCTTTTGGATGGCTCTGCGGAGTGGAGGGCTCGCAGGCGAACAAGGCTTGCAATGAGCGGTAACGTGAGTATAAATCCTTCAAAACAAGTCTCAAAAGGCAGTTTGGAGGTTTTCCTGGAGCAAAAAGCAGAGGAAAAGTTTTTTATTTTTAAAAAACGAAGCTAAGAAGTTATTGAAAACAAAGGATTGGCATCAAAAACGAAGCTAAAACGAACCTAAAACGAAGCTAGCCAAGTTGTTGAAAATGCGTAGCAGCCAAAAAAACGAACCGAAAACGAACCGGGAATGGCCTCCTCCCTTGATAGCCCGTTCGAGGGGCTACATGGCTGCGCCAAATCTGCAGCCTTTCAAATTAAACTCGCGGGCTGGCGCAGACCCCGATTTAGGGATCTGCGATTTCCGGGAACCTCTCGCTTCCCGAGATCGCAGACGCCACAATGCAAGCGTCTGCGCCACCCGTCAACGGAACCCTGAGTTAAAGTTCCCGGCCCAGAACGTAGGAGAGATTTTTCAGGATGCGCTCCACGTGCGAGCCGTGCCAGTAAACGCGCTCGCAGCCGGAACAACGAAAGAACTCCTCGTAGACCTCAAAGACTTTGGGTTTTACTTCGCTTTGCACGGTTTCTTTGGGCACGCTGGCGATGACGCCATTGCACATGGTGCAGCGGGTCCAGAGCCCCGACCTTGGATCGAGCGAGAACTCTTCCACGACCTCGCGCAATTGCTCGGCAGGATATTCGCTCTCGACGCGAAAGACATTAGCCGCAGGGGGAAAGCGCTGCCGGATTTCGCCCCGCGTCAGAACGATGCGGTCTTCGCGCCGGGCGATTTCCGCGAGTCCCGCCGGATCGAGCTTGGGCAAATAAATTGTGTCGTAGCCCAGCAGGCGCAGCATGCGCGCCAGGCGTCCGATCATGCGGTCAGCGGCAAAACGATGACTCATCTTTGCGACTTCTTTCGGGCTATCCCGAAGCCATCCTCAAACAGCCTCCGCTCCCCAAAACTTTCGGGTGCCAATCCAGAGGATCCCGGGGATCACCATCAGCAGTCCGAGGTCGGCGGCAAGTTCCCGCGCCGTGAAGCCCCAGGTGTCAAGACCCTGGCCCACGAGGTAGTTTGAAACGGCAATCATGAGCATGAACAGTCCAAAGTCCAGTGAAAAGACCCGGCCTCGGACCTGGTCGGAGGTATTGAGCTGGAGCAGCGTTGTGGACATGACCCAGATGTTGCTTCCGCCCATATGCCCGACGAAGATCCAGAAGATCGCCAGCCAAAGGTTGGACGCATGGCTAAATGCTACGTAGGCGGCGCCGATGATGAAAAAGCTGATCCCGATGCTTTTCCACATGCGGCTTTGGATGTTGTTCGTCAGGCGGTCGCCGATCAGGGGTCCGACTCCGGCGCCCACGCCGCGCGCGGCATAGAGCAGTCCCACCGCCAGTGCGCCACGGCCCTCAAGGGGGAAAATGCGCTCGCCGAAAATCACCAGGAGCAAGAGCGATCCTCCGAGGATTCCTACTCCCGCCTTGGCCAGCAGAAGCGTCAAGACTTTTCCGTTCGTCTTGACGTATTCCAGGCCCTCGCGAATGCTGGCGGTGGCTCCCGCGATGCCTTGCGCGATCTTCCGCGAAGGCGCTAGATGCTGCTCATGGACCGAGATGCGATAGATCAAAATTGCCGAGGCAAAAAAGGAGGCGGAATTGGCCACAAAGGCGACGTTGCGGCCCAGCAACGCAGTCATTGCCCCGCCCAGAGCCGCGCCAACCGTCAGGGCAAAAGACCAGGTGGCGGAGGAGAGCGCATTCGCGGGAAGGATCTCCTCAGCCGATACCACATTGGGCAGAATAGCGCTGCGCGCCGGCTCGAAGATCGAGGCGAAAATGACCTCCAGCCCGAGCAGCAGATAGATCATGTGGACGTTGGACGCTACGCTGGGAAAGAGCAGGCCGAGGACAATAAGCCCTTGAAAGATATCCGCCAGGATCATCAGCGTCCGGCGAGGGAAACGGTCTGCAATATATCCCGCCAGCGGCGTCATGAAAAACCAGGGCAGGGTCTGGATGATAATGGCCCAGCCTACCGCCCCTCCGCTGTGAGTTTTGTTGAGTAACAGGTCATAAACCGCCAGGCTGTAAAACCAGTCACCCAGCTCGCTGATCAATTGGGCCAGCCACAGCCGGCGAAAATTCGGATTCCGACGAAGCAGGGAAAAGTAGCGGAGATGCAGAGAAGCCGGAAGAGCGGCTGCGGAGGTGGTCGCGGGAATAGAAGATTCTCCACCCATGAACGGCGGGATTTTACCACGACCGGCGACCGCTCGCCCAACCGCGGGCCAATCGCCAGTTCCCGCAAGGATGCCGAACTACAGGGAGAATTTCGATTGCAGATAACTCAAGGGAATATCGAAGAGCACGGCCTTCGGAGAATGACGCATGCTGTCGTGGATAAAGCAGACGTGCGTGCACCAGCACTGATCGTCGCGAATGTGGCGGCCTTCGTTGGTCCGCTCGCCGGTCTGCCAGAATTTTTGGAAGTCGCAGCCGAAATCGCGCAGGTTGCCGAGCTTGCCGCGCAGTTCGCAAGCCCGCACGTCGCCGTTGTAGTCGATCGCAATGGAGGTTTCGCTCGCGGTGCAGGGCATGGGCCAGGGATGCGGAGATTCGATATTGGCAAGCTGTACTTTGTTATGGAAGGCAAGAACGCTCTCGTAATACATCTTGCCGAACGCCTTCTTGACGCCTCCGACGTGCCTCGTGGCGCGCGACGCATAGTAGGCGTAGACCTTGCGAAGCTCCTTATACAACGCGGGCAAACGTTCCAAAGGCAGGCGCTTGAGCGACGGGTCTTTGGCGTTCCCCCGGATAATGTTGAAGTAGTGGCCATCCACGGCGCAGTTGTTCTTCACGAAGTCTGCGATGCCGGGCACCCCGTCGAAGTTCTCCGCGCAAATCACCGTGTTGATGTTGACGCGCAGGTTTGCGAATTGCCGCCGGCAGGGCTGAAGTTTTTCCAGCGTCTCGAGAGTCTTCGCAAAATTGCCCGGCACGGCGCGAATGGAATCCTGGAGTTCATGGAGGCCGTCCATGGCCACGTTCAGGTCGAGCTGCAACTTGGGGTTTTCCGTACAAATCCTTGCCACCCACTCGGCGGTGCGTTCGGGCAGCAGGCCGTTGGTGGGAAAATTGACCCAGCGGATGCCGTTGTTCACGTAAAACAGATGCAGGATTTCAGGCAGATCGCGGCGCAACATGGGCTCGCCGCCGGACAGCCACAGATCGGTGAAGGGCGGCATCGTGGAAGAAAGTTGCTGGATTTCCTCCCAGGTCAAATCCCCGCGCTGGTTAAGCTCTGGCCAGTAGAAACAGGTTCGGCACTTGGCGTTACATACAGAGGTGATAAAGAAAATGACGAGTTTTAGGGGGTTTCTCCCTGCAAACACGCGCCCGATTCCTGGGCTTCCGACTTCACGGAGGGTCGCCATAGCTAACCTGGATTGTACCAAATATAAAAACCAATCAGGTCAAAGCGATTTTGACCGAAAGGCTCCCGTCGCCTCAGGAGATATAACGGCATCCCCTGTGTGCAAACGTTTTCACTTCGTGCCGCAGACCGATGCGGTTGTCTTCCCTTGGCCTTTCGGACAACTCGTGAATACCCTCGGAAAGCCGAGTGGTCACAATTTAGGAGCCGAAACCTTATAGCTGCACTGGCAGTGATTCGACGTTTTCCGGAGTGACTTGTACCCCAGTTGGTATGGGAATATACCAAGTCGTGTAGGCCCATGAAGGTTTTGACGCAGGTTGTTTTGGTCACAATCCGTGTCTAAGAATACGTCCTTGTAAATCAAATAGTTGAGACGGCGATGGACGGATCGATGGGTTTGGCCATTTCCGTGCTGGCAGTTTACATGCAAGACCCATCTTGAAGGAGGAACCTCCCAACATGAAAAAGCTTTTGACACTGTTGTCGGTCCTGGCAGTGGCAGTTTCCCTGTCGATGCCAGTATTTGCCCAGGAAACCTCATCGCAGGAACCAACAACTACAACGACAACGACTACAAAAACGACGCATCACAAAAAGCACATTAAGAAGCACATTAAGAAACACAAGAAGTCAAAGAAACAAACAGAGGCACCGCCGCAGCAATAGGAACTGGATCAGTAACTTTTCAGCGTAGGGTCTGAAGTTTAAATCCCTTCAGCGGATTGATGTGATCTAAGCCCCCGCCCACCCTCGGCGGGGGCTTCTCTTTTCAACTATTGAGAGTTACAAAATATAGTGACAACTATTACTGTAGCGCGGGTCTATGACCCGCGTCTGGACTTTGGCCTTTAACTAGACGAGAGCCTTGGGAAACTTTGTTCTTGCGGAAGAGCCGATCTTTTGCTATCTAGTGGTATGACTAGATATGGCAAAGGAGGCTTCTCCCCTGGGATTCCCGACCAAGGTTCAGCTCAT
>DATKQU010000215.1:0-6106 GCA_035532595.1 Terriglobia bacterium | reverse complement strand
TGTTCCGGCACAGGCGCAAACTCGGGAGAATCCAACAGGCCCGGAACCGGCCCGCCAGCAAGTTGAAGGGGCCTACCAGAAGGGACTGCAGCTCCTGCACGAGAAACATTATCAAGAGGCGCTTGAGGAGTTCCAGCACCTGGCAAAAATGGCGCCGCAGCTTCCCCATGGGCCGGCGGGGGAAGGAATTGCCCTGGCCTTGCTGGGCCGGCCTGGGCAAGCGATTGACGAGCTCAAAAAGGCTCTAGCCATTGACCCCAGTTTTTGGGTAGCGCGCCGGGAACTTGGAATCCTTTGCTGGCACCAGAACTTGAAAGAACAGGCCGTGCAGGAACTGGTTCCGCTGGCACAGATGTTCCCTGAGGATGTGGCGGTTAATTTGATCCTTGGCCAGTACTATTTTGAACAGAAACAGTATGCTCAGGCGCTCCTGTTCTTCTCCAAGACGCCCGGCCAGGTGGCTCGCCAACCTCAACTCACTTTAATGCAAGCCACCGCCTTTTTGAAGACCGGAGAACAGCAGCGAGCGGTCCGTCTGCTGGAGCAATTGACCCTGCGGCCAGATCTCAGCAATGAACTGCGCTTTCAACTCGCCTGGCTGCTGGGGGAAGCGGAAAATTACAAGGCTGCCGTCAAGGTCTTCGAATCTCTTCCTCCAGACTACCCGGATGCGTTTGATCGGGCCTATGGCTTGGCCCTGGCGTATTTTGAGGATGGCGAGTACGCCCGCAGCGTCGAGACCCTCAAGCCACTCGTGGCTCAGGGAGACATAGCTCCGGAGGGCTACAGCCTGCTGGGGGTTGCCGAGGAAAAAAGTGGGCATACGAAGGAAGCGTATGATTCCTTCCGGCAGGGAATCTTAACCCATCCTGACGATATTCAAAACTACCTGAACATCGCCACCCTCGCCTGCCAGCACCTCAACTATGATCTCGCCGTGCAGATTCTTACCTCCGGAATCGAGCGCCTGCCCCACTCGCATGAACTGGTGTTGAGCCGCGGAATCGCCTATACGCTCAAAGTGAATTTCCCGGCTGCGGAGAAGGACCTGGCCCAGTCGATCCATATGGCTCCGGACGACCCGCAGGGTTACTTTTCCCTGGGATTGTGCCTGCTCGAAAAGGGGGATCTAACGGGGTCCGTTCGCGCCTTCGAAGAGGAGATCGCCAGAAAACCGAAGGACCCGCTGCCCTATTATTTCATTACCGAAGCCCTCATCCAAAAGGGTGCCGCGCCGGGGACACCGGCCTTCTCTCAGGCCCTGCAATCGATTCAAACCGCCCTCTCCATCTATCCCGATTTTGCCCATGCCTATCGGGATCGCGCCAAGCTGGAACTGCGGGCCGGGAACACCGAGAAGGCGCTCGGCGACTTGGAACGGGCGCATACCCTTGCCCCAAAAGCCAACTCGATCAGCTATCTGCTGGCGCAAACCTACCAGAGAATCGGCGAGCATGTGAAAGCCCGGAAGCTTTTTGCCGAGGTGAACGAAAAGAGCGAAAAGGACGCCAAGGACTTTCGGCAAGACTCTCTGACTAAAGCGCTGGTGGTGATTTCGAATAGTCCCCAATGAGGGCCCAGACCGTGACCTGCATCTGACGCGTATGAAAAGACGTCTCACCTTGATGATGCTCTGCGTGATGGTGGCCCTCGCGTGCCCCCTGGAAAGTTTCCCGGGTCAACTGCGGCGCGAGGAGTGCGAGGCTCTGCTGAATAAGAGCGTGGAACTCCTCCGCCAGCGAAAGGTGATCGAAGCGCAGCGCACGCTGCAGGGAGCCGAGCGCGGCTGCGCCGCGATACCGGGGATCTACGCCACCCTGGCCTTGTCCTACGACCTTCAGAGCCAGCACCTCAAGGCCCAGCAAGCGTACCGGAAAGCCATCGCACTCAATCCCAACATCGCGCAATTCCATGACAATTTCGGCGCCAGCTATGCCGCATCCGGAAATTACGCCGCCAGCGTGGCGGAGTTCGAGAAGGCTCTGAAAATCGACCCGCACGACCTCGCAGCCAATCTCAACCTGGCCAGATACTATCTCCAACAGCGTGCGTATCCCCACGCGATCGGTTATTTCCGGGCCGCGGGGGTTCAGCAGTCCTCCAGCATCGGCGCGCTCATGGAACTGACCCAAGCATACTTTGGAGCGCATAACATTCCCGCAGCGCGTGAAACAGCAGTTCGGCTTTCAGGCCTGGCGGGCTCCGATCCAAAGGTCCATTTTTCCTTAGGGTTGCTCCTGGCCGAGAACGGGCAATATCAAATGGCCGCTGATGAGTTTAGCGCCGTCCCGGCCGCCGCGCGGGATTTTGCAGCCTATATGAACCTGGGCATGGTCTACTCCAAACTTCGGAAGTTTAAGGACGCGCGAAACGCCTACGAGAGCGCTTTGCAGCTCAATCCATCAAACCCTGAACCTTATCTCCACATTGGCATGGACGCCGCAGCCATGGGCGAGCGCGCCGAAGCGGTCAACTGGATCGGCCAGGCGCACGCGGAAGCCCCCCAAAGAGAAGACATCTCCTATGCATTTGCCGAAGCGTTAATCCAAAGCGGCAATTACGATCAGGCTGGGGGCGTTTTGTCAAACGCCCTGCGGCTTCACCCGGACTCCCCCGGACTCATCGAGGCTCAGGGGGATCTCTACTTGCAGCAGGATCAAAATGAACAAGCGAAACAGGCCTACTTGCGATGCCTGGAGATCAATCCTCTCCTACCGGGCGCCCGGTTCTCTCTGGCCAAGGCCTACTTAGGATTGCATCAGCCCCAAGCGGCGCGGCAGCAGTTGGAAAAGGTCCTCCAGACCCAACCCGAGAACGCCGACGCCAATGCCCAACTGGCCCGCATGGCCTTTGACGCGGGCCGGCTAGAGGAAGCCGAGCGATTGATCGCAAAGGCCCTCCAGGCGGACCCGGAAAACCGCGTCGCCAATGAGACCTTGGCCGAGATTGAAATTCGGGAAGGCCGCTATTCCGAGGCCTATGGCATTCTCAAAAAGCTGGTGAAGCTCGATCCCAAGGCTCCCAGGTTTCACTATCTACTGGGGCGCGTATTGGTCAGGTTGGGGCGGCCGGCGGAAGCTGAACGTGAGTTTAAGCTTTCACAAAGTTCACAAAACGCTGCCCCGGCCGCCCGCCCGACGGTTTCGAATTAGGCACGATGATCTCGCGGCACTAAATCCGCCGAGCCTTGCAAGCCGGAAAGCTGTTGCTGGAAACGACATCCCGCGGGAAGGGTTGAAATCGCGGGCGACACGAGCACGAAGAAATTGTTCCACGAGCTTCCCTTGACAGCTACCGCTTTGGCGTGAAGAATGTTCACATCGCGACAGTACCGGTAACAGGGATTTCAATTCCTCGCGTTGTCCCTGTCAGGGTGTGCCACCTTAACGACGGCGAGAACAGGAGGATCTTCATGCTCTACCCAGTTTCCGAGGTTCGAAATTTCGTGGTGGGGCTGGACCATCCGGAATGCGTGGCGGTGGGAAAGGATGGGACGCTTTACGCGGGGGGCGAAGCTGGACAAGTCTATCGAATTTCACCGGAAGGCAAGAAGACCAAGGTCCTGGCTAACACCCGAGGATTCTGTCTTGGGATCACCCTCGACCGGAAGGAGAACATCTACATCTGCGATATGGGGCTGAAGGCAGTCCTGAAGGTAACTCCTCGAGGAAAGGTGAGCAAGCTGGCGGATTCGGCCGGCGGACGTAAATTTGCTTCTCCCAATTTCAGCGTCTTCGATTCCAAGGGCAATCTCTATTTCAGCGATTCGGGCGAGTGGAAGCAGGGCAGCGGCGTCGTGTACCGGCTCGACGCGAATGGCAAGGCCCGCCTGTTTTCTCAGGGACCTTTCCATTTTGCCAACGGCATCGCCCTGGACGCGGCTGAGGAATATCTTTATGTCGTCGAAAGCAACCTTGACCGGGTGGTTCGCGTCCGGATCAACCCGGACGGAGCGGCGGGCGTTCCTGAAGTCTATGCTGAAGGCTTGGTGCGGGTGCCCGACGGAATCGCCTTTGACGCGCGCGGGAACCTTTACGTGACCACTTATGCCTCGAATTGCATCTATCGCGTCTCGCCTGACCGCAAGGTCGAACTGGTATGCCAGGACGTCGAAAATCTATTCCTGTGCCAGCCCACGAATTGCGCTTTCGGCGGGCCAAACTTCGATCAATTGTTTATAAGCAATCTCGGAAGGAATCATATTTCCGTGCTCGACCTGGGCGTTAAAGGCCAGCCGCTGTGGTGCCATCGCGCGCCGGCATAACTGAGCGATTCGCGTTCCCTTCCCGTAGCCGGAGGTTCCCGGTCCGGCTGAGCGCGCGAGAACTGCCCTGGGGATGGGCAAACCCTAAAGAGACGAAAGGTGGCCATGGACTTCCAAGGAAAAGTTGCGGTGGTGACGGGCGGCGGGTCCGGAATTGGAGAGGCTGCGGTGCGAGCCTTTGCGGAAAGAAACGCCACGGTCGCCGTGGTCGATCGAAATGCCGAAGCGGGCCGGAACATAGTTTCCGAATTGAAACAAAAAGGGAGCAAGGCAAAGTTCTTCTCCGCTGATGTCAGCTCCGGGTCCCAGGTGGAGCAACTGATCCCTCAAATCGTCTCAGAGCTCGGCGGGATTGATGTCCTGGTGAACAACGCGGGGATTCAGCGCTACGGAACCGTCACCTCGCTTTCCGAAGCGGAGTGGGACGAGGTCATGAACATCAACTTGAAGAGCGCCTTTTTGATGGCCAAGTTTGCCATTCCGGAGATGATCAAGCGGGGTGGAGGCGCAATCGTCATCATTGGATCGGCCCAGTCGGTGGCGGCGCTGCGCAATTCGGCTCATTACATCGTCAGCAAACACGGCCTGCTGGGGCTCGCGCGGAGTATCGCTCTTGATTATGGAGACCAGAACATCCGCGCCAACTGCGTCCTTCCCGGCGCTATCGACACGCCGATGCTCCGGTGGTCCGCCAGCCTCGACCCCAACCCTGAAAAGGTCCTGGAGGCCTGCGACCGCATGCACATTCGGGGCAAAATGGGACGCCCCGAAGAAGTCGCCAATGTCATCGTGTTCTTAGCCAGCGATTTGGCGTCCTTCGTAACGGGCTCGGCTGTCATGGTGGATGGCGGCTTGCTCGTTCCCATCGGCGGAATGAGCTTCGTTGAATCGGGCACCGGGTCAACCAAGGCTTGATGAACCGCGATCGCGAGGGTGGAACCCCGCGACGCGAATCGTGCCGGGGATACGTCCCTTCGAATGATCAGCCATTTACAACGCGCGGTACAACGTGAGGAGGATCAAAGATGGCAAAGAGACATCGTTTTTTCAAAGTGGGGGATGGAGGCCTCACGCGCAGGGATTTTTTAGCCGGAGTGACGACCGCCGGCATCACTTTGGCCGCGCCCGGCTCAGCGTCGCCAGCCCTGCGGGCGCAGAGCCCCGCGTCAACGCAGGCGAACGGAACCGTGCTCTGGGAGATCGGAACGTTTGATCAATCCTCCTTCGAATTTAAGGCCAAAGTTGATTTCAGCAACCCGGACGACAACCCGGTCTTTACTGTAGGCCAGAGCCGCCCGGATAAGGACTGGCCCGCCACGCATCCGGGTTCCGAAAACAAAACCCTGGGCGGCCGCGCGCACCCGTACACGATCCTATTTGATTTGGCTGAGGCGCCCCAGGGACGCTACTCCCTGACGGTGTCTGCCTTGCTGTATTCAGCCCGCGTTCCAAACCTGATGATTGAGCTGAATGGCCAAAAGGGCTTGTTCTATTTTGACCGCAAGCTCAGCTATTACCCGGGAGACCTGGGGGCATATTCTCCGATTTATGGCGAAGGCAAGTTGGTCATGGCGCTTCCGACCGCGGCCTTCCGCCAGGGACAGAACAAGCTTGTCTTGACGGCTCTGGATGACTCCAAGGACGGTCCCAGCGATTCCGAGCTGCATTATGATGCGCTGCGTTTGACTCAGGAAAGCGGCGTGGAAAGCCCCTCGCAACCCTTCGTGCGGGTCGAACCGACGGTGTTCTATAAAGAGGAAAAGGGCGTGTTGCGCGAAATCACGGAGGTCACCGCAACCGTTCCAGCAAAATTCAGCAGCGGGAAGCTGGAGCTTTCCGTGG
>DATKQU010000214.1:0-9769 GCA_035532595.1 Terriglobia bacterium | reverse complement strand
GCGACCCGGCCCGCTTCACGATCGCTGAACGCTTATGATTAGACAAGGTTCCCGCGCCGATGGTTACAGGTTCTTCCTTAGGTTGCTGAAAAAGTCGATACTGTCATGCTGAGCCCTTTCACCTCGTTCAGGGCAGGCTCTTCGCCGTCATCCTGAGCGGAGCGAAGGATCTGCTTTTCTGATCCAAACGGAAGGCTTAGATTCTTCGCGGAGTTTACCCTGAGCCCCCTTCGCTTCGCTCAGGGCCGTTCGCAAGCGGAAGGGCGAACGGGCTCAGAATGACGGCCTACAAACCCTCTTTTTAGCGAGCTGTTAGGGAACGACTAACAGCCCTGAAGAAGGCTTTTGGAGTTCTTCGGATTTGAACTGGCTCCGCAGGAAATCAAGGAAAGCCCGGCCTTTCGGGCGGCCGTTCGTGCGCGTCGCCCCCAACTGCGTGAGGAAAATCAGCGCGTCCCGAATGTCGCTGTCGCGAAGCGTGGTCATGCCGGCGTTCCGGGTGTCGGCTTTCCTGTAGTTTTCAATGGCGGCTTTCAAGGCGTCGAAGACTTCGCGCCTGGGAAGATAGTCGGGCGCCTTTTCAAAATAGATGCCATTGGAAAGTGTCCGGTAGGTCTCAGCGAGAGACTGGAGCGCCGCAATCACGTCCGGATCGGTGAGCGCCGCATTGTCCCGAGCGCGCAGACAGACAGCGTAACCCAGCGCCATGATCAGCCGCTCGTGCGCGGCCACAAAGGAAGACGCAATCTTGGTGCCCGCAAAAGGAACCGCGGACCAGTCAATTTCCCGGCGTTCAATTTCGTGCCGGCGGCTTTCCACCAGATACGCGCAGTCCGACGGGCAAGCGATCGTCACTTCCCGTTCCGTGCCGCAGCAGACCGTGCAAATGCTTTCCGCCTTGGCCGGGCAGTAGCGCTTCGCTTTTCTCTTTTCACAAATGGGGCAAGTCAAACGATGGTTCCTGGCTGCAAATTGCCGCCCGCTGCAGGCGAGCTTCAACTATTCTAAGCAATTCCCGCCCCGGTGGCAATTCAATGTCTCTGTAGCGGCGATCTATGATCGCCGGTCTTTTCCCCATGAGAAAGGCCACGGATTTATCCGTGCCGCGAACGGCCATGCTCCCAATAATCCTTACCCTCTCCCGCGGGGAGAGGGCGGGCGCGCCAGCGCCCGGGTGAGGGGTCAGATGTAGCGCAAGGGACTTCCTCCAGATTTGCGGCATTTCAAGCGCCTTGGCCTGATCGCACACCTCGCCAAAAGCGGTGACGTATCCGCTACCTCGCGCGACCGATTATGATCACCGACACGGCGAAAGCGCCCCAGAGTTCGAAAAACGCGAACTCTGCGCGACTCGCTCGTGTATCATGTCGCTTACGATCTGGAGAGAAGCCATGGCCAACCCGGAGCACCTCAGCATTTTAAAGCAAGGTGTGCGTAACTGGAACCGATGGTGGAAGGGTCAATTAGCACGTTACCCCATTACGGAACAGGGCCTATCCGAAGAAGTCGGTCCCGAAGAATCTGTCGCCAATTTTCAGGTCCACGTGCATCACGTGAAGAGGGCGGATCTGGGAGGAGCTGACCTGACAGATACCGACCTCCGGGGAATCGATTTTTCCGGGACGCTCCTGTCGAAAGTGAGGCTGGTGAAGGCTGACCTGGCGTCCGCAAATATGGCGGGCGCTCGACTTTTCGGAGTCAATCTCGGCGAGGCGAATCTCCAAGGTGCAGATTTGACATCCGCCCATGTAATCGGGTCGAGCTTCAAGGATGCCAACCTTTCTCAAGCGTGCCTTCTACGCGCTCATCTCCTGGAAGTGGACCTAAGCTACTGCGACCTTGCCGGAACCAATTTCACTCTTGCCGGACTCGTACGCCTACAACTCAATGATGTTGACCTGAGCAGGGCAATTGGCCTGGAAACCGCAAAGCATGGCGGCCCGTCGAGCATCGGTATCGACACGATCTACCGGTCGAAGGGAAACATTCCAGACGTGTTCCTGCGTGGCGCCGGCGTGCCAGAAGACTTTATTGTTTATATGCGGTCGTTAGTCCGGAACCCCATCGAGTTCTATTCCTGCTTCATCAGCTACTCGACTAAAGATCAGGAGTTCGCGGACCGCCTGTATGCAGGTCTTCAAGGAAAGGGAGTGCGTTGTTGGTTCGCACCGCACGATGCTCGAAGCGGTAGGAAGCTTCACGAGCAGATCGACCGGGCTATTCGCTTCCACGACAAGCTGCTCTTAATCCTTTCTCCCGATAGCATGAAGAGCGAATGGGTGAAAACAGAAATTTCGAAGGCTCGGAAACGCGAAGTCCAAGAGGGGAGGCAGGTGCTATTTCCGGTTCGTCTCTGCTCCTTCGAGGCGTTGCGAGAATGGGAAGGCTTCGATGGGGACACGGGCAGGGACTTGGCCCGCGAGATTCGCGAATACTTTATTCCGGACTTTAGTCATTGGAAGAATTACGACTCCTATATGGAGCAGTTTGGCCGATTGCTCCGCGATCTGAAGGCGGGCAAAACCTCGGGCAAAACGGAAAAACAACCGTAGTTGCCGTGACGAGTGAACACCGGGTGGCACGTCTATGGCTCGTGGTCCCGCGGCTGGCGCGTACATCGCTGTGTTTGCGATGTGTGCGTGGAAACTCTCGAATGCCCGCTTGCTTCCCAAGCGGTATTCCCCTGCATTCAATTGCCCTCGCCCCTTATCGGCTGGCGCTGCGGCCATGCTGACTTACGCCAGCATGAGGCGTTCGCCTTTGGGTTCGGGAATGGGGTGGCCAAATTCTTTGGCGGTGTCGATCCCCAACTGAATGGCTTCATGGGCGTGAGCGAGCGCCGATTCCTGAGTGTCGCCGTGCGCGCTGCAGCCGGGCAGTTCCGGCACCTCGGCAATGAACACCTGGTCTTCATTGCTCCAGTAAATGATGATCTCGTACCTGTGCATGCTTACACCTCTTCTGCTTCCAATCCATAGCGCACGATGACTTGCCGTACCTGCCGCACTTGGTAAACTTTAGCTTCATTTCCTTCTTCCTGCAAATCGATCAACTCTCGTACGCCTTGCTTCCTGAAAATATGGTGGCTGCCACGGATACGTTCCTCGAATCCAAGCCATACAAGCAGGCGGCGCAAATCCTCAAAGTTGATATTGGCGTCCGACCTTCCTTCGAGAACCCGTGCGCGAAGTTGCTGGTACTTATCCACGCGAGCTAATCTACCACACTGCAACAGATACGGGGCGAACAGGCGACATTGCGTGTGCAGCGGCCAGATGACATGGAAAGCGCGCAACCCGCGCTGCAAGTTCGAGGCATTTCCGTCACGGGCATTGGGCGGTGCCATTTTGGCCGCCAAAGCCATGCCGCAGAAAGGGGTTGACAATGGCTACGCTACTATGCTAGCCTAACGGGCTGGATGCGCCGTGAGGAAACGGCCTGGAGCGCGGGCCTTCGAGAGACGGCCCCCCTCACCCACCGCTTCGCGGTCCCCCGCTCCCAGAGGGCGAGGGCTGGGATGACGGAAAAAGCGGGCCGTGAGGACACCGCCCCTACAGAAAAAACCGCGGACCTAAAAAGGTCCGCGCTACGGAAAATGAGGCAAGATATGGAAAAATATGGAGGATGTCGGTTAAATGAAAAAACAAAGAGAATAAAAAAATCATTTTTTAAAAAACGAAGCTAAGAAGTTGTTGAAAACAAAGGATCGAGGTCAAAAACGAAGCTAAAACGAACCTAAAACGAAGCTAGCCAAGTTGTTGAAAATACGTAGCAGCTAATAAAACGAACCGAAAACGAAGCTGAACCGGCGAATCCCCGCCTCGTCCCTGCCGGACGCCCCTGCCTTCCTGGCGTAAAATCGAAGACCCCCTTCGAGCTCGGCTGGATTTTGAATGCCGCCACAACTGCTCTAAAGAGTTACACTCTTAAATGGCTTCATCCGATTGGACTACTATTGAGAGTTGCAAAATATCGTGACAGCTTTCTTTGTAGCGCCGCTCGGCGGCAAGCATTGCTTGCTTGAGCGGCGAAAGACGCGGGTCACAGACCCGCGCTACAGCGGCGGTTGTCACTATATTTTGCGGGCATCAGTAAGCACTGTGGAATGGAGGCACGGCACAACGCATGGCACCCACTGGGAATTCAACCAAGACAGCAGACGTGGTGATAGTAGGAGGAGGACTGATCGGCAGCGCCATCGCCCTGCGGCTCGCGCAATCGGGAGTGAAGGTTGCGGTGATTGACCGCGGCGAGCCGGGCTCGGAAGCGAGCGGCGCCGCGGCCGGCATGATCGCCCCGCAGGGCGAGATGCTCGAACCCGACCCTTTCTTTGAGATGTGCATGGCCAGCCGCGACCTTTACCCGGACTTCGTCGCGGAGATCGAAGAGCTGAGCGGGGAGAGCGTCCACTACCGGCGCGACGGCACGTTGCTGGTCGCCATCGACCCGCACGAGTGCGAAGAGCTCGAACACATCTATAAAAACCAAACCCGCCTGGGCCTTCCCCTCGAACGCCTGACGGGAGATGCGGCGGTCCAACGCGTCCCGGGGCTTTCTCCTGACATTAAGCTCGCCCTGGTGGTTGCTGGAGACCACTGGCTGGATAACGAACGCCTGGCGCGCGCCCTGGTCAAGGCCGGTGAAAAGGCGGGCGTGGAGTTCCATTGGAGTTCCACGGCGACGGGCTTTGAGGCGCAAGGCGGCCGCCTCGAAAGCGTCCGCGCGACGGCCGGACGGGAGGGAACCACCTCGGCTTTTTCCGCGAACAGCTTCGTGCTGGCTGCCGGGTGCTGGTCCAAGCCCCTGGCGGCCACGCTGGGGATCGAGTTGCAAATGGAACCCTGCCACGGCCAGATGATCGAACTCGAAACCAATGAGGAACTGCCTTGCGTCGTCCGGTCGGGGATTCATTACCTCGTTCCTCGCAGCGGCAAAAATGTGGTGGCGGGAACGACCGCGGAATACATCGGATATGAAAAGGCGGTCACGGCGGAAGGCTTGCAAAAGATCCTGCAGGGAGTTTCGCGGATCGCCCCTTTGATCAAGAAGGCCAGGTTTCACCGCGCCTGGTCCGGCCTGCGCCCCGACACCAAAGATCATTACCCCATTCTGGGTTACGGAGAACTGAAGAATCTGGTCTTCGCCACCGGCCATTTCCGCAATGGAATTCTGCTGACCCCGATGACGGCGAAGCTGATTGCCGAACTGATCTTGACCGGCACGGCGTCTCTTCCCCTGGAGGCATACTCTCCCGGACGCTTTGCGGCCGCTTGAGGAGCCGCCCTGCAGCCCTCGGAAGAGCCGCAGGCTGATTCCTTTCGAGTACGGAAGATTCGCGTTCTCTCTCAAAATCGCTTAGGATGGATGGTTTGACCCGGCGCGGGCGGCCCGATCTGGCGGACGCCGCCGCGTCCGCTGGCACGTGAACTATGGCTGAGATTCGTGTTCGATTTGCGCCTTCCCCCACCGGCTATCTCCACGTCGGCGGAGCCCGCACGGCGCTCTACAACTGGCTCTACGCGCGGCGCCAGAACGGCGTCTTGATTCTGAGAATTGAAGACACCGACGCCGACCGCTCCAAGCCCGAGCTCGTCACCGCCATTCTGGAAAGCCTCGAATGGCTGGGGCTCGGATGGGATGAAGGACCTTTCCATCAGTCGGACCGCCTGGACCGCTATCGCGCGCTGGCCGCGGAGCTTGAGCGGCAGGGACACGCCTATCCGTGCTTCTGCACTCCGGAAGAGCTGCAGGCAAAACGCGCCGCCGCCGGCGCCGGCCGCCCCTGGAAATACGACCGCACCTGCCGAAAGCTCTCTGAACCGGAACGGCAACGGCGCCTCGCGGAGAAGATGCCTTACGTCCTCCGCTTCCGCGTTCCCGAAACCGGCGAAACAACTTTCGATGATCAAGTTTTCGGCGGCATCAAGGTGGAGAACGAGGAGATCGAAGACTTCGTCCTGCTGCGCTCCGACGGCCAGCCGACTTACCACCTTAGCGTGGTGGCGGACGACGTGGACATGCGAATTACCCACGTCATTCGAGGCGCTGACCACCTTTCGAACACTCCCAAGCAGATCTTCGTCTATCGGGCGCTGGGCGCAGCGGAACCCATCTTCGCGCACCTGCCCTTGATTCTGGGGCCAGACCGCCAGCGCCTTTCGAAGCGCCACGGCGCAACTTCCGTCGGCGCCTACCGCGACCAGGGCATCCTTCCGGAAGCCCTCATCAACTTTCTCGCTTTGCTCGGCTGGACGCCTCCGGGCGGCGAAGAGATCGTTCCCCTCGCCGAGATGGTTCGGGCGTTCGAGCTCGCGGCAGTGTCAAAGTCGAATGCCGTCTTTGATCCCGAAAAGCTCGCCTGGATGAACAGCCAGTACTTGCGGGGCCTGAGCATGGACCGCCTGCTACCCTTGATCGAAGCAGAATTAAAAGCCGCCGGCGTTCAACCCGCCACCTTCGCGTCGGGCGAGAACTTCCGGCAGGCGGTTGCCTTGCTCCAAACGCGCGCCCGCACATTGAAGGATTTCTCCCAGGGCGGCCGGGCATTCTTCACCGACGACTTTGAATACGAGCCCGAAGCCCGGAAGAAATTCTGGAAAGATCCGGCGCTTCACGATCTCCTAAGCCAACTCGCGGAAAGGCTCGAAAAGTTGGAAGGGTTTGATTTGGCGCAAACCGAGGGGTGTTTGAGACAGTTCGCGGAAGAAAGAGGAATCAAGGCGGGTCTGCTGATCAACGCGGCTCGAGTTGCGCTCACCGGGCAGGCAGTAGCACCGGGACTGTTTGAGGTCATGCATGTGCTGGGGCGGGAAAGGACTGCGCGAAGGCTTCGCCGGGCCGCCGATCACGTGAGCAGCTCCGCCTCGAACAATCCATAGCGGCGCTTCCGTTTCCAGCAGCAGCTTCCTTTGGCGTTAGACCTTCTCCAGTTTCTCGATCACCACAATCGCCACCGCAAGCAACGTCGCCGCGATTTCCAGAACTCGTTTGATCTTTTTCAGTTTGGACATCGCATCACTCCCCAAGGGGTAGCCAAACATCGTCAGGCAGTCCTCCGCTTTCCCCCTCTAGCCCTATTATCGACCCTCGGACCCCTCGTGGGAAGAGCTCAAGCATGCCGCAACAACGAGGCAAGGAAAACCTCCTTTTCCCGGAGCTGCCTGGGTTGAAGAATAAGCGATGCCCGATAGTCAGCAGGCACGGGAGGTGGCTGTGGCCAAACACTACCACGCGGGTAGTGGGATCAAAACTCTCCAGAAACTGGGCGCTGCGTTCCGGGTTCAATCTCGGAAGCAAGGCGCCGTCCGCCCAGTTCTCCAATTCTTGCTGCGGCACCGGCAACTGATGCTGGACCTCGACCCGGAGGTTTTGAAACTGCACGGCCAGGGAAGAGGGCAAATCCAACTCGGCCGCATCCACATTTCCCTGGACTGCGTAAACCTTGGCAATGAGCCTTAAATCATCGAGGACCTCGCTCGACCCCACGTCGCCCGCGTGCAGGATAGCGTCAACCCCCGTCAAGACTTCCGCAAACTGGGGATCAACGTATCCGTGTGTATCTGAAATGACTCCGATCTTCATTCCCTGCTCTCCAATGCTTAAAGGGCCATCCACGCCGGGTGCGATGATCACGCTCGCCGCCGGCCCGGCAAGATGGTATAGGCGCAAACGTCAAATCAGATTATAAATCGGCATAAAGCTTCCGCCGTATGAATTGGCGCAAGCGCCAGGTGACCGCAACGGCAACCAGGAGCTTTCAGTAGAGCCTTGACACTTCGCTCGCTGGGCGGTCAATATTGTGCGTTCGTGCAAGAAGCGAAGGTCTTGCGGGTTGGAACTCCATGCTGCACAAATTCGTCTGCCATAACGGCCGCATTGCTCCCATGGAAGAGGTTCGCCTTTCTCCGGGCCAAGCGGGGCTCCTGAACGGCTGGGGACTGTTCACGACCCTGCGGATTTATGACGGCCATCCGTTTGCCTTCGAGCGCCATTGGAAGCGCCTCGCCGCCGACGCGAACCGCATCAACCTGCCGCTGGCTTACCAGCCTGAATCCACAATCCAACAGCTCACTCAGTTGATTCAAGCCAATCAAGTGGACCAAGGGTGCGCGCGTGTCTATTTTATCTACAACAAAGCCGGCTATTGGGTCAGCGATGAATCCATGCCCGATGTGGATTCGCTCATTTGTACGGCTGATCTGCTGGAACGCAAAGGGTCTGCGCACCTGGGGGTGCAGGAGCAAGGCCGCCACGCCGCGAACCCGCTCGCGGGGGTCAAGGTGACCTCCTGGCTGCAAAATGTTTGGTCGCTTGACCAAACCATGCGCCGCGGTTTCGACGAAATGATTCTCCTCAACGAAAGTGGCAAAGTGGCCGAGTGCACGGCCGCAAACATCTTTGCTGTGCGCGGCGAGGAAGTAACAACCCCGCCCCTTTCATCAGGATGTCTCGCGGGAGTCACCCGAGGAGTGTTACTGGAAATCGCCGGCGAACTCGGGGTGCGCATCAGGGAAGCCCCCATGAGCCTTCAGGATCTTCTGGCCGCGGACGAAGTCTTCCTTACCTCGACCACGCGGGAAGTCCAACCCGTTTCCCAAATCGAGGCGCAGCCGGTCCAGCAGGTGCGCGGTCCCGTCACGCGGCGGCTTGCCGAGGCTTTCTCGCGTTACGTCGCCGAATCGCTGTAAGGTCTGCAATCGCTTCCAAGTCCCGTCGAACCTGCCATGCGACTGCCCAGCTCGCGCAGCCGCATCTCACGCGCACTATCAGCGTTCAAACACTAAGAAGTACTGGTACTCAAGAAAGCTAAGCTGCTTGGCCAAGTGAAATCCGGCAGCCTCCGCTTCCTTGATCATTTCAGGTTTCGCGATCTTCATGTGCACGGGAGGGCCCACCGGCAGCGTCCGCTTATAGAAATCGATGTTCACCAGACGGCCGCCCGGCTTCAGGGCTCGCATGAGAAATGGGTAATATTTTGCCCGGTTGGAAATGTGGTGGAGCGTGTCGCAAATAAAAATCATGTCAACCGAGCTTGGGGAGAGTTCAGGATTGTCAGGCTTTGCCAGGATCGGCTTGATATTCGTGAGGTGCACGGCCCGCGCCTGCTTCTTCAAGTAAGCCAGCATGCCGGGCGAAATATCGACGGCAAACACCTTGCCCTTCGGCCCCACTGCGCGGGCAAAACGCAGAGTGAAATAGCCGGGCCCTGAACCCAAATCAGCAATCGTCTCACCCGGCTTGATCTCCAATGCCTTCATGACCTTCTCGGGCTGCTGCCATTGGTTGCGGCTTGGATCTTCCAGATGCTCGATGTATTCGTTTATGTTATCCGGAGGATGGTGCCGCTGATGCCGCACCTGCGCCATAGCCCAAGTTGCAAACACAAACAGAATGAGAGCCTGCCCAATGACTTTCCTGCGCTTTGCCATAGATCCTCCCGGAGTGCAGCCAGCCACAACTTTGATCGGAATTCCTGCCCACTTAGTCTAACTCCACCACGAAACAGATGGGGAGCAGATTTGCAGCCGCGTACATGGGCACACGTGGCCGCGATCTCCCTGCCACTGAGCAAGTGCGCGCGCACTACATCGACCGGAAACAGTTGAATCCATTTCAGGCAACTGCTAATATCTTCGGCAGAACTTAGGAGGCGCCATGATCGAGATCAACTTAAAGGGAAGATCCATTCTGATGACCGGCGCGCTGGGCGCTATTGCCGAGGCCGTGGCTCGGCGATTGTCAGAAGCGGGAGCCCTCCTGGTGCTGACTG
>DATKQU010000213.1:0-6577 GCA_035532595.1 Terriglobia bacterium | reverse complement strand
CCGGCCGCTACGCTCTGGGGAAAAACCATTCTAGACATTTTTCGGCCAAATAGCATGCAGGAAAAATTCCCGGTTACCCTCGGCCCCCAAAAGGGCGCTTTCCACCCGGGCGATCTCCGTGAATCCAAGTTCCGCCACCTTACGCGCCACCTTCGCAATCGCCTCCTCGTGCAGGCGCGCGTCACGCACCACGCCGCCCTTGCCCACCTGGGCGGGGCCCACTTCGAATTGCGGCTTCACCAGCGAAAGAAGCTCCGCGCCTTCTTCGAGGAGAGGCGGAAGGAGGGGAAGAATCAGCGTGGAGGAGATGAACGAAACGTCCAGCGTAGCCAGCGCCACGCGGGTTCCGATCTGCTCAAAAGCCAGATAACGCGCATTGGTTTTTTCCAGAACCACCACGCGCGGATCCTGCCGCAGCTTCCAGTCCAGCTGATTTGTTCCGGCATCCACGGCAAAGACCTTGACGGCGCCGCGCTGCAGCAGGCAGTCGGTAAAACCTCCGGTGGACGCGCCAACGTCCAGGCACACTTTTCCGCCGGGATCGACGCCAAAATGATCGAGCGCCGCCTCCAGCTTGAGCCCGCCCCGGCCGACGTATTTCGAGGCTTCGCCCAGCAGGCGCAGGCGCGCTGAAGCGTTGACCGCCGCGCCGCATTTCTCCACCTTCTGTTCATCCACCAGAACCTGGCCGGCGAGGATCAGCGCCTGGGCCTTTTGGCGGGAATCCACCAGGCCCCGCTGCACGAGCAGGCGATCGAGCCGGTCTTTTTCCTGCCGCTGGGTGCTCATCCAATTAGCAGCTTAGCGCCCGGAGAGGCAGAAAGAAAGGCCGCTATTTGTGGACCGCCCTGCACGGTTATGGAGTATGATCGGGGACGAAAGTTTCGGACCAAGGAGCCTGTTGGCCGAACTGAGCTTCGGACAAGGCCACGACCTCTTATAAGATTGCACGCAAAATCACCGCATCCGGAGGAATGCCATGAAAGCAAGTTTCATATCGAGACGGGAATATTTGAAACTTCTCGGGGCAGGCGGCGCCGTGGCCGCGATGGGCGCGACCGCTGCTTGCACGCCTGGGCAGAGAGAAGCGCCCAAGCAGGCGCAGACCGCGGAGGGACCGGGTGAACCCGCTTCCGCAGTGGCCGACCGCGCCCGGCGCATGCAGTGGTGGCACGAAGCCAAATTCGGCATGTTCATCCACTGGGGACTTTACAGCGTGATCGGACAGCATGAATGGGCCATGGAGCTGGAAGGCGTTCCCATCCCTCAGTACGAGCTGCTGGCCAAACACTTTGTCCCCAAGCCCAACGCGGCTCGCGCCTGGGCCAAGCTGGCCAAACAGGCCGGGCAGAAGTACATGGTGATGACCACCAAGCACCACGAGGGTTTCTGTTTGTTTGACACCAAGCTGACGGACTACTGCGCGCCCAAGCAAGCTTGCGGGCGCGACCTGGTGCGGGAATTTGTGGACGCAGCCCGCGCCGAAGGATTGCGCGTGGGCTTCTATTATTCCCTGATGGACTGGCATCATCCCGACGGAGCGCGCTGCGCCACGGATGAGGCGGCCCGCAAGCGCTTTGTCGCTTACACGCACGGCCTGATCCGGGAACTGATGACCAACTACGGCAAGATTGACGTTCTCTGGTATGACGTCGACTGGCCCTTGACCGCCGAGCAGTGGGAATCCAAGAAGATGAACGACATGGTGTTCAAGCTGCAGCCGGATATCATCGTCAATAACCGGAATGGACTGCGGGGGGACTTCTCAACTCCAGAACAACATATCCAGGCGGCGGAAAAAGGCCGCGCCTGGGAAGCCTGCATGACGATGAATGACAGTTGGGGCTATCAGAAGTCGGACGATGACTGGAAATCTCCCAAAACCATCGTCCGCAACCTGATCCAGTGCGCCAAGGGCGGCGGGAACTACCTGTTGAACATCGGACCCAAGCCCGATGGCTCGGTCCCGGAAGAAGAGGTTCGCACCCTGGAGACGGTGGGCAAATGGATGAGCAAGAATGGCCCCACCATTTACGAATCTGACCCGTGCGAGGCCG
Organism: Terriglobia bacterium; assembly: GCA_035532595.1. Classification (GTDB taxonomy): domain Bacteria; phylum Acidobacteriota; class Terriglobia; order UBA7540; family UBA7540; genus JAMCXS01. Next base: position 4,520 of record DATKQU010000213.1, on the reverse strand, counting down.
GCTGGCATGTTTACCTGGACTATACGCGCAAGGGCGACACGCTTTACATCCACGTTCATTTCTGGCCGGACGATACACCTGCGGCCAACTGGCTCTCTTTCTTCCGGCCGCAGACCGTGGTCGCGATCGGGGGATTGCGCACGAAGGTAAAGTCGGCGCGATTATTTGCCTCCGGAAAGAAAGTCGATTTCCGGCAGGATGATATTTCCGTCCAGTTCACGGGACTTCCGGCGAATGCACCCGATGAACCTGTCACGGTGATTGAGGCCGAGTGCGAGTCCGAACCAATCTTCGACAACCACTATGTGCGCGAACATCGGGAGCGCTATAAGGCGGGAGTCAGTTCGTCTTGAAGCCGCTGCGCGGGCGGATTTTGACCGGCGAGGAGTCCGCCCCGCGAGATTCCGTCGCGGGTCTCCCGGGAGCGAGGCGGCTTCTTACTCAAAGGCTGAACACGATTTTAAGGCTGTCGTCGGCGTCGTGCATCTTATGAATGCCCTCTTCGACCTTCTGAAGGGGCAGCCGGTCCGTAATGACGCTCTCGACATCCACCGCGCGGCGCTCCAGGAGCGAGATGGCGGCAAGGTAATCTTTGCGCGTGTACACGCGCGCCCCGGCGGTCCGAATCTCCTTAAAAACCAAACTAAGGGTATCGATTTCGGGGAAAGTTTTGGGAAGGCCCACAAAGGTTATCTGGCCGCGCACTTTCGCGGACAGAACGGCATCCCGGTAAGCTGCCCGCGCTCCGCTGGCCTCAAAAACGTGATCGAACCCCGTCTCACCGGTCAGCCGGCCCATCGCCTCGTGCGGTCTCTCTTCCTCGGGGTTCACAACGTCAAAGCCGTTCCGCTGGACCATCTCGCGCCGGAAAGGCTTTGCCTCCGACACCATCACCCGGCGCGCCCCCGCCGCCCGCAGCACTTGGGCAATCAAATTGCCGATGGGTCCGGCTCCCGTGACCAGGGCGGTGTCGCCGGCTTGAAATCCGGAAGTCCGCACCACGTGAACCGCCACCGAAAGGGGCTCGATCAGCGCGGCCTGCCCGTCCTTCACGCCGCTCGGGACGGGAACAAGCTGCTCCGGAAGCGCTTTGACGTATTCCGCAAATCCCCCGTCAACGTCGATTCCGATCAGCCCCAGCCGCTCGCAGACGTGTGCGTTCCCTTCGCGGCAGGGGGCGCAGCGCCCGCAGGAAATCAGCGGAAACACGGCCACGCGCGATCCTTCTTTCAACTCTCCGGCGGCGGGCGCGGCGGATTCGGCGATGGTGCCGAAAATCTCGTGACCCAGCACCCGGGGCGGAACGACGCGCGGGTGTTTTCCGCTGTAGATCATCATGTCCGTCCCGCAGATTCCCGCGTAGTTGACTTTGATCAGAATTTCGCCTGGGTCAAGTTGAGGTTTCGGCCAATCCTGGAACTTAAGATTTTCCTTCCCGATGTAAACTCCAGCCTGCATTCGTGTCACCCTTCCTTCCAGAATGATTTCCTTGCCTGCGATTTCTCCTCTGGCTGGCGCTGGCCAAGCCGGCAACCATCATCAGGCTTCGTCATAGTTTTTCAGCGACCTGCCAATCAAATGCACAGCATTAATCAATCTAACCGAGTCAGCGCTGCGAAGCAATCCGCAAGCGCCTCCCAAGCAAAAAGTCGGTCTCCGCCATGGTCGGAGCGGCCTGGACGGCCACCGTCTTGCCGATCTGGTGTTTCCCCAAGCCTGGCTTCAGATCTTCCGGCAAGTAGTCCCGAACCAAAATTTTCATCTCCAGCTTCATCCAGGAGTAATCGCCCCGGCTGACTTTCCGGAAATGCTGATGGCTGTCAATCCTCATCGCCTCGCCTTAGGGAACTCGTCTTTGACACACCCTCATTGCTTCAATTCTTCTGAAGTGAGAAGCGATATCGATGGCTCCGGGAGCGCCAGCCGTAATAAACTGGAAGGTCATTCAAATTCGAACTGTTCAGCAAATATGAAAGACAACTTCGGGCAGCTTCTTCTTCTGGTACTGTTTCGCATCTCGCGCAGCATCGCGGCGGGCATGATCACGATCGCCTTCCCGTACCTGGTGCTGACCACCCGCCACTACGGCGCTCTCAAGCTGGGGCTCCTTTATACTTCGGCTGCCATCGCCACAGCGGCTTTCAGCCTGCTGTTCGGATTTTTGACGGACATCTGGGGACGGGGCAGAACCCTTTTCCTGGTGGGACTGCTGTTGCCGCTCAGTTCCGGGGTTGTGTTTTTTTCGAGCCGGCTGCCCGAATTATTTGTCGCCTGCATTCTGGGCGGTTACTCGGCGACGGGATCGCTGATGGGGGGCGGAGTCGGCGGGGCGGCGCAACCGATCCAGAATGCCGTCATCGCCGATCTGACGACGCCGGGCAATCGGACCTCCTATTTCTCCGTCTTGACCTTCCTGAGCGGGATGTTCGCAGCCTTCGGAGCTCTCATGGCCAAATTCTTTGAAGTTCGGGAACTCTTTTTGGCGGCGACGCTGATATCGGGCCTCGGCCTTCTATCGCTCTTCTTCCTGCAAACCGAAAACGTGCAAGGGAATCTCCGCCGGTTGCACAGCAAACTGGTGATCGGCAAATTCACCATCACCGGGATTCTCAATGGTTTATCCCAAGGGCTGGTCGTGCCGTTCTTGATCCCCTTCTTTGTGATCGTCTATCACATTCCCAAATCCCAGATGGGGATTTATGCTTTCGCCAGCGGATGCCTGGCCGCGATTGCGCTCTTGGCCGCGCCTCGCCTCGAGCGGCGGCTGGGATTCGTGAAGAGCATCGCCATCACCCGCGGAGCGGGAACGCTGCTCTTGTTGATGCTCCCCTTCACGAGGATTCTGGCTCTTGCCCTGATTATTTACTTGATTACCCCCGCACTGCGCGTGATGGCGGTGCCGGTGCAGCAAGCCGCGCTGACGGAAATGGTTCAGCAGGATGAGATCGGCCGGGCCATGGGCATCAACCAAGTGGCGCGCCTGGGCGCGTCTTCCGGCGGCATCGCGCTGACCGGCTACCTGTTCGAGATTTCTGAAATCCCCATCCCCTTTTGCATTTACGCGGGGGTCATGGCCCTCAATATCTATCTCTATTTCCGCTTCTTTGCTCCAAGACTTCAAGACGACCTAAACGAGACTTAACCTCCGCGGGCAGAACTCCTGCCGGCGCGCCGCAGGAAACCAACCGCGATGCTCACCTGGAAATTGAATAACGGCTACCCGCTTCCGGCCTCAGAATTTTTGAGAGAAAGGGCATCTGCCCAAACAGAACGACAGCCTTCGGCAGGGGCGGAAAGTCTTCGGAGGCGACTCGCTGCAGAGGAGAGGACCGCTTATTCCCGCCGCAATTATTCGTTGCCTGGAGAGCTGAGAGGCGGCGTCCCGCTCTCCGAGGCCGCGCGGTTCAAAGGATTGGCCCAAACCAACGGGGGACGATATCCGGTCCGGGTGCGAACGTGGTACTTTTTCAGCTTTTGGCCCACCAGCTTCACCGTGATGGTGCGCCAGCCGAGATTCGGATTCGGCTTCGGGTAGTAGCTGAGCGTATAGAGATGCGCCAAGTCGTCGCGGATGGAATCGAAAGCTTTCCGCTGCCCCTTCCAGTGCCCGGCAAAATAGGCTTGCCCTCCCGTGGCGATGCTGATGCGTTTGAAGATGGCGCTGGAAAGCGTGTCGTCTTCGGCTTCCTGGGTACAGACCATATAGATGGGAATCCCTTCCGACTGCGCCAGGTCGCGAACGTCTTCGGGCGAAGCCATGCTGGCGTCGTCGGGCCCGTTCGAAAAGACCACGACCGCCCTCCGGCCGGAAAACATGCCCGCATCCCTGAGAGTCTTCAACAGCGCATCATAAAGCGCCGCTTGATCGCCAGCCACGGTCGTTCTGACCCCCTGCAAGACCCTTGACCGGTCCCCGGTGAGCAGGCACACCCGGGAAACATCGCGGCTATATGAATAGAACGCCACGCGGTCCCGATGATCGAGATATCGAACGAAGGCAGCAATGGCATCCTGAGCGAAAACAAAGCCCCGGTACATGTAGTTGCTGGTGTCAAAAAGGACAAAAATGCTGGAGGCCGCGTCTGCGGAGTCAACGCCATCCAGCCCGCGTGAGGTATCCTTCTTAGAGAATGGTTTCACCAATTGGGGCTTGCTCTCCCAATGTTTAATGTCCTCCAATTTTCGCGGAGCTTGATCCTCTACTCCGAAAGTGGCGATCTTTTGCCGGATATCATCCTCATAGATCTCGAAGTTGTGAGGGCTGAGGCCGGTAACGTAATATCCCCTCTTGTCCCTCACCGCCACATCCAACTGCACCATATCCACCCGGACTCGGACCACCGGCATCTTGGGTTCGCGCTTCTGCGCCCTCAGCCAACCTGGGGCTCCGAGGACCACTCCCAGACAAAGCACAGTCAACAACTCGCGTCGTTCTATCATGGCTCACCCCGTTGTTATCCCTGATCCTTCTCTCAAAACCGCCGGGCCCTTCCAAATTTCTCCAGACCATCTTTAAAGCG
>DATKQU010000212.1:0-15022 GCA_035532595.1 Terriglobia bacterium | reverse complement strand
GCCGATCCTAATTACTGGGGTCACAAAAATTAGAAGGCAAAAACCAATTTAGTGCTGGGGCGCAGAGATTTGTCACCCTGCAATACGCAGGGGACCGCAAGGCAGGCTCTGCTAAGTGAGGTAAAAGATGCGACGTTTGCTTACTATCCTGGTTGTACTGATGCTGGGACTACCTGCGGGATCGATTTCCGGCAGTGTACTTTTGCCCCACCGTGGATCGCGGTACCGTGAGGGGGCGGCGCGGGTTTCAGCCGTCCCGGTCCTTACGGTTCCAGCCGAGACTTTAATCAAAGCTCGCGTGCTGACCGGCCTGCATACGCTGGTCAGCCATGTCAACGATCCCATCGCCGCCGAGATTACCCAGCCCGTCTACATCAGCGGCCAATTAGCCCTACCAACCGGCACGCTGTTTGACGGCCATATTACGGCTGTCCGCCCTCCGGGGAGAATGCGGCATGCCGGGAAAATCTCTTTCCGGTTCGATTACGTCACCCTGCCCAGCGGCCAGCAGATTCCGGTCTCTGCCGTCATTTCCAGCCTGGAACATTCCCAAGGGGTCATGGGTGAACTCGACTCAGAAGGTCACCTGGAAGGCCGGCGAAAGACTTCCTGGAAAACCTTCTTGACAGGTTTCTTGACGGTGGGGGGTCTTACGGCAGCTAAAGTTGCGGTGGCCAGTTCCGCTGCCCTGACCGCGGCCGTCCCGGCGAGCGCGGCAGCTTTTCTTGGATACGAGATCTTCTTAATGCGTGGCGGCAATGTCAACGTGCCGCCCAATACCCGTTGCCACATCCGGCTCAACAGTTCCCTTACCGTGCAAGCCCTCGGGTAAGGAATCTTGTCGCCTCTCTAGCCTCCCTTGCGGTCACTGCGAGGGAGGCGCCCCCATGGGTCCAGCAGCGCTCAGTTCATCGTAACTTGCGGTCAGATTCACGCTGATTTGACCGCCGTTCAGTTCCACGGACATCCCGCTGAAAGGGTTGGCCTGATTGGGATGTTGGGTTTGCCAGGCTAACTGCTGCGCAAGCTTTAATCCTTCCAGAACCTGCCGGAGACTTGTGGCCGATTCAGAAGACTTGCAATAAAGCTCCAGGTGCAAGTGGACATCGCTGCCTGCATTGATGCTATAACTGAGCGTGTCCACCCCTTGAAAGACCTGGCTCCAGTCCAACTGGATGTCACCCTGTGAGGGCATCCAGCCTTTGAACCAGACGGCGATTGCCCCGTCGGTCGAGACCCCCCAGATCGGGGCTTCGGTTTTGGCCTCCGCCACAACCTTGGCGAATTGCGCGTCTGAACCGAGGCTGGGACGCGCGCCACCCCTGACGTCCATCATTTCACTCAAGGCGCTGAGGGTTCCAAACGCCCCCTCGTTCGCCCCCAGGACTACCACGCACGGGGTCTCCAGGCCCGCCCCAAGGCAATATCCTGTCTTCGTCCCGATGGTTTCGGGGGCGATTTGGCGCTCCGCGGCACGTTCTCCAAGCACTTTCGGATCAAAGCTTCCCGAGGCAAGCCCGTAAAGTTCCTTTTTGTCCCCGCTCGAAGCCCACCCCAGCACCAATTCATTAACATCACTTTCCTTGACCCCAAGTTGTTTCAGGGAGGTTTCAAGCTCTTTGAGCCAGGGGCCCATATAGCGCTCCCGAAGAGTGCCGTAATCGGGCAGCGTGCGGAGTTTCGCTGGACTTGAGTACTCAATCTGAATTATCCCGGCCGGAAAACTGCTCAAAGCCTCTTTGCCCAATTGCTGCCCCCAAATAGGGTTAGCGCCAATTCCAATCCCCGCAAGTAAAGCGATCATGAGTTTTATTCTTCGCACCATCTAAGAATCTCCCCTCTTCAGGACAACCACCTCCCGGCGGTGTGAACGCGTAAGAAATGTTTTGACGCTATAACCCTCGGTCAATTTTTCCACCTCCCGGTTGGAAAGAGCCGGATAGGGGAATTCACCCTTCCCTTCCCCTTCTGCGCCGAGTGTGGTCAAGCTCTCAAGCCACCATCGGCCTTCTTTCCCCGCTTTCAGATTCGGCTCGCGGAGAAAGCAGTGCAAGATGCCGTCATTGCCTAAGAAGGAAAGCAGAAAGTTCAATAGCCCGGGAATCTGGTCGCCAGGGATGAGGTCCAGAAGATGCCAGCAGCAAATTAACTGGAGGGAGGCAGCGGGAATCTTGGGCAGGCGGGCAAGAAACTCATCCAGACAGAACACAACCTTCTTCTCAACGCGCCGCCAGTACACGGGATCCCCTTGCTGCAGAGGGGCAATCAAGTCCGCCACGTAAACCTTGGCGCCGCGCTGTGCGAGAACCCTTACGGAGGCAGGCGAAACAGCGCCACAGTCGAGAATGTAAGGTTTTCTTACGTCCTGCAAGTAGTGCCAAACCCACTCAAGAGCCTGGCTTGATATCGGAGAATGATGTCCTGCTGAGACCGTCTTGTGGGAACCCTCCTGCGTCTTTGCTGGAAACATCGGCAGACCTAAATTCTACACCATCATGGTCAGATCGCAACACTGCCACAGCGGCCGACGAATTCCCGCCTGAAACAGAAGAGCTTTCGGCTGCGACCGCGCAGGTCACGGTCTGGAATCGGGAGGAAGTCACGCTCTTTCACTCATTATCTTCGTAGGCGGCCGGCGCCGTGATGGGGGAATGTTCCTCCCGGCTTCCATCCCGGAGGATATCGATGCTGCCTTTGAAATACGCCCCTTCCTCAATAGCGATGCTCGCGGAAGTCAGATCGCCGGTGACATTCCCGGTCTTGCGAACCTCGATCTTTTCCCGGGCGTTGACGTTCCCATTCACGGACCCAAGTATAATGACTTGCCGCGCCTGGATTTCCGCCTTAACTTTCCCGTTGGAGCCGATGGTAAGACAATGGTCTTGCAGATTAACGGTTCCTTCGAACTGACCCTCGATTAACAGATCTTCGTTTGCGGACATTTCCCCCTTGAGGACAATCGAACGCCCAATGATGGCCTGCACATTGCCGGAGGGACTGACGTTTTGATCTCTTCGAATGCTTTCAGACATAGAGGTTTCCACCTTAGAAGTTTCTGAGTAAGCGGGAGCGGCCGGCTGCCCGCTGGAATTACTTGGTTGCGACTTCTTATCTTTTTCCCACCACATGGTATGTTCCTGACTCTGCGAACCGGACGGAAATCGCTTCCTTCCCGCCGCCCCCCAACCGACTTGAATATTAACGCGGAAGTAAAGAAGATTGCAACGGTCTTTCGCGCCTTCGTGGTAGGCGCAGCAGTCTTCCAACAGAACGGTTGGCTCTGCGCCCTTGCCAGAGAGTCGTTACGCGGGTTTGAAGCGGGAAGACTTTAGAAGCTTGATGGTTTCAGCGGCAATCAGATTGCCCATGCGCGAAGTGGTGACCGGGCGTTTGCGTCCCGGCAGCTCAGGAGTTCGCGCGCCCCGCTTCAAGACATTCTCGATGGCGGTTTCAATCGCCGCCGCAGGACGCTCCATGCGGAACGAATGGCGCAACATGAGAGCGGCGGAGGCAATGGCCGCAATAGGGTTGGCGCGATTCCGGCCCGCAATATCCGGGGCCGAACCGTGAATCGGCTCGTAGAGAGCCGACCGCTCTCCCAAACTCGCGGAGGGCAGCAGCCCAATCGAGCCGGTTAACATCGCCGCTTCATCGCTCAAAATGTCGCCGAACATATTGTTGGTCAGAAGAACATCAAAACTTGTGGGACGATCGATCAAGCGCATGGCGCAGTTATCGACGTAGATATGCTCGAGCTTGACATCGCGATAGGATTCTCCCACCCGGGTTACGACCTCACGCCACAACCGCGAAGTCTCCAGGACGTTGGCCTTGTCGACCGAGGTCACCTTCCGCTTGCGCAAACGTGCCAGTTGGAACGCGCGGTGGGCAACCCGTTCGATCTCGTGCTCCCGGTAAACCTCAGTGTTGACACCCACCCGCTCGCCGTTTTTGGAAAAGATCCCCCGGGGATTGCCGAAATAGATTCCACCCATAAGTTCCCGAACAATCACAAGGTCTGTGCCCCGAACATAATTGGGTTTGAGCGCGGAGATGTTCACCAGTGAATCGAGCACTCGGGCAGGCCGCAGATTAACGTAAAGCCGCAGTCGCTGGCGCAACTGCAGCAATCCTTGTTCAGGCCGGATGTCAGGCCGCTTGGAGTCCCAACGCGGGCCGCCCACCGCGCCCAACAGCACCGCCTGTGCCTGACTACAAATCGAAATCGTTTCCGGTGGCAAAGGGACAGCGGTGGCGTCGAGCGCGCACCCGCCAATAAGTCCAGACTGGAAGCGGAACCTCGGCCCTATGACTTGCTCGACCGCCTGAAGGACCTTGAGGGCCTCGGCCATAACTTCCGGGCCAATACCATCGCCCGGCAAGACTGCAACTTTGAACATGCCATGCATCTGATTACAGGTATCTTACATGAATAATATCCGAAAACACAAGATTTTATTGAATTTAGAACGGCGGGGAGTTAAATGCCAGGGCAGCTCGGCGGCTAGCCAATCAAGTCTTTTATAATCAAATATTTACTGAATTAAAGGACGCGGGCTCGTCGAACCATCGTAGTATTCTCCCAAAGGCCCCGAAGATCCTGCGGCAGATTCTGCATTGCAAACCGGTTCTCCGCAACATCAGTATCCGCTAGGGAGAAGCCGATCGACCAATTCGTTATCATGCGGAGAACGGCGACCCGCCGCGGTTTCCTGTGAGGCGCGCCCGAGTTCGTAAACTCCCTTGTTCGCAGCCTGGAGGTAGGCTCGGGCAGCGGCCTCAACAAGGTTGTGGCTCACAAATTTTCCGGAAAATTCCAGCCCTCCGAACTGGGCGCGAATTGAAACTTCAGCGGTTCCGTCGGTTGCCGCCTCCACAGTATGCACCGAAAAGTCGACGACCGTGCCCGGGATTCCCGTGATGCGATCGATGGCGCGAAACGCCGCGTCACACGGCCCTTCGGCGGTGGCTGAGTCCCGAAAGGTTCTTCCTTCCCGTTCCAGTTCGATGGTCGCTGTGGACCGCTTTTCGCTGTTGGAGACGCTTTGGAAAACCTTCAGAGTGTACAGCTCCGGGATATCGCCGAACCCTTCGTTGACAATTTGAATCAAGTCTTCGTCGTAAACGTTCTTCTTGCGGTCCGCGAGCTGAGTGAACAACTCGTAGGCGCGCTCAAGCTCCGGCTTGCTCAACTGGTGCCCAAGTTCTTCATAGCGCTTTGCCAGGGCGTGCCGGCCTGAATGCTTGCCCAAGACGATGTGGTTCGAGGGCATGCCGACCGTTTCCGGGGACATAATCTCATAGGTGATCGCGTTCTTCAGGACACCGTCCTGATGGATCCCCGCCTCATGGGCAAAAGCGTTCCGGCCCACTATCGCCTTATTCCGCTGCACCACCATGCCGGTCAGGCGAATCAGCATCTGGCTTGCGGCGTAAAGCTCTTCGGTACGAATCTCGGTGTGGTAGGGCTCCACGTCCCGGCGAACCAGAATGGCCATGACAACTTCTTCCAGCGCGGCGTTGCCCGCCCGCTCGCCGATCCCGTTGATCGTACATTCCACTTGGCGCGCCCCACCGCGAATGCCCGCCAGGGTATTGGCAGCCGCCAAGCCCAGGTCGTCGTGCGTGTGCGTGCTGAGCACCACGTTCTCCATGCCAGGGACTTTGGCCTTGACATCAGCAAACATCTGCTCATATTCGGGCTCGATGCAATATCCCACCGTATCCGGCAAATTCAACACCGTCGCCCCCGCTTCGACGGCGACGTGGCAACATTCGATCAGATAATTCCGGTCCGTGCGGCCCGCATCCTCTGGTGAAAATTCCACATCCAAACAAAGCGACTTGGCGTGGCCAACCGCCCAGCCAATCATCTTCAGGATTTCTTCGCGCGTTTTGCGAAGCTTATATTTCAGGTGAATATCCGAGGTGGCCAGGAAAGTGTGGATCCGCGGTCTCGCTGCGCCTTTCAGAGCATTCCAGGCACGGTCAATGTCCAACTGGTTTGCACGAGCCAGCGCCCCAATGATCGGACGCCGAATTTCAGCCGACACGGCCGACACGGCATCGAAGTCTCCCTGGGAAGCAATCGGGAAGCCAGCTTCCAGAATGTCCACTCCCAGCCGGTCGAGCTGACGAGCCATCTCCAGTTTCTCTTGGAGGTTCATGCTGCATCCGGGCGATTGTTCACCGTCGCGCAGCGTGGTGTCAAAAATAAACACTCTCTCGCTCATTAAACATCCTCCACCCTGGAAATGGCCGAACTCTGAGAACTGGGACTTAAGCACCCGGCGCGTACGCCGACTCTAGCTATTTTCCAACCGGCCGGCAGGCAAAGTCAAATCATTATCGCCCGCCTCCGGCAAGGCAATCTTTACAAAGAGCTTTGCGGCCCAGCCACTGAATATCCCCGCCGGTCACGCCTTCCCTTCGCGCCAATTTGCCACTGACCGCAGAGAACTGGTAGCATGAGGTTCTGGGTTTTCGATCACGCCCGCCCCCGTTCTTGACGATCATCCCTAGAGCCGGGCGCATGGGGATCACGAAATTTGCAAATGTTACATGTACCGATTCTAGTGGCTCGTTGTCAAGCTCCATCACGCGCCGGTCTTTCCGGCGGGCGCATCCGTTTCAGGATATTCCTCATCTCATAATGGTGTGCAGTCGACGCTGATGACAGCAAAGGGAAATATCTGTGTCTGGCGAGCCTCCGGGAAGCAAAGGGGCGGCTGTATTTCTCAGCAGTTAGTGCCTTTGAAGTTGAATCCTGACTTTTTCTGGCAGGATATTTTCCACCACCCCGGATTTAGGTAGTGTTTATGCGGTGGTGATGGCATTTTTGAGATGGTCAAACTTTCCTGTTTGATTCCGGCTTTGCCGGGTTAGGAGTTTGTTGAAAAACCCGGGAATTTGTCATCCTGAGGAGCCATAGGCGACGAAGAGCCTGCCCTGAGCATCGCGAAGGGAGCTCGGCAGTTGATTGATTCTCCAAATGCCGGGATGCTTGGCGGAGTTTACCCTGAGCGAAGCGAACGGGCTCAGCATGACATGTCCAAATCGTTTTTCAACAAACTCTTAGATGAAGACCTCTCACGTAAGGGCCAGCCTGTGCATGGATAATGCTTGGTGGCGCAGGAGGGTCCTCAATTTTGAAAAGGAACGTAAACGGACCCTTCACGACGGCTTTTGTTGCCTATGCTAATGTACGTGGCTCGCCGATCTCAAAAAGGAATGTACATGCTATCCAGTTCTCGCAATTGTCCGCGCCCACAGCAGATGTTTTCTCGGTCCCCTCAGCGCCTCTGGCTCGTGGCCGCAGTGCTCTTGGTCCTGGCAGGGGTTCCGGGTTATGCCGCAAACCCGGCCTCAACAGGCGCCTTGCAAGGCACCACCACTGGTTTGAGCCCCCAGGGGCAGCCCTTTGTGGTTGCGGGCGTCACCGTTAAGCTCACCGGGAACGCACCCGGACTGCCTTCCCTTTCGACCTATTCCGATAACACGGGAGTCTATGAATTTTCAGGCCTGCCGGTAGGATCGTACACGCTTGAAGCCAGTCTCGGAGGATTTAAGCCGGTCACCAAAACCATCACCATCGCGGCGGGGAAAACCGTCGTGGAAAGAATTCGCATGGAATTTCAGGAAGTGCGTCAGAAGGTGGAGGTGCGGGAAACCGCGCCCGTCGTTTCAACCCAGAGCACCACGCCGCCGACCCAAACCTTGCAAACCCAGCAACTGCTGACCCTTCCGGTTGTTCAGCGGGAATTCAAACAGGTTTTGCCCGTCACGCCCGGCGTGCTCCGGATGCAAAGCGGGAAGATTTTTATCAAGGGGGTGCCGGAGGGCCAAAGCATGCTTTTGCTGGATTCCGCCCAAACCGTCGATCCTGTCACCGGAGAATTTTCCATCGATGTCCCCGTGGACGCGATCCAGACCCTCAATGTTTACAAAGCTCCTTTCAGCGCCCAGTACGGGGGCTTTGTGGGCGGCATGACAGACATCGAACTTAAGCCGCCGCCCAGCGAGTGGCATCTGGTGATGAGAGATCTAAATCCAAGCCTCCGCGGCAAGGCCGGGCATCTGGTCGGTTTTGCCAGAGCAACGCCTCTCATCCGCTTTGGGGGGCCGTTGTGGAAGGACAAAATCAATTTCGCCGAGTCTTTTCTTTACGAAATGAGAAAACCTGACGTGCGGGGTCTGGCTTGGCCGAACGACGAAAAGAAGATTCAGGGTTATAACTCCATCACCAACTTCCAGTTTATCCTTTCACCCCGGCATCTGATGACCATGTCGGTGAACCTGTTTCCGAGGCGCGACCAATGGGCCGACCTCAACGTTCTGGTGCCCCGCCCCGCCACCGCGGATCGCGGCCAGCGCGGTTATTCAATTGATGGATCAGACAGTTATCAATTCACCTCCGGCGGCATTCTCCATACCCTCTTCAAGTACACCCGGATCGACGCCTACGCCCACGGTCACGGTCCGGAAGATATGCTGGTGACGCCCAGCGGCATCGGGGGCAATTACTTCAACACCTGGGCCCGCTCGTCCCAGCAAGACGAAGGCCGCATGACGTTCAACTTTCCCAACAAGCAATGGCTCGGCAATCATGAATTGAGCATCGGAACGGATGTCATCTACCGGAATTTCGACGGCCTAAGCCAGTCGCATCCGGTTCTGCTGCTTCGCAATGATGGCTCAGCCGCCGAGCGGATTGATTTCACCGGGGCGGGAAATCTCGCCGCGGCCGGTACCGAAGCATCCGGATTTGGGCAGGATCACTGGATCCTAAACAGCCGTTTGGCCCTGACCCTGGGGCTGCGTTACTTCGGCCAAACCAACGGCCAGGCGGTGAACTTTGCTCCCCGCCTCGGCCTGGTGTATGCGCTGGATCAAAGCGCCAAGACGGTGGTGCGCGGCGGCATCGGAATGTTTCACGATCGCACGCCTATGCTTGGCGCAACCTTTGCCGATAATCCCGAGCAGATTCTTACGCCGCTTGACCTCACGGGTTCGCCCTCGGCCCCTCCGGTGAGCTTCCGCAACGTTTGTGCAAAAATGGACTCCAGCGGCCCGCAGGTTATTCCAAGTTGTTCGAACCTGGGCAGTACACCCTATAATCTCACTTGGAGCCTGCAACTTTCGCGCAGAATATCCCAGCACGTAACGGCCCAAGTCAGCACGCTCTACAGCCACACTTTCAAAGTCTTTGTCATTGACCCTGTCCTCAATCCAGGCAACGCCATGCTGATGCTCGCGAATCGAGGCTCCTCGCGCTACCACGAGTACGAATTCACCGTGGGTTACGATCCCAGCGAAAAAGTAAACCTCAGCCTCTCCTACGTGCGCAGCAGCAGCCGCGGAGACTTGAACACTCTCGACGACATTTTTGTGCCTTTTCAGATACCGGTCATTCGTCCCAATGCTTACGGCAATTTACTTTCCGACGTGCCGAATCGCCTGACGGGGTTTGGATCCTTCAAGCTTCCCTGGAGCATCACCCTCACGCCTTCCGTGGATTTGCACTCCGGGTTCCCCTACTCGAACGTCGATGTGCTCCAAAACTATGTGGGAGCCCCCAACAGCCAGCGCTACCCCATTTTCTTCTCACTGAACTGGCGTATTTATAAAGATTTTCCGCTTCCCTTCCACATCCATCCGGGCCACAAATTCCGGCTCGGCATCTACTCCATCGACACCACCGGCCGCGAGAATCCCACGGCGATTTACAACAATATCGCCTCTTCGCAATTCGGGCAGTTCGCCGGCCTCGGGAAACGAATCAACGGCATCGTAATCGAGTTTGCGCAATAGATCGGCTGCCGCGGCTGCCTGCTGGAACGTACTTGCTATAGAATGGACCGCGCACCGCGCGCGCAGGATGAAATTCCAGGACGACATAGTCTCGATTCACGTGAAGATGCCGGGGCGTTTTGGCGAGGGTGCAATTATTACCCGGTGCGCAAGAATGGCGCACAATTGCCTATTTTGTCGAATTCCTGGGTTCTTGAATTCTTATAAGTGTATGATACTAAGTACGTTATAAATATTAGAGTTTTTTGGGCTCAAAGTCCCATGCGTCCCATTGCCTGGGCGAAAAGGCCCTAATATAGATAGCTTAGTAGGCTCGTATACTGCATAGATATTCCTTCATTTACTTGCAGAAACCAGCACAGCCTGGGCGCTTTGCGAAGCCCGCGGCCATTGATCAGATGGTCGCCACGGCATGGTTTGCATGCCGTGGGCTTTTAGGTCCTCGCGTGCAAAAGGCCCGCGGCACGAAAACCGTGCCGTGGTTTCTTGCACAGGAAGTGAAAGGGACGCCGGCAAGGCGCACAGGGTCGTCCGCCGAGTGTCCCGGACGTGATACACTTCGCCGCTATGGATTTGTTACTTCAATGGTGAGGGTTGCTTATGTCCGAGACAGATCTTGCGCAGAGGATCGAAACATTGGAGCGTGACAACCGGCGGCTCAAAAGGGTGTTGGCCGTTGCCGGTCCTGCCCTGCTCGTGGCGCTGGGCTTTCTATACGCATTTCCGCGCTCTTCCGCCCGAATGAGACTCCGCTCCGCTGCTGACGTCATCCATGCCCGCGAATGGGACCTGGTGGACAGCTCGGGTCGAGTGCGCCTTCAGGCTTCCATGGACTGCGCGCTCCCGACCGGCTGTTCGCCCCAGATCAGGTTGTTCGACCAAGATGGGAAGGCGCTCACCACGCTGGGCGCTGGAGCGCTATCGTTTTCCGGAAAAACGGGTGAGGCAAGGTTGTCGGCCGGCAGTCTGCACTTTTCCAGCAGTCCCGAGGGAGGGATCGCCGGCGCGATGGCCCAAATCGGGATTACGCCCGGCAGCGGTGGCCACCTGTCGCTGGTGGGCAAGGGTCTGAGCCACTTTTTCGTCAACTCCGATCTGCCCAGGGTCGAGATGGGGGACTCCCAGGGCTACATGATGGAGCTCGGGGCGTCGGACCTGACCACCGTGAATTCGGGCCAGACGCGCCAGACCACTGCAGCCTCGATTGTGATGTACGCCAACGACAAGCAGCACCACGTCATTTGGCAGATGCCCTGATCGTTGCGAGCGCTCACCCATTCCAGGGAAGCACTTAAATGCCATCTCCGCGACCTGAGCGCGAATTATCGCACCACTCCGCGCCGCGCAAGGCTTAAAACCCGCTGGCCGTTCTTGCCTAACGCTCTCTGGGAAAGCAGATTCTTTCGGCCAGAACCCGGCCTCAGAATGACAGGTAGATGGTAGCCGCGGCACGGCTTCGGCGCCGTGGGCTTTTGGTTGTTGGGCGCTTTCCCATCCGGGGCGAGATGTTGACATGAGCAGGCAGGCCTTTTTCGATGTACTTGGCTGCCCTTATTATCTCTTTACGTATGGTTCGAATTTAAATTGTGGCTAAGTTAATTATTTCCCCAGTTGGAATCCTCAGAGTCTCTGCAAAACGAGACTCTGCGCTTATGGTTGAGAGTAACCGAAGCCGGCGGCCGTGCACAGCGCTTCTTGTCCGTGGGCCTTCTGACGCAGGACAAACCCACGGTCAATCAAAAGACCGGTTGACCGGCTACCCGCTGCCAAGCGCGTCACGGGGGCGTTTCAAGGCTTTGACGGCTGTGCCACGGGCGCGGAAATGAGCATGTACTCCTGCCAAGTGAGGAAATCCCACATGGGCTGGTCTTTATCAGGAAATGGCGTGGGATGCCACAGCGTCTCCGTGCGACGGAACCCAGTCGGCGTGCGCCCGGGGGCGTCCGAGAAGGTCACGATCCAGATTTTGTGCTCCGAGGCGTCTACGAGCTTATCCAGTGCCTCTCTGACGGTTAGGCCGCGCAGCGTGAGGGTGAGCGGCTTTTCGTCTATTCCCGTGGCGTACGAGCCTCCCACCCCTGCGCCAGGAGGCAGATTGCGCGGCGAAACGATATTTTGCACCACTTCGCGGAGCTGGACGTTAGCGAATCCGCCTACCTCCTGGCGCACCTCGAAAAACTCGGGAACCTTCAGGTTCAGAAAGTTGTGGCTGTCGTTCGCCAAGTCACGCCGGAACACGTGAACCACGCCACGGTCGACCCGGAATGCGTAGCCGGGGTATGCGTCCACAATCGAACGCAAGACGTGCCGGACCGTTTCATTGCTCCATGTACGACTGAAGCTCCGAAGCGCCTCCTTGTCCTTGACCCACTCGATACCCATGGGAAGCTCGAATTGTTTTGCGATCTTGGCAAGGGCGTCCGCGATGCCGTTCCCCGAGAGACTATACTGGCTCACAGGGGCGTCGAGCCTTGCCTGCAATTCAGTAGTTCCCGACTGCGCAGCCGCATTAGCCGCCGTCAGAAGCGACACTGCCAGGAGCAGAACTGTGCGCATGTGGTCCCTCATTTTCCATTCACCAAAATTTTATTGCACTGGTATGAGAGGCTCTTCACGTCTGAGTTTAGCGGGTGTCCGGCCACTTTCCAGGTCTGGTTAGCAATCGTCTGGCCTGCCGTGATGCACGTTCCCGAGGGCTTGCAGGCCGGCGCACACACGGAGACTGTCTCCGAGAACTGGCCATTTGCATCGGTAAACTGACCGCACGGACCGGACGTACCCGAGCACGAACCGGTCGTGCCGCTGCACGTCGTTGAGTAGCTTTGCAAGTTAAGTTGGTTCGTCGCCGTGTTGCAGATCACGTCCCCGAACGCCATGTTAGCCACTCTAATCGGTTGCCCGTTCTGATCGTTGACCTGGTATTTGAACGTGCGGGTGACCCCGCAACCAGCCGAGCCGCCAGTGGTGCAAGAGGACTCCGCCGTCGTCGAATCGGTCCCTACAATGGACAAGCTCGTAGGCACTTGTACATTGCACGTGCCACTGTTATTGTAGCAGGGTTCCCCGCTGGCCGTGCAATAAGTCCCGCTCCAAAAATAGGTGACGCCGCAGTAATTGGCCGTCATGCTGGCGCTGCCCGCCCCCACCCCTGTCGCCACTCCATACCTATTGACCGTGGCCACCGAGGTGTTGCCGGAGCTCCAAGTCGCCGAATCCGTGACGTCGGTGTAAAACGGCAACCAGCACCCGCCGTAGGACGCAGTGGCGTGAAAGTAGTAGTCCAAACCGACCACTATCGCCACCTCAATCGGCGTCACATCAAGGCCGGTATAGCTCGCCGCGCACGGGCAGGTCTGGCACTGGTAGCTGCTGGCCGACTGTTGTTGATGGCGCAGCACGAGCAATCTTCCCATCACCGGCTGGTTGCTCAGGCGAATCCATTCGACGCTGCCGTCGGCGGCGCCAGCCGGAATCAAGTTGCCCTTGAAGTCGGGCTTCTGGGCGTCTCGCAGTTTTCTTAAATTGATGCTTCGAGTCTCATGCGGCTTGAGCATCACTTGGGTCAGATAGTAGCTGGCGCCCTGCGTGTCCATGCGAAAACCGATGCGACATTCCTGCTCGCCCATGTTGGAGAGAAACAGGATCGAGTCCGTCTGCGCGTCCAGATGCCAGGGGTTGGCCCCCGAGCCCGCCCAGCCATCGCCCAGGTTCTCCAGCCGGCCGTCCACCACCAAATCGCCTTTTGCCTCGACGCTGGCCACCTCGGCAATGGCCGAGCCTGGCGGGCCGCTATACTGCACGCGAATCGAAGCGTAAGGCAGCGGCAACGGCAACTGGCTCATCACCGAATCCAGCGAGAAGTCCACAGTCTCATAAGGTCCCAGGCTCAGCGGAGCGAGCGGCATTTCGCCCGTGAAATCTCCGGCTGTGCCCACCGACCCGTCCGCCAGTTTCCTGAAATGTGTCGAATCCCAACCGGCGATTTTCGGGTACTCGACGGTGATCGAGATAGTTTGCGCCGTGCCCAGCAAGTTGCGCGCAATCACATGAGGCGTAAAACTTCCTGTTCCGGCGTAAGGCGAATCCGCCGTGGGCGTGCCAATCGGAAGCCCCGAGGTGTGCAGCGTGCTCACCAGTTGCACGGAAGGGTCGAGGAAATTAAGCGTGGTGGAAAAACCGGTGGCTGGGTCGATAATTCTGCCTTGTGCGACGAGGGTGGGCGTCGCGCCTGTGGGAACAATAGTGATTCCGCCCTCCGGCGCGGCGGCAGGAGAAACATTCAGGTCGCCGAGCAGTTGATTGATCGAGAGTACCTTGGTTTCATTGGCAGCAAAGGTAAGACCGGCGCTTGCATGGCGTTGGCCTTGAAAGTCGAGAAAGACGTCCGCAGCGGCGCTCGCGCCCGAGGTGTTTGTGATCATCACCCTTGCGTCCCGGCCTCCGCCCAGACCCCACCAGATGGCGTGTAACTCTTTGGGCAGCAGGAACAGTCCCGGCGAGTTGTCCACCATTTCAGTTTCGAAGCTCATGTCCCGCGCCGGGTTGCTCATGGTCAGTTGGCCGGCAAGAGGCATAACCGTCCCGAGAAAGTAAACCGAAACGCTGCCTTCGCCAAACGATCCGGTGATATCCGCCTACAACCCCGTGAGGACAGAGCCGAGATCGATGGAGAGGCTGCCCAGACCCTGAATGGTCATGGCTGGAGCGAGCACAGTCTGGCCTGAGAGGCTGTGAATCGCGACCGTGAGATCCAGCGCCTGCGGAGAGGCGTTCACCAAGTAGAGTGTGGAACTAAAGCCGTCCCTGAGCGAATAATATGGGAAAACAATATCGCGCGGCGCAACAACTTTACTTTGGTCGCAGCATGGTTGCGTTCCCTGGTCCGTTTGCGCGCGCGAGACCTTGGGACGCCAATAGAACCAGGGGCCAGCGATCAGAACTACCAGAAGCGTGAGGAGGGTGACCCGGGCCACTTTCATTGTGTCCTCCGGTCATTCATTAGTTGGTTACTTGCCCTGTGTGGAGAGACACTACATTCGCAATACTAGATTGTCAAGTAAATTCTTTGGGCCTGTCAAAGCTCTTTAGAAATGTCCCCTTTCTTACCTCGTTAGAAGTGTCCCCTTTTCTTGTTTTTGGTTTTCGTCTTTCATTTTGTTTTCGTTCTTGTTTTTGTCGTGGGCCTTGCCCGGAGCGAAGCCCTGCGAGCCCG
>DATKQU010000211.1:0-2916 GCA_035532595.1 Terriglobia bacterium | reverse complement strand
CGGGAAAACTGCTAGGTTGCGGCTAGGGGAAAGAGCGAATGACCGAGCGAGAGCAGGACGCAATCATCGGGAAAGCTGGTAGGGAATACGTAGAGACGGAGCGGCATTTAAGCCTACTGCTGAGGAAGGCAAACACCTTGGGGTTTTCTTTCGGCAGAGTATCGGCGGCCTTGAAGAGTGCACGGCCCGAAGAGGTTGCGGCAGGGCTTGAAAGCGTCGTTGGAAGCTTGGAGCGAGAGGGTTCTGATCTCACGGGAATTGCTCTTGATTCACTGAAGGATTCAATCGTGGAGCTAAAGGAAGCCGTCGCGCAAAGGGACAGAGCGTTGGAGGAAAAGAAAGCGCTCGGTGTCTAGCAGCCCGTGGCTAAAGTGAGTTTTTGACTTTCGATGCCGAGATCGCCTGCCAGCCGCGTGAAGCCAAGAATCAGCCAAGATAAGAGGCGGGGGAACACTTTGGTGATGGACAAGGCGCCGAAGACGCTGGCATACGACCGAATTAGTGCAGAAACGATGCTGCGGGCTCGTCCCTGGAGGCTCCGCGGTGTGCCCACGCCCAGGGCAGCCCGCATGAGGAATCCAAGATTCAAGGCGCTCACATGAATCAACACCCGCTTCAGAATATTGCTCCGGCCTCGCAGGTGGGTTCGCCTCATGCCCCCGGTTTCGTACAGATGGGCAAAGGGACGTTCCAGCCGTTCCCCTCGCCGGCGGAGCAGCACCTTGCCTCGCCTGCCGCGAATCCGGCGGCGATTGCTGTAGACGGCGTCCCGCGCTTCCTGGTCTCCGCGCCAGCGGCGCCGGCGTTGCCGGGGTTCCGAGATATAGGTTCGCAGGCCCTGCCGCTCCAGATCCACGATCCGTTCCGTGCTGTAATACCCTTTGTCCGCAACCAACTCCTGAATCCCTTCACCCTTCGGCAGCACGGCCTCGACCTGTCCCGCTGCGACCTTCAGGGTTTTGATCACGGTCGTGGTATCGCCCCGGTCGGCGGCCTGAACGGTAACTCCTACGACCACGCCGGTATCCAGATCGACCGCCTGCTCCGTCTTATGGGCCAGATGCGTGCGCCCGTCTTTCATCTTCGTGATGCGGGCGTCGGGATCATGCGGATGCGTCCAGTCCTGATTCGAACCCTTCTTCGCTCGCTTGCGGTCCAGCCGCGCCAGGTCTTCACGCGTGGGAGTCGCGATGCCCGACTCCTTCGCAAGCCGGGTGAGAAATTCCTGGTAACCTTCACCCGAGTCCCGGCGCACGATGCTGCGAAGCGCCGCGTTGGCCTCCAGCGTCGTGGCATCGATTCCGATCGTCTTCCCTTTCAACAGCCCCGCTTCAGCCACCCGCTGCAGTACCCAGGTAAACACCTCCTGGTGGGTCTCCACATCGATCAGCCGCCGCGTCCGCGAAAGGGTCGAATGGTCCGGTGGCGCATCGCTCAGCGTCAATCCCAGAAAGTCTCGCAACCCCAGCGAATCCGCAGTGCGCCATGCAATGCCGCGTTCCGAATCCAGGCCTTCAAAATAGCCGATCAGCAAAAGCCGGAAGTAAAGCCCCGGCGCCAGACCCGGACGCCCCATCCTGGGCGCATAAAACTTCGCACAAATCTTCTCCACAAAGTCGTCAAACTGGTGATCCGCCAAAATGGCGTCGAGACGTTTGTAGAAAGGATGAGACGGAGGCTTCGCGACCTGAGCGGTCGGAATCCAGAGGGTTTCTTGTTGTTCGCGTTTTCGTTTTCCCAGTGCCATGCCGCGCATTGTAATCGCATAGCTCCGACAGAGCAATCCCATCTTTGTGATGTTCAGAGACTTTCACCACGGGCTGCTAGGATTTGTGAACGGGGATGTCCGGGCGTCGTTGGGCAGCGGCGGTATTCGAGCCTGGGAAATCGCCGGAAGGTTTCGAGCCAACAGCGGCAGCGGGGATGTGACCCTCGATCAGACCGCGGCGGCTG
This sequence comes from Terriglobia bacterium, assembly GCA_035532595.1. GTDB lineage: Bacteria > Acidobacteriota > Terriglobia > UBA7540 > UBA7540 > JAMCXS01. The sequence continues at coordinate 963 of DATKQU010000211.1, read as the reverse complement.
ATGTCCGCGTCAGCAGCGCCTCGGGAAACATCGTTCTGAAAAACGTCCGCGGGCTGGTGCACGCCAAGACCGCCAGCGGTTCGATCTCCGCGCAAGGCGGAGGCCGGGAACCGTGGCGGCTGGAAACGATTTCCGGCGACGTCACGGTCCGAGTTCCGCCGGATTTGGGATTCGAACTCCACGCGCATACCGTTTCTGGAAACATCTCGACCACCCGGCCGCTGACCCTCCAAGGTGGCGCCAGCCATCGAGAGATAACAGGAAAGGCAGGGAATGGCGGTTTTCTCCTTGAGGTCAGCACGGTCTCCGGCAACGCTCACATCGACTGGATTCCCGCACCCAAACCTCTCTTGCCCCATTAGCCAGACGAGCCTTTCATGCGTGCCGCAGTTCCGCCTCGCTTGGGCGCGCCAGGGGGCTTTACTTCCTGCTCCTTGGCGAGTTTGACAGCCGCACCCCGCCAGCGTAGCATTTGGCTGTGAAACCCGGCAGGCCTGAACACGAAACGATCGAGGTTCGGTGTCCCTCATGCGGCGCCCACTTGAAAATTGATGCGGCCCTTGGGCAGGTGATCAGCCACGAGCTTCCGCCCCGAAGCTCAGAGAGCCGCGACCTCCAGCAAGCGAGCCAATTGCTCGAAAAAGAGAAGGCCCGCCGCGAGGCGCTTTTCCAGAAGAGCGCGGAAGCAGAGAAGACCAAGCCCGAGCTTCTGAAGCGGAAATTCGAGGAGGCTCTGCGGAAATCCAAAGATGAGCCGGTCACGCCGCCTTTGCGCGATTTCGATCTCGACTAGAGGGGCAAGTTGCGCCTCCGCGCGCCGGGCGCCCGCGAGCGGCCGCCAGCTTAGCTGTATCCTGTTTTCTGCACGTTGAAGCCTCCCGAAATGCTGTGTTAGGATGCGGGCTTGCTCCAACGACTGGAAAACCCGAATGGGTAATTGCTGAAATCCCGAGGAGTTTCCTG
>DATKQU010000210.1:0-6191 GCA_035532595.1 Terriglobia bacterium | reverse complement strand
CGGCAAGGTTCTCGCCCGCCCGGAAAATTACGTCAGCGTTGACCGCGCCCGAGTGGATGATTACGGAATCCCAATCCCGGTTGTTCACTTTCGCTTTGGCGAGAATGACCATGCCCTGACTCGCGCCATGGAGCAGAGTATGCTGGAGATCGGCTCCCGGCTGAAAGGAGCCGTGTTTCCCCACTTTGGCGCAGGTCCCGGTGGCTTCGCGAGCCATGAAGTCGGGACCATCCGGATGGGGAAAGATCCCAAGACTTCGGCTCTGAACGGCTTTTGCCAGTCGCATGAGGTGAAGAACCTGTTTGTTACAGACGGGAGCTGCTTTACCACCACCAGCGAAAAGAACCCGACGCTGACCATCATGGCTCTGTCCATGCGCGCGGCAGACTACATCAAAAGGAAACGGAAAACCGGGGAATTATAAAAGCCGCCGTAGGCCGCAGGACACCAAGGAAAGCAAGTTCGGCGGCCGGAGGCTGCCGGCAGCAGGGGGAAAGAATGAAACGAAGGACGGTTCTGAAAATCGTTGCCTTGGGGGCCATCGTGCCTGCAGAATGGGGAAGCGTGGGAGCGAACCAGGCGCTGGCCTGGTCCCCCAAAGACTATCAACTGCGCTTCTTCACCAAAGATGAGAATCTTCTGGTCGACAAACTGACGGAGATGATCATTCCCGCGGATGAACATTCTCCCGGAGCGTACGCCGCCAAAGTCAGCCTCTTTGCAGATCTGATGGTGGCCACCAGCAGCGATGCGGTCAAGACGGAGTGGCGAAACGGCCTGCAATTAATGCAAGAAGAAGCCGCGCGCTCTTCGCTCGAGGCGGCGCTGGCCAAAGCCGCCGGGCATGAACGCGCTCCCCAAACAGATCTCGAACGGTTCTTCAAGACGCTCAAAGAAATGACGGTGAACGGCTATTACACCTCCGCAATCGGCATCCATCAGGATTTGCAATATCAAGGCAATACTTATCTGGCAAGCTTTCCGGGGTGTACCATGCCGAACATCGCCAAGGAAGATTAAGATGGTGCGTTGTGATGGCCTGCCGGCCGTGAGACCCGCTCAGGAGGCTGTGGGAAAAGGGTGCCCGTCATGCTGAGCGCAGCGAAGCATCTGCTGGACCTTCCTGAAAACGAACAAAACAGATCCTTCGCGGAGTTTACCCTGAGCCCCTTCGCTTCGCTCAGGGCCGTTCGCGAACGGAGGGCGAACGGGCTCGGAATGACGGACGAAGGGCTCAGGATGACATCGCTCAACAGCGGCGGAAAAGATCATGCCTTAGAGTCATCACGGAGACGGAACGATGAAATTCGGCGTCAATACCATGGTGTGGACCACGCGAGTGGGCGAGGCCGAGGAGCCGTTGTTCGCCCGCATCAAAAAGTGGGGGTTCGACGGCGCGGAGCTTTTCCTTTCGCCGCAAGAACCGGCTGATATTCCTGCGGTGAAGAGAATCCTCGACGAGCTCCGCCTCGAGCGGACGACGTGCAGCGTGATGCCGAGGGAAGCCAGCCCGGTGAGCCCCGAACCCGAGGCACGCGCGCGCGGCACGGAATTTCTGGTGCGCTGTGTGGAACGAACGGCAGAGCTGGGCGCGCGCCTGATCTGCGGGCCGCTCTATGCCGGGCTCGGTGTGATGACCGGGAAGCGAAGGACGCAGGAGGAGTGGGGCTGGGCCGCCGAAAGCCTGCGCGTCGCCGCGCGGCGGGGCCAGGCGCTCGGGGTCACTTTGTGCATCGAACCTTTGAACCGCTTCGAGACTTATTTCCTGAACACCCAGAACGATGCAGCCAAATTGGTGCGTTTCATCGGCGAGCCCAATGTGCAGATTCACTTCGATACGTTTCATGCCAATATCGAAGAGCGCCATCCTCCAGAGTCCATTCTCGCCCTGGCCAAAGACCTTGGCCACGTGCATATTTCTGAGAACGACCGGGGGATTCCGGGCACCGGCCATACCGACTGGCTTGGCATTCTCTCCGCGCTCAAGGAAATCAATTATGACGGCTGGATGACCATCGAGTCTTTCGCCCAGCCGGAGCCGGAACTGGCCGCGGCCGCGGCGATCTGGCGGGACCTTGCTCCCTCGGGCGATGAGCTGGCCAGCCGCGGGCTTCAGTTTATCAAAGGGCTGTGGCGGGAAATGGGAATGCAGTAGATGCTAAACGTCTGGGGCCGGGCCGCAGGGCAGAAACAGCAAGCTTGAAATCCAGCATGAACAAACCTCGGAAGAAGGCGAACGTGACACCCAGCTTGAGGCGAGAGGTGTAACCCCCATGAATGAACACAACAAGCAGGCGAGGAGACGGTTCTTGAAATCGGTGGGCGCGAGCGTTCCCGCAGCCCTTTTGGGCATGTCAACAGCTTCCGCGCGAGGCATGGGTGGCGCTGAAGGGAGCGCCGCCGCCCGGGCGCCCGAGGAGCCTGGCCGTTACATCGACATCGCAACCGCGGCGGCGGGAGATGCCGACATCGCTTTCCGCAAGCACACGCTCGATCTGGGAATCAGCGAAACGGTGGCCATCGTGGACATGAATGGGGATGGAAGGCTCGACATCATTTCCGGCGAGAACTGGTATGAGCAAGGGCCGCCCGGACCCGGGGGGGCTCCGCGTTTCATCAAGCACAAGTTCCGCGACCTGCCATACGCTTTCGACTACCTGGAAGACCTGAGCGATTTGGCCATCGATGTGAACGGCGATGGCTACCCGGACGTGGTGAGTTGTTCGTATTGGGCCAAGCCTCTCACCTGGTGGGAAAATCCCGGCAAACGGGGCGGCCCCTGGCGGGAGCACATCATCGAAACCGGATCTCCGGTGGAATTCGTTTTCCTGGTGGATATTCTCAATACCGGCAAACCGCTTCAACTGCTGCCGCAATTCGGCGACAAGAATTTTCCTCTCACCTGGTATGAACTAGCAGGAAAGGGCGCGGCCGACGCTTGGATCAAGCACGAGATCAGCCCCAATAGCTACGGGCACGGCATCGGCGCCGGCGATGTCAACGGGGACGGGAGAACGGATATCATCACTCCCCAGGGCTGGTTCGAAGCTCCCGCTGACCCTCGGAACGGCCACTGGCGCTTCCATGCCGAGTTTGACCTGGGAACGGTCGGGTTCATCCACACCCACGATGTGAACGGCGACGGCCTCGCGGACCTGGTGACCACCGCGGCGCACGATTACGGAATTTTCTGGTATGAACAAAAAAGAAACGCCGCCGGCAAACGTACCTGGGAAAAGCACGTGATTGACAATGCCTGGTCGCAAGCCCACGCCATGACCCTGGCGGATGTGAATGGCGACGGTCGGATCGACCTGGTGACCGGCAAACGCTACTACGCCCACGACCACGATCCGGGCGCCAACGATCCGCTGGGCATCTATTGGTACGAACCTTTGAAGGTCGGCGGTCCACCGCAGTGGAAGCGGCATCTCATCGACTACAGCACGCGGGCCGGAGGCGGCATGCAGGTTGAGGTCGTGGATATCGACGGCGATGGGGATTTGGACATCGTGGTCGGCGGAAAATCCGGTCTGTATCTTTTTGAAAACCTCACGAGGTCGCGGTAGCAAGCAGAAGGATGAAAGAAATCAACGACGGTTTGGCGCTGCCTTGATAGCCCGCAGCTCTCCTTCGGCCGCCTTTCGCGGAAACCCTCCCGGCGGGCCACAACAATAGGTCAAGTCCGGAAAGCACCCACCCGATAATTCTCTTTCAGGAACCGGATGCGCCGGGAGACGCCGGGGTGCCGGAAACCCGGCGCTTGTTTCCGGTTCGTTGCGGCATCCATGACAACTTCCCTGTTGGCCACTCCCCTCGAGCAAGAGAACGACCTCTGCGCCGGTTCAATCTTTCCGGACCGCCGGGACCTCTGGGCGCTTGTTCTGTTGGCGTGCAGCGTGGCTCTCATGTTCTGGAAAGTGCTGTTCACTTCCCAGATGCTTTTCTATCGCGACATCCTGAACCAGAGCTATCCGCAGGCGCGATTGATCCATGAGATTTGCCGAAACGGCTCCTTGCCTTATTGGAATCCTTACCTGAACTTCGGACAGCCGATCCTGGAAAATCCTAATGCGCTGTTCTTCTATCCCACCACGCTGCTGATCGTGCTTCTTCCCGTCGGTATCGCCTACTGCCTGCACTTCATCCTGCACTTCGTGCTGGCGGCGGCTGGAACGTACTGCCTGGCCCGGCGCTGGCGGCAATCGCACGTGGCCGCCTTCTTCGCGGCTTTGTTTTTTGTATTCAGCGGGCCGGTATTGTCCTTGGGCAGCTTTTATAACGAGGTTGCCTGCGCCGCCTGGATACCCTGGGCGCTGCTGCTCACAGACTATGCTGTGTCAGCCCGGTCAATACGCCCCTGGATTCTGCTTACCGCGACCTTCCTGATGCAATTTCTTGCCGGCGAACCTTTCACGCTGCTCGCCACATTCGGATTGTGTCTGGCCTATGCGCTTCACCGGGGAGGATCTTTCCGGCATCCGCTGGCACGGGCAAACCGGAGGATTGTCGCGGGATTTGTTTTATCGGGAGGCCTGATGGTGGCGCTGGGCGCCGTGCAATTGTTCCCGGCGTGTGTTCTTTTGCGGGATTCACTCCGCGGCGCGTTGGGCTTTCCATTTGCCCAAATGACCTATTGGTCTTTTCACCCGCTGGCGCTCCTGGAATTCATCGTTCCGGAATTTTTTGGACCCAAGTTTACTGCGCCCTCGTTGTGGACAGCGGCTTTGAATTTTTCAAACAGGCCGTATTTCCCGTCATTGTTTCTGGGGTTCGTTCCAGTTTTCCTTGCTTTTATCGGTTGCACGCTGGCGAGCGACCGGCGCAGGAAATTTGCCGGCTGGGCCGCGCTGGTCCTGCTTCTCCTCGCGTTCGGGCGGTTTACTCCGCTCTATCAAGTGACGGTTTGGCTGGTGCCGATACTGCGGCTGGTTCGTTTTCCGATCAAAATGCTGATCCCGGTAATTCTCCTGACGTCATTGCTGGCCGGCTGGGGTATCGACGTGATGCGAAAGCCGCAGGCACTCCGGTCTGAAAGAACTAAGAGAGCGATCAGGGCACTGGTCCTGCTGGCGGGAGGACTGAGCATGTTATGGGTTGCTACCTGGCTCCTGCCTTCGCTGATTGAGGCGCCCGCGCGCTGGGCCTTGTTGTATACAGCTAAAGTGGTGGAAGGCGGATCCTCTGCGGCGATCGCTTCCAATGCTGTTCGTGAAGCAAGCGGATTTTTCCTGAGCATGCTCCGCTGGCGGTTGCCGGGCCTGGCGGGATTTGCGCTCGGGGCACTTCTATGGATGCGAGGGTTGCTGCGCGGAGATCCCTGGGCGCGCAAGGTGCTTCCCGTGGCACTTCTGATCGGCGCAGGAGAGTTGGTTTTGGTGAACTATTCTGCCAACTCCACTGTGCCCAAAGGTTTTTATACGTACCATCCACCGGTACTCGATCACTTCGAACGCTCTCGATTGCCTTACCGCTATGCCGACATCTTCGGGAATTCTCCCCTGGCCGCTGTGTCAGCCGAGGCTCTCGCAGAACCTCTCGATTTCGAATCGATTCCCGCCGTGCGAGGTCTTTCTCAGCCTGCCCAGTCTGCGTTCCAGGAGCGGCTGCTGCTCGAGCATGGCGGAATGCTTGAACGCGCGGAAGGCATTTCCAACGTGGACCCGGATTGGTCCTTCCCGGTCTCGCTGTATCAGTTCTGGGTTTTTTCGTTGACTAAAGTTCCGGACCCGGCTCGTACAAGCTGCCTACTCGGCCGCAGTAACGTCCGATACCAGATTCTCGGCTCGCGCAGGAACTTCAGCACACTTCGGGAAATCTCTCCTGTGTTTAACGGCACTCCCCATCCCAGCTATCTTTACGAGAACCTCTGCTTTACGCCGCGCGCCTATGTGGCCGGTTCGGGCGTCTATTCCCCCGGCGCTGACGGAACACTCGCACTTCTCTCCGATCCGAGTTTTGATGCTACCGGAGAGGTGCTGCTGGCTTCCAGTGCAAGTGGCGAGGCTGCGCCTTCGTTTCCGGACCCCGCCGGGCAGGTCGAATCGTTTGATCGCCAGCCGAACATCGTCACGTTGCGCGTCAACCTTTCCCGGCCTGGCTACGCGGTTCTGCTGGATCGCTTCGATCCCAACTGGCACGCCACGCTCGATGGGCGGCAGGTCAAAATCCTCCGCGCGAATCACTTGTTT
>DATKQU010000209.1:0-59561 GCA_035532595.1 Terriglobia bacterium | reverse complement strand
TCGGCATGATGCACCAGGCGGCAAGGCGGTAACGCTTGCCATCGAAGTGTTCGAGAGCGCCCGCCACCCGCGCTGCCACTTCATCTCTTCGCATCCAGCATGCTCCCCGGCCTTCGTCCAAGTATTTTTCAACTTTTTCGGAAAAGAGTTTATCGAGCCGTTCTTCTTCAGAGGCGCTCAGCGGTCGCTTCATTTGCCGCGCAGTCTTGATAATATCCTTCCTCTCAAATTTCCAGGATTCGAGCACCGGCTTGGGCAGCGAATCAGCCAGACGGAAATTGACGGCATAGATAGCACCATCACGCGTCCAATGGGGCAAGTAAGCGCCATGGCGAACCTTTAATGTTGCATGACCATCCTGGTCATGCGCAGTGGCATGGCCCTCCTGGCCATGGTTCTTCACGGGCGGGACGCCCGTGCCACGTTTGTGCCACACCTTACAGCTTCTCCATCAGCTTCTGGATTTCTTCGGTGATCTGCTTCTCGAGACTCAAGATGGCGCCGACAATTTTTGCCGGTGCATCGTGCTTAACCGTCTCCACCACCACCGGCTTGTATCTGCCTGACGCGAGACTCCAATCGTGCTCGCGAATCTTCTCAATTGGCACACGGTAACTGTTCGGACCTTCTTCGCGCTTGGGCCATTTAGCTAGAACATCGGGAATATCATTGGCCTCAATTGGAGCGCGCTTATCATCGAGGGAAAATCCATCCGCCGTGAGGTCATAGAACCAGACAAACTCCGTGGCATGGTCATCCTGACCATGGTCTTTAACGGGAGGGACGCCCGTGCCACATTTTTCAAGAATCAGCGCCGCAGTGCCGACGCCGGAATAGGGCTTAAACACGCCGTTCGGAACGATCACACCGGCGCGTCCGACGGGATTCAGGTGGTCGAGGAACCACTTGAGGAAGAGCAGTTCTGTGTCTCGCGTCTCAAGGTTGATGTCCGCAAGGATACTTTCCTTTTGAATCTGTCCCGCAAACGGCGGATTGGCGAGAATCGTGTCAAAGGTGAAGCCGGGATAGGGGTTACCCTTGCTTGTGGTCAGGGGATTGTGAAGCTCAATGTTGGCCCTTTCCAGCTTGTGCAGATAAAGATTCAAAATCGCAATCTTTACCATGTTGGCGTCATTGTCATAGCCGGTGAAGGCGTGTTCCTCCAGGAATCTCCATTGTGCAGGCTTCAATAAATCGCCGTCTGAATCGCCTTTGGCGAGCGCCGCCTTGGATGTGTTCTGCCGCAAGATATGGTTGTATGCTGCGATGAGGAAGCCTGCTGTGCCACAGGCAGGGTCGCAGATGCGCATTCCCGGCTTGGGATCAACGAGTGCCACGATCATGGCGATAATGTGGCGCGGGGTCCGGAATTGGCCGTTGGTGCCGGACAATTGGAGTTTGCTGAGCAGGTACTCGTACATATCGCCCTTGATGTCATGTCCATTGTGTGAGGCAAGATCCATCTCATGGATGGCCTGGACAACGGCCCGAAGCGTGGGGCGGTCATAAATCTTGAGCGTGGCGCGATTGAAAAGAAGTTTTCCGGTTCCCGAAAGCCCCGGCAGTTCGTGGATGCTTTCAATCGCAGACCGGACGGCGTCAAAAAGCTGATCGCCGGTGAGGGTGACAAAATTCCCCCAGGCGTAGCGCGCCCACGATCCCGAAAAGATGCGCTGGTAGCCCTTCTTCTGGAGCGAGGCGAGAATGTCATCCCTTTCCGTGAGCAGGCGCAGAAAGAGCAAGTAGGAAATCTGCTCGATGGAATCCATGGGGTTATTCACGCCGCCCGCCCAAAGGATGTCCATGAGCAGGTCAATCTTTTGGCGCAGGCCGGAGGAATGAAAATTACTCCCGTTGTGTTGTTGCGTGTTATTTCCCATAAGAAGAATCAGCTAATTGCCCTGTGGCATGGCCCTCCGGGCCATGAGGCTTCACGGGCAAGATGCCCGTGCCACCTTTACTGAGCGGCCAGAAGCGACTGGCGGACCATGGTGGATTGCCGAAGCGCCTCAAAAACCTCGTCGCGGTCAGTGAATTCGTTCAGCGCTTCGAGGCCCCCCAATTGATTGAACTGGCTGGACGCGAAAATCGTCATGTCACCCTGCGCAAAGCGTTTGAGAGCCGCCGGGTCATGCGCGAGAAGCTGTGCCGTGGCGTTCAACCACTTCTGTTCGCTGTAGTGGAGATTGAACCGCGCGGCGATGGAATCCACGGCATCGGCAACCACCTCGTCTTTGCTCGGCAAGGGCTTCTTGCCCAGAGCGCCGTAAACAAAAGTAGGCGTAGGAGCCGGAACGCCATAGGATAACACCAGTTTGTCCGGGGAATAAAACATCTCGGGTTTGTGAAAGAAACGTTCGCCAAGGATTTCTTCAACGGCGTCATCGCCTTCAGTCTCGACCGCTTCGTGAAATTCCTCATCCTTACGGTCAAATTCTTTGATGTCCCGCTCGAAAGAACCCCGGAAGGTCATCACATCCACCTTTTCACCGTTGGGTCCCACGATACGGATTTCTTCGGAAATGATGACGTCCTTGCCTTCCCACACGGGGATGCCTGTGGCATGGTCATCTTGACCGTGCCTGGCCGTAGGCAGAATGCCCGTGTCATCCGTCCACGGGCTGGAAGCCCGTGCCACCTCAAGCTGCACGGATGGCTTTCCCCTCAGGACGGGGATGGGCAGGGGTTCGCTGTAATCGTACGTGTCCTCGAAGTACTCGGCCACCCCGCAGAAATCAAGCAGGAAGAATACTTTCTTTTCGTATTCGGTGTTGCCAAAGCGAAAAGTGAAAAGGCGCGTGCCCCGGCCCTTGATCTGGATGTATTCGGTGGGAGAAAAAATCGGCCGCATGAGGACCACATTCAACAGGTCGCGGCAGTTGTACCCCGTGGAGAGCATATCGACGGACACCGCCACGCGCTCGGAGCGCTTGCCGTCGCGGAAATCTTTCGAGATGGAAGCCGCTTCGGGAATACGCGAAGTGATGGTGACGGCCAAGCCCGGCTGGATGAGGTTAAGGATTTTAGTAAGGTTCGTCGCGTGGTCTTGATTGACCGCAAAAATGGCGGACTTGCCGATCTGGCCGGAAGGGTCCTTTTGGGCATGTTTGAGAAACGCTTCGCACATCACCCGGTTCCGCTCCGGGGTGAAGATTTTGCGCTCCAGGTCCTGAATCTTGAAGTTTTCCTCCTGTTCGTTAACCACCACGGCCCAGCCGTTTTCGTCCAGTGCCTGAGTGGTGATGTCCGAACGGATGTCGTAAATCTTCGGCATGCAGAGGAACGGCCCTTCGGGGTCCTGGACGGCCTCAATGATGTCATAGCGAAATGTGGGGAAACCGGCCTCGCAGCCAAAGTAGTGGTAGGTGTCGCGAAGCTCGCGGGCTTCAAGGGCTTTAGGGTTTTCCCGCCCGAGCCGGGCCAAATCAATATTCTTGAGATATGCCTTGGGCGTGGCAGTCAGGCCAATGCGAGTCGCCTGAAAGAAATGTACGACCTCGCGAGCGTTGCCATATATGGAACGGTGCGCTTCATCGGCAATGACCAGATCAAAGTGGAATGGCGTGAACTCCTGGCGAAAGCGACGGTCCACCATGAGGGATTGGAGCGTTGCCACCACCACGCAGGAGCCCAGCAATTCCGACGGGTGGCGGCGTGCGGTCTTGAACACTACGGGGCTGAATTCCCGCAGCACGACGTTAAAGTCCTCCATCGTTTGCTTTGCCAGTTCGATACGGTCCACGATGAAAAGCACGCGCTCGGCGTTTCGCGTGGCAAGGAAACGGCGAATCAGCGCCGCGCACAAGAGCGTTTTACCGGTCCCGGTGGCCATTTCCAGCAGAAACCTTCGTTTTCCCTGGTCGTCAAACTGCCTTGAAACTTCATCCATGGCGGCGATCTGGTAACGCCGCAATGTCACGTCCGGCTTGTACGCGTTAAGGTAATCTGGCCCAATGACCTCCGTCATTAAGGGACGGGGCGGCTGGAGATTCTTGAGGCGGAGACGGTCGAGGTCTTGGGGGGACGGTAAGCGCTCGATGCGGTAGGCATCACGCTGGTCTGCTCGCTCGTAGTTCCAGAACCAATGTTCTCGCCCGTTGGAAAGAATAATGAAGGGCGCACGAAGGTTTTCCGCATAGCCGCGCGCTTGCTCTTTGGCTTCGTAGGGGTCCTTATCTTCGCGCTTGGCTTCCAAAACGCAGAGCGGCCCGCGCGACCCGCTCAAGACATAATCCGCCCGCCCGCTATGACCATTAAGCTCAAAACGAACCCGGTGCGGGTCGAGGAGGTCCCAATCACTCTCTCGGAGGGCTTGATCTATCAGGACACGGGAAAAAGCTTCAGGCTGATCATGCATTGAATGCCGCCGTCGCCGGTTGAGTTAGCTTGCATAGAAATGTGCCTCGGAGTGGCATGGAATCGAGGCGACTGATTACTTGCTTTACAAGCGTTGAAAGTTATCACGAAGGAATGAGCCGGGCAAGAAGAGAACGTACCAAGCGGAACGCAATTCTCCTGAAACAGAATACAGTTGTTGGCACCGTGGGGTTGTCTGCCAATGCAAACGGCCCGCGGTTGGGAATGCGCCAAGCGAGCCAACCCACTGTAGCGGCGCTCTATGACCGCCGGTTTTTATCTAAGCACGAACCGGCGCTCGCAGAGCGCCGCTACAGGAATAAACGCGAAGCGGGGCGGGGGATGTGGCGACGAACTCCAAAAGGGCAATTCGTGAATTGCCCCTACAAACCAACCGGCGACAAAGCGCCGCTCGGATCGTAGGGGCGGACGGTGTCCGCCCGTTTTCGGCAATCCGCATACGTTCTGGAGCGAAGGGCGCGCGGCATAGAGAGCATGCCGAGGCTGCCGGCTCGCGGCGATTGAAGATTGCAGATTTGAGATTGCAGAACGGCAAAGGCCGGCGGTCATAGACGCCGCTACAGAGCATGAGGGGCGCGATCCCGCAAACCGCAAGAACTGGAAGGGCGGCAAATCCGGCGATGGCACATCGCCGCTACAGAGACGAAAAGCCGCCCGTTGCGAGCCCTGCGCTGCCTGCTGTGAAAGACGCTGGCACAGAAGCGGTTCCCGGCAAACCATAGCAAGACGGCAACCGGATCGCCTTTGGAGAAACCAGCCTGGGGATCAAAGGGAATTCAGCCACTTCATCATGGCTTGAACTTTGTTGGCAGGGACGCCCTCCGCCCAGCGGACTTCGTCGCCCGCCCGCGAAAGAATGACCTCGCCGCTCGAAGTGTGGCCGATAAAGCACTGCGGCGTGGAACGGGCGTCCGGCGAAAGCTCGGCGTATTTCTGCACCAGGACGGCGTGGTAATCGCGGAAGAACGTCAGCGCCGCTTCCGGATTCGCCCAGCGCGCTCGGGCAACCAGGGCGTAGCTGTGCTTGGCGCCATCTTCGTAAAGCATGTAGCGGTCGGCAAGCCAATCGGCGCTGACCGACTTGGCTCTCTCTTCGGAGAGAAACTGCCCCAGCAGCGCATTGAAACCAAGCTCGCCCAGGCTGTTTTCATCGAGCTTCGCCAGTCCCGGAACGGAGTCGAGCGGGGTCCGCGCCGGAAGCTGGACCTTGGGAAGCGGCATGTGACCGAAATAGACATCCGGCTGATAGATGGCTTTGGTGGATGTGGGCGGCGAAGTGAAAAGGGTGTTCAGTTCCTTCCACCCTCCTGCCTTTTTGAGCCCCTTTTCAATAAAAGTTGCGCCTTGAATATAGGGGAAAAGCGCCTCCAGGCGGAAAAAGAGAGGGGCGTTTGAGAAGACCGGAAACTCTGCCATCTGCTGATGGATCAGAGGCCCGATCAGGGTATCGAAAGAGGGAAGCACCGCCAGGTTGGTCGATCCGAGCATGCGTTGAAACATGGCCGCGGTCGCATAGCCCTCCACCACGGCTTGGCGAGCGGCCTCTGCGTCATCATCGGATTTCACGGCGTGCATGTAGCGCAGGAGATTGAAATTTTGATCTTGCAGGGCGTGAGTCAATTCGTGGGCCAGCACCATCTGCTGGGTGTCGGCTGGAACCCAGTCGGCCAGGTACATGGTTTTGGTGCGCGGATCGTAAAATCCGGCGGCTTGCTCCGTATAAAAGCCGATGAGGAATTTTTCCAGGTCAAAGTTCCGCGAGACCAGGCCGAAGGCCCGCAGGGTGGCTTCTTGCACGTGGATTTCCTGGGGAGTGTACTCGGCGTGCAAGTTGCCAATCAAGAATTTCCGGATTTCGGGACGGCTCACGATCCGCTTCTTGAGTGGTGACTTGATGGGCAACCCGGTAATGCGGCTCATCTGTTCGAAAATCGAATCGGCTTGCGCAAGGACCGATTGCGGGTTGGCCGCCGGCGACTCGAGGGATGTAGAAGGCGAGGGCGGGTTTGCCTGTTGGTCGAACCCCCTGGCGGAGCTGGGGCCGGAGAAACCCTGGGCCCCCAGAAAGGTAAACAAAGAAACGAGCAAAAGGAGACGTCGCATCATAGGCAGACGCCGGGCCGCTTGACCCCGCCGTCTTCCAAAGCCTATCATAAAATCTGGCAGCGCGAGTAAGCCGGGTGATCGCTGCTCCGCTCAGGCGCCTGTTTCCGGCCTTCACGGGCACGGGGCAGGCAAGCGGGAGCGGAGGAGAGGAAAGTCCGAACTCCACAGGGTAGTGTGCTCGCTAACAGCGAGGGCCGGAGGGGGATTTCGCGCAAGCGAGCGTACGCCTCCGGTACGGAAAGTGCCACAGAAAAGATACCGCCGGCGTCTCCTCTGGAATTCCAGAATGGGGACGCGGTAAGGGTGAAAAGGTGCGGCCGCGCAGGCGGCTTAATGTAAGAGCGCACCGCCTCCATAGCGATATGGGGGGCAGGGCAAACCCCACACGGAGCAAGACCAAATAGGAGAGGAGGAGTGACCCGCTCCGCAAGGTCTGTAGCGGCGATCGGTGATCGCCGGGGTTCCCGCGGGCCGCGCACGGCGGTCACGGGCCGCCGCTACGGGCTGGCAACTCTCGGGTAGGTCGCTTGACCCCGCCAGCAATGACGGGGCTAGATGAATGATCGCCACCCCGGACCTCCGGGGTACAAAATTCGGCTTACAGGCTTGCTCGCGCTTACCTGTTTTTCCCTGCATTCGGTCTGCGAAGGCCGATTCGCTCTTTACTTCGAATTTACTCCGACAGCGCAGCCGGGACGGCAGGCTTGGCGTTCCTCTTCGTTGTGAAAACGCTCTTCCTGGCCGCTTAAGCCTGGAGGATTGCTTTGCAAGCGCGGTCGATCCAGCGCGTGTAGGCTAAGTCGCTGAGGGTAGTGGGTCATTTTGACCTAGAGGCGGCTTTATGCCGCCACATGGCGAGGTAAACTCGCCGCTACCCAGCCAAATTGACCCACTACCTTGCTGAGGGTGGTGTCCTAATTTGCCTGAGCCGGTCACGTACTTGCACAGGCTTTGGTGGTGGAATTGCGTGAGTTGGTTACTTATTGGGCGGGAAGGTAAACCGTCTTTTTCTTAATGACTCTGCAAGCCTTTGGCTTTCGTTCGATTCCTCTTTGAACTGCTTTACGAGCCCCTCAATTTGGCTTGTTTGGCTCTTAAATATACCCCACTCGGTTGAGCAGTTATAAGGGTCGCGTTCCACGCTCTCACCTGTTCCTTTCAGATTTCTTCCGATGTCGGTGAGCGTTGCTTGGACAGACGCCAAGCTAGCTTGCAACTCGGTATATTTTTGTAGGTCGCTGATAAACTGCTTGTCTTGATCTTCTTGGCTCATGCGGTATAGACCCTCCGGCCAAGAACTATAGCACTGCGTTTTGGTCATTGCATACCTCTCTTTTTGGATTTGGTTGCCCTACAGGTTAACTATTTGCGTAAGCTACTCATGGCAGATCGGACATCACTGCCGGTGACTTAATCGGTATCAGAACTGGTGGGGTGAGTTACAATTCTGGCGACCCGGCACTCCGGGAGGAGGTGTGCATTGAAAACACTTTTGATGCACCTGGGGCCAGAAGTGCGGATGGCGGCAGGATCAGCCGCGCAACGGTACGGCAACAGCCATCTTGCCATAGGTGTACTTTGCCTATAGAGACTATGCATCCTGACGCAAAGCAGGGATTCTGCGCTGCGTCCGAAACGGAGTCGTCGTAAGGCGGTTTTGACCTTCTGGCAATCGTTGCCGTCGGACTGGCAACTCGTTAACAGAAACCAGCCCGGCGTTAAGGGGCTGGTGTCTGGATTGACACCAGCCCTCAGACCTACTCACCCCATAAACTTTTAGGCCTGCACTGCATTGCAGGCAGTTTTGACACTAGTTAAGCGTAGGGTTGTGCTATATTTCCGGCGTGCCTGTTGCTCGGGCTATCGCCGTTGCCAGTAGGCGGGGAAATGCCATACACACCGCGCCGAAGCGACGCCTTGGCACAGGCACACCGGAAACCCTAAAAACCTATGGCGGACAACTCTTCAAAATCGCTATTTGCACTTGTGGGCTTATTGGCGAGCGCAACGTTCATTTTGTGGCTGGCTTCAGAAAAAGGTAAGTACGGCTTTATGCTCGCCGTAATGCTCGCATACGGCATGTTTTTGTATCTCAAGAAGCACCCACTCTAGTTTTCCTTGACTTTCGTGAGCGGCTCAGGTAGGTTTGGGCCATGAACAAGATGCCTCCAGAACTTCGAGCTTACCTTGCCAAGCTCGGAAGCAAGGGTGGTAAGAAGGGCGGTCCTGCCAGGGCCGCAGCTATGACGCCAGAGCAACGCAGTCAGTCAGCGCGGAAAGCGGTGTTAGCGCGATGGGCTAAGAAGAAGGTATAACCCCGCCCGGCGACGGCCCCCGATTGCTTTCATCAAGCGGATTGGCGTACAAAATACTTTGTAGCTTTTGCCGAATGGCATTATCGTTATCGAGGTCTTTGCTGTCTTTGCCTTGATACTGTGATAGCAATTGGCGCACGACGGGGTCTTGGACAGGTAGCGACCTATAGGCCCCTCTCTCGATTACAACAATGTCCCTTGGCGGTCCAACCGTTCCTTGCGGTTCTTGCCTTGCCGCTTCTAGTGCCTCGATCAAGTGAAAGACACTTCTTTGAAAGGTCATGTGCTCATACTGCTGGCGTTGATTTAAGGCGTTTGTTGCCAATGTAAAACCGCTGCCAATAACAGCAAATTTTTGCGGGAAACTGATAGTATCGAGTCCCGATACAGTGAAAATGATTGGCTCATAGCTGGTAAAACCGGTAATGATGAGGTGTACGGGAAAATTTGTTTGCTGTACTATCCGCTTACCCGCTCGAACTAGGCGCGTATCTAGCGGGCCTGTTGTCCAATCCCGATGCCGTATACCAAGATGTTTTTGAAATTCCCTATCAAGAATAATCTGCCATTCGTGCGCTTCTGCTTCTGTAACAGCAAAACGAAGATGATCTAGCCCCACTTCTTTTCCTTGTAATTCTTGTTTAACGCGCCTAAATGCTTCTGTAAGAGAGGCTATCACGGCTTCGCAGGCATCAAAGTATCCGGCGATAACGGCTTGAAACCCCAAAGGAAGAGTAAATATCTTGCACATATCATCATGCGGGCGGGGGAGCGGTTGCGTACCAGCATACGACGCACGTGCATCTGCTCCCAATAGAAGTGTGTTGCCAGACTCGCAAAGTAAACTAATACCAATAGTCATGTTGTACTGGTTTAGCTGGTGTTCTTTGCTCCTCGTTGTCTGTTGAACGTACAACGGCACCCGCATAAGGCCGGGTAGCCCATGATACACTTTCAGTGTGTTGTGGGTTATATTTTGTCTCCAAAAGCAAGTTATTTACGCGACCGGCTCAGGCAAATTGGACACCACCTTGCTGAGGTTTGGATTGACACATGGACGGCGTGAACGATAGAATCAAACGTTTAAAAACTTAACAGACTTTTAGTGCAAGAGGGCCATGGATAAGAGAAAGATTCAGACCTACAGGAAGCGCTTATTGGAAAAGCAGGAAGAGCTTCGACGCACGGTCGCAAAATCCGAACAAGACGGTCGCGAGGCGGATGGGGAAGCTACTCAGGACCCCGCTGACAAAGCGGCGAACTCCTATACCAAGGAGTTTCTTTTCCATCAAAGTCATGACAACCACCGGATCCTGCACCTGATCGAGGAGGCCCTTGGGCGCATGGAGAATGGTTCGTACGGTCTTTGCGTTGAATGCCAGGAATACGTCCAAGTCAAGCGTTTGGAGGCTGTGCCCTGGGCCCGCCATTGCATTGAATGCCAGGAAAAGCAGGAAAAGGGACTGCTCTAGTACTTCGTGACAAAAGTGGCCGTTATTTCAACCATCGGCAAACAAGCGGCTTAGCTGGCGCAAACATAACGCGAACTGGCGGCACTAAGTACTAGCGAACTCCCGGCAGCAGAAAGCGAGGTTTGCTTTCACTTCGACCCACCCATCCTTGCCCGATCCCCGCTCTCCTCTTCAAGAGATAGCCGATAGCTTATTTTCTGTCTTGTTCCCGACCCAATGTTCGATTTGCGGCGGTGAAGTTGTTCGCGTTACGGGGCTGGGGGTTTGCCGCCGGTGTTGGTCGGGCGTGGAACCCTGGGAAGGGATTTGTTGCGGGCGATGCGGGCTCCCGATGGCTTCCCGCCTGCTGGAGGAATCGGATTCCGTCCTCTGCGGCCAGTGCCGGATTGCCGATCCGGATTTCGATGTCGCGCGCACCTTTGGGCTTTACCGGGAAAATTTGCGAGCCCTTATCCTGCAACTGAAATTTCAACGGCGAGAGCGGCTGGGCCGAAGGCTGGGTGGTTATCTGGCGCAGACTTGGGAAAGGCTGGAGGTTTTTCGGGAAGCGCAACCCGTGCTGCTGGTGCCCGTCCCGCTCTTCCACGCTCGGGAACGAGAGCGCGGCTTTAACCAGGCCCGAGCCCTCGCGGAGGGATTGGCACACCACTTGCCGAAGGGCCACGGCAGGAAGGCTCTGAGGGTTGCCACCAAGGTGCTGGTGCGCACCCGGCAGACGCTCCCCCAAACCGGCCTGAAGGCCCACGCGCGCCGGAAAAACGTCCAAGGGGCTTTCAGGGCGATAAAGCCGGAGCGCCTCGAGGGCCGCCAGGTGGTCCTCATCGACGACGTCATGACGACGGGCGCCACGCTTTCAGCCTGTGCCCAGGCGCTTAAACAGGGAGGAGCCAAAACGGTATTTGCGCTGGCGCTCGCGCGGTCAACGCCCCAATTCCCGGATACGGCAGATCAGCGAGAAGTAGTGAATGTTGACGAATCGGGCGGGGACTGGACATAATTGGTTCATGACGGGGGAAACGGCTCCCTGAAAGGGAAGGCTATGGCGGAGAATGGTGAACGCCTGTTGCAGGCGCCGGTTCTGGTGCTCAATGCCACCTATGAGCCCATTAACGTAACGGCGGCGCGGCGGGCGCTCGTGCTGGTCCTTAAGGGGAACGCCACCACCGAGGAAGAAAACGGCAGCTTCATCCATTCCACCCGGGTGGCATTTCGCATTCCGTCCGTGATCAGGCTCACCGAGTTTCGGCGGATTCCCCACCAAACCCGCGCCCTGTCCCGCAAGAACATCCTCATGCGAGACCGCAACACCTGCCAGTTTTGCGGGCGGACCGTGCCCGCCGGCGAATTGACTCTGGACCACATCATCCCGCGGTCGAAGGGCGGCCACACGGATTGGGACAACCTGGTGGCCTGCTGCCATTCCTGCAACAGTCTCAAAGGGGATCGCCTGCCGGAAGAAGCGGGCTTGAAACTGCGCCAGCAACCCCGGCCCTTTACCCTTCATACCAGCCGCCACATTATGCGCATGCTGGGGCGCGCGGACCAGCGCTGGCGGAAATACCTCTTCTATTAAAGAAACTGCGGTAAGTTTTCTGCATGGAGTCCCGTGTCCTGCTCGAACCGGCAAGCCGTCCGGCGGGCCGTGGGATTCTCTCTTCTGGCTGCCACGGCCGTGCATCTGGAGGGCAAAGGGAAGTGGTGTGCCTCACGGTATTTTGTGAACGGCACACCACTCCTCGAGACCCGCATTTTAGAAGGTGAGTGAAGCTCGTACCTGAATGAGCCGGGGTGAAGCATCGGCGCCCAGGCCTGACCCGAAGATGCTGGTCGGAGGGCTGACGGTGTTGAGAATTTGCCCGAACTGGCTATCGGCCAGGTTGGCAATGGGCTGGTCGAAATTCGGGTGGTTCAGCACGTTGAAAAATTGGAAACCCAGGGAGAGCTTCGCGGACTCCCAATGCGGCAAGGAAGTGGTCTTCATAATTCCAAGATCGGTGTTGAAATACCCTGGTCCCCGGAACTTGTTCCTGCCCTGGATGCCAAAGTGGGCCGGGTTGGTGGTGGAAGGCGCGAACTGCGCAGTGGTCAAGCAAGGATGGTCCGGGCTGTTGCAGGCAACCGCCGAGGCTGCCGAGTTCAGGTAAGTTGCGTAAAGGGGCCCGCCAAAGCCCTGCCCTGCCAGATAACTTTCCGCATTGCCATCTTCCACGGTGTATGGAAATCCGGAGTGCGTGAAGAGCGTCCCGGAAATCTGCCAGCCATTCACCAGCGTGTTCCAGCCATGGCCGAAAAGCAGGCTTTTGATTGGAAGGTTATATACGTAGCCTATATTTAGATTATGACGATTGTCATAATCGGCATTGCCGTAGTTGTCCCTAATGTTGTAGGGGTTCTGAGGATAGAGGATGCTCTCGTTGGTGTCGTAAATGAATGCCAGTGTGCTCCCGCCGTTCGAGATGATATCCAGCGCATGGCCGTACGTATAGTTCGCGGTGACCAGGCCGTGGGAAAAGTTGTGCCGGAAACTGAGCGTCATGCCGTTGTAGCTGGAGACGCCGGCGCTCACAAGATAGTTGACGATCCCGAACCTTGGGTCGGGGGCGGCCGCAGGCATCCCCGCGAACCCTGGCCAGTATCCGTTGATGGACCGATTAGGAATCATTTCGTGGATGCCGTGGTTCCCCACATAATCCAGACTCAGGATCGTGTTTTGCCCGAAGCCCTTCTGGATTTCCAGGTTCCATTCCTGGTACTGGGGCAGGCGGATGGTTTGTGCGGAGCTAGCGAGATTGGGAGGCGAAAAGTATTGGCCCAGAGACGCCAGAGAATCGCTGATGCTCGCCAGCGTTCCTCCGTTTGCAAACGCATTGATAAAGGCGTTGTTGGAATTTGCGGCGTCCGCAAAAATGTTCGATGATTCGGCCGGTGCAATGTTATCGAAAAATGGGATGAACTCATTTTGATAGGGAGGATTTCCTGCGATGCTTTCTACCGTCAAGCCGGGGATGCCGTCGTAGAACAAGCCAATTCCGCCGCGCACCACAAAGTTGTGCTGAGCGCCAAAGGGCTGCCAAGCCATCCCGAGGCGCGGCTGCCAGGCCAGATTGGTCATCCCTGTGAATTCCTGATGCTGCCCGACCTGGATGGCCTGGTTGTAAGGAAGGGAAGCATCGTGATTAAGGCTGATAAAAGGCTGAACGGTGCGGGCGAAGCAGTTGTGCTGGCAAACCGGATTGGACGCATGGTCAGCCCTCAATGCCAGGGTCAACTTAAGGTTGTGCGCGACTCTCCATTCGTCCTGGGCGTAGAACCCCAGGCGATAATCGGCAAAAGGCTGAACCTGCGCGGTGGGGAATACCTTGTCCAGAAGGTCACCTGTCGAACCGCCGTTATAAAAATCATTCAGGCTGAAGACCCCCAGAAAGCCGCTCGATAAAATTCCAAAATCGTAGAGACTTATGTCGCTTCGGGCATAATTGATTCCAAACTTCAGATTGTGGTTCCCGTGGATCCATGAAAAGTCGTCCACAAACTGATATTGGGTGACGTTCCGGCCCTGAGGAACATAATAGTCCTGGCCTCCCAGAGTGGTCAGAGACCCGTCGTAGAAATACATGGTGGTCGGAAACGCTTGCAAGGCCTTGTTTAGGTCGGGGGCATTGAAGAGGGCGGAATAATACTGCAGGGTACCCCGGAAAGAGTTCACTTTGTTGGTGCCCAGCACGTGAGTCCACCCGATCTGCCCCTGCTCTTCAGGCTGGTTACTCACCATGTTGAAGACCGGATTAATGGGATCGGTGAATGCCGCCTGGAACCCCCGGTCGACTTCTCCGTGGATGAATAGGGTGTCTTTGGAACTGAGGTTGAAGTCCAGGCGCGAGGTCAGAATCCACTGGTCCGTAAGTTGGCCGACGGTGGAGCGAAACGCGCTCACACAGGTGCTGCTTGCAGGAAGAGCCGTAATTCCGACGCTGCCGCAGTCAAGCAAAGGTTGGGCCCGGCTGGCCCCGGGAGCATGGTTGTAAAGGTCAAACATGTTCTGATAGAAGGGAACGGAGGCGCTCAGCCCGAGGTTTGAAAGGTTATCCAGGGTCGCCTGCTCGAAGGCTTGGGTTGGTATCCGTGCTTGCGTGCTGGTGGGAATCAGCAGCCGTATTCCTTCCTGATCCACAAAGAAGAAAGCCTTGTCCTTCATAATCGGGCCGCCCAAGGAGGCCGACCACTGGTTGGCATTGACAAAGGGGCGCGGGGTGTCCGTGGCGTTGTTAAAGAAACTGTTGGCGTCAAGCGCCCGGCCGTTCCAGTAGTAGTTGGCGTTTCCGTGGAAGGCGTTGGCTCCAGACTTGGTGACGTAATTGATGTTCGCGCCGGCCAGGCCGCCATACTCTCCCGAATAGCCGTTGGTGACCACCGTCGCTTCCTTAATATCGTTCAGGCCCAGCAGCAAGTTGGTGGGCCCGGAGTTGTTGGTGTTGAACAGGGGATCCATGTCGTTCATCCCATTGACGGTGAACATATTGGATGTGGCCGGCAACCCGTACAGCGAGAGATTGCCGTATCCAGCCCCGGTATTGGCCACGGTCCCGGGTGCCATCTGGGCGATGAAAGTCAGATCGTTGCCCGGATTGGGGATCTGCGAGATCTCGAGCTGATCGATCGTGGTGGAAATGTTTGCATTGTTCGTCTGCACCAGTGGCACTTCGGAAGTTACCGTCACGGTCTGCGTGGCTGCTCCGACTTGGAGCTCGATGTCCGCGGTCTTGATCTGCCCCACCGCAATCGTTACCGGCCGCGAGGTTGTGCGAAACCCCGAGGCTCCTGCACTCACCATATAATTGCCGGGTTCCAGGAAAGCAAAATGATAAGTACCATTTCCCCCAGTTACGATGGCTCTTGTGGCGCCGGTTCCCGCGTTTGTTAGGGTAACGGAGGCATTAGGGATCACGGCGGCGGAAGGGTCGATCACTCGCCCCGTGACCGCTCCGGTGGTGGTTGACTGGGCGCGGCCAACCGCGAGAGCGACGAGAAATATTAGTACGAAGAAACCTAACGTCTTCAAAATCGATCGATTTTGCATTCAAGTGCCTCGTATAGTGGATACAACATCGCTAGGATTATTGATACCTATTGTTCATGATTACTTTCAGAACCGGACCGGTTCTCACGTGTGGCGGATCAAGACGGTAGGAAGAAGTTTAAGGTGCCGGCGTGTGATCGGCCAGTTCTGGACTTGGACCCTGCATTCAAGGAGCCTCCTGACTTCGCGTCGTATTCGGGATTAAGAACCATTGCGAAGGCACTTGCTTCCGCAATTGTATCGGGATTTGGAATTACACTCGGCGTCTTGATATCGAGGTCATCAACCGGGTTCAGCACAATGGGAATCTTTGCGGCTATGAAGGTTCTGAATCCGCTCTTCGCGGGTGCTGTGTTATGGGTGCGGGGGAATGCAAAGAGCGACGCGACGAAGTTTCCTTCGGCCGCGCTGGCGAGCGGCGTGGGTATTTTGGAGGCGGCGTTTGCGACTGTATTTTTAACGCATCCGTGCGAAAAATCTCTCGAGACTTGGCGGTTGCACACCGCACAGGCGTGGAAACTTCCAGATCCGTTCATAGGAACTTGCCTCACTGGTTGTGGAAAATGTGCTAAACGCTGGAGGTCTTTAGGATTTTCCCTCCTTGAGCGAAAGCGCCGGCTCGTAGCTGCAACAAGAGGTCTCGCCGTGGTTCTTCATGATGTTGAAGCGGCGCTCGATGCTGCCAGAAAGAATGAGTTCAACTCGTTGGGGATCATCGATCACCCCCGAACGCATAGCGAATTCTAGCAAGTGATGGATATTAAATCAATATTCAACATCACATGTCTGCGGTTGCACGGGAAGAATATCCGCTCCGCGGACCAGTAATGTGGCGCCGAAGAGTATCTGCTGAACCCGAAGGTGTTACGTTTTCTGGTTTGGGATTCAATTGACCCGCCGGGTACTTCCCAGGAAACTTCAATCGTTAAGCAGGTTACGGTTGTTCTCAACCCGTGCGGCGAGTAACATTGCGAACGATTGCGGTTTCAGGATTTCTGGTCTTTAATAGGGGGCCATGCAGAGGTTCATGAAAAGAGGAATGCACTGAACGTTTCCCCTTCTGCGCGGCCTGCTCTTGGCCTCGAGGGAGCAGGCACAGACCAACATCAAAGGAGCCTCCAATGGACAGAAGAGAATGTTTTCACCTTGCCGTGGCGGGAGTTGCCGGCGCGGCCTTGTCGGCGGAGCCGCTCGCGGCCAGGGAGCAAGAGGCGCGCGCGATCAGTGGCTTGCCGTCTCCCATCATCAAAGACATCCAGGTAATCGCCACCCAGCCCGGCGCCGTGCGCCTGGTGGTGGTGAAGGTTCTTACCGATCAGGATGGCCTTTACGGTTACGGTTGCGCCACCTTTACCCAGCGCGCCGATCTGGTGGTGCCCGCGGTGGAAAAATATCTCAAGCCGCTCCTGCTCGGCAAGCCGGCGGACCGCATCGAGGACACCTGGCAGGCCTGCTACAACAGTTCCTACTGGCGCAACGGCCCGGTGCTCAACAACGCCATCAGCGGCGTGGACCAGGCGCTTTGGGACATCAAGGGCCGCCAGGCTAACATGCCGGTGTACCAGTTGCTGGGCGGCAAGGCGCGGGAAGCTGCCCTCACTTATGACACCGTAGGCGCCGTCGAGGCCTCCCAGGCCGTCGAGCGCGTCCGCGCCTCCATGGAGAAGGGATTCAAATGTGTCAAAGTCATGGTGGGGGTGCCCGGCATGTCCGGATACGGCCCGAGTAGCGGCCCGCCATTGAAAGGGTTGCACTCGGGGCCCGTGTTCGAGCCGGGCCCTTACATGCGCCGCACGCGCCAAATGCTGGAAGAGTGCCGCAAACAACTCGGCGAAGAGATCGGGCTGATCCATGACGTGCACGAGCGCGTGAGCCCGCGCCAGGCCGTGCAATTTGCCAAAGAACTCGAGCCTTATCGGTTGTTCTATCTGGAAGACGCGCTCTCGCCCGAAGACATCGACTACTTCCGGCAGATTCGGCAGCAGTGCGCAACCTCCTTGGCCATGGGAGAACTCTTTAATAGCCCGCACGAGTGGCAGCCGCTGATTGAGGAGCGCCTGATCGATTACATCCGCGTTCACTTGTCGCAAGCCGGAGGCCTGACGCCAGCGCGCAAGATCGCCATCCTCGCGGAGCAGTATGGCGTTAAGACCGCGTGGCACGGCCCCCCGGACGTCTCGCCTGTCGGCCACACGGCGCAATTGCATCTGGATCTTGCCAGCACCAACTTCGGCATCCAGGAGGGCGGCATCATCCAAGGGCTCGAGGCCGAGATTTTCAAGGGCTGCGCAACTTATAAAGACGGTTATTTGTATGCCAGCGATGCGCCGGGGTGGGGCATTGAAGTGGATGAGCAGCTCGCCTCGAAGCACCCTTTCCGCGGCGGCCCCGATCACCTGAACGGCGGCTGGGGAGAAATCCGGCGGTACGATGGCGCCATCATCAAGCAATGAGCCCGCGCCTATTGTAGCGGCGGCCTATGGCCGCCGGTTTTTGATTTTTCCAAACGGCCGGCGATCATAGATCGCCGCTACAGCTTTAGTGGGTTGGTGCCGTATTGAAAGGCCCACGGACAGAAAGGCACTGTCCGTGGCTACCATCTTCCATTTTACGCCCGGCAAGAAAGTCCCTTCGGCACGCCTATTGTAGCGGCGACGTGCCGTCGGCGACCGGCCTCCTCAAACAGTCATTCCGAGCCCGTTCGCCCTCCGCTAGCGAACGGCCCTGAGTGAAGCGAAGGGGCTCAGGGTAAACTCCGCGAGGAATCTGCTTTTCGCTTTGCGCTGTTCGGGGGAGATCGCCGCCAAAGATTAGGCAATCTCCCGCGCGATCTTGCGGGCCAACTGCGACACGGCGGCTTGCTCGATGCCTGCTGCCGGAAACCAGCGGATATTGTTCCCGCGCGGTTTTCCAGACCATTTACCCGTGTAAATCTGGACGCGGATGGACCGGTAGGTAATGCTGTGGCGAAGTTGGCGCCTTTGGTCTTTCAAGGAGATTGTGGCGCCAAGCGTGGAACGGAGTTTTTCCTTCAGGCGCGCCAACGCCTTTCCGCTCGACTGGCCCAGCGCCGAAGGGAAATTCCAGAGGTCATCGAGCAGACCGTCATCAAGGCCCCGGAACAATAAAATGTGGTGATTCCGGCGCAGGACGGCCGCTGCCAGGTGCCATTCTTCCGCCTGGCGGCGGGGCCGCGCTTCGGGATAGGCCTCGGGTTTGCCCTGGAGGAAAGCTCGGCACCAACGCCGCAACGCGCATGCAGGACAGTGCGGCGAGCGCGGCAGGCAAATGGTTTGCCCCAGTTCCATCAGCGCCTGATTGAAGTTGCCGGGGCTGCGGCGGGAAAGAAGCAGATCGAGAGTTTTCTCGACCGTCCGGCGAAAGTTTGGCTGAGCGAGGCTGCCGCGCTGCGCCAGAATCCTGGCCATCACGCGCGCCACGTTGCCGTCAAGCACGGCGTAAGGCTGGCCATAAGCGATGCTCAGCACGGCGCGTGCAGTGTAGTCACCCACGCCCGGCAGGCGTCGCGCCTGGGCAAAATCTTTTGGAAAGCGGCCGCCATATTCTTCCACCAGCTTGCGTGCCGCAAGGTGCAGATGCCGGGCCCGGCGGTAATAACCGAGTCCCGACCACAGTTCCATCACACGCTCGAGGGGCGCCGCGGCAAGGCGCTCCACGGCGGGAAACTCTGCCATGAATCGCTGGTAAAAAGGAATGGCGGCGGCGATCTGGGTCTGTTGCAGCATGATCTCGGAGACCCATACTTCGTAGGCAGACTTCGATCCTCGCCAGGGCAGCCGGCGAGCGTGCCGGCCGAACCAGCGGAGCAGCGCGGCTCGAAAGGCCGCAGCTTCAGAAGAAGTGAGACGTGACATGCCGGCCGTCATTTTCGGCGGCGAGGACGGCGCCGCGCGTGCCGGTCGCGGAGCGAGGAAGCCGCGATCTCGGGCGGCGTCCCCGGAGCGAAATATCCCGCGGGGGCTTGGACCTCCATGCGGTATTGCCTGACCAGCGTTACATGCACGGAGTGGAAGCGGCCGTTGGGCCGCAGGTTGTTCGGGAAGTAACCAAGAACGTAGTAGGCTTCGGGCAGGGGCGCGGCCATCTTGAATCCCATATCCAGGTCGTCGACATTGGTGACGAAATTGCCGCCGGTCATGGTGGCCAAATCCGCCAAGGGGTCGGAAATCGCGCCCGCGCGGTCTGCCCGCATTTCATTCTTGGCGTCGATGATCCCCTCCGCCTCCTCGGCCTGCCGGCCGCGGCCCAGCGACGCGGGGAGCGGAATCTGCCGGACGTAGCCGGCGGTGTTTAAGGTATTTACGATGACGTGGAGTTGCGTGGCGCGCCGGGACAATTCATCGACGCGCCGGCCGAGCGTGCCGGTCAGAAATCCGGGAGAAGCCACCATGATCGTGCGCGGGTCCGGAAGCTTGGCCACCTCGCCGATGAGTTGCTCGATCCCGGCAAGCGTTTGAGTGGAACGCGTTTCATCTTCCGCGATGACCTTTCCGGCCTGTTCGTCGACGCGGGTTTTCATGCGCTTCATTTCAACCAGAGTCGGCCGGGGCGAAACCGGATCCGTGGCGCCGTCGGGCCCCCCGCAATGCTGCATGTCATAGAAGGCGACTTTCAGCGCCAAGGGGTCGTGAAGGTAAAAAAGCAGGTAGGCTTGATAGTCGGAAATTTTGGGGCAGGCCTTGGCCATGGTCGGGGAAGGAAGATGGGGTCGAATGGCCAGCAACGCTTTGTGAAATTTCTCCCGGTCGCCGGTAAAGTTCAGCGTGATTTTGCCGGAGGCCGTGAAGATGCCGAACTGATTTCGCGGATTGAGCCTTGGCCCGAAGGTCGCATAGGCGCTGTCCGTAGCGCGAATGGTGTCCGTAAAAGTGTAGTGAAGGTCATCGAAGTAAAGAGCCGTGTAACGGACCGTTCCCGGAACCATGGGATCAGCGGACACGGGAACCAGATTGGACCCGAAGTCCGCGATGTGCTGGATCCTGTTGTCGTCGAACAGGCGGAAGTCGCTCTTCCGCAAGTTTCCGACCGCCCGGCCTCCCCGTCCGCGTACCACCACGCACACCTGAACGGGCGGCACCGGCGTGGTGGACACTCTTGCCTTGGGAGCGGTTTTCTTGGCAGTATGATGCTGCCTGGTGCGATGCTTTTGAGCGCTCTGGGCAGCGAGGCTGAATGCCACGACCGTTAACAGGCATCCCAAAACCACGCGGAGCGTGACAGTGCGCCCTCGCGGCAAAGAGGCTTGCCCGTAACTTTTCATGGAAAAATCCCGGGAGGAGAAGCGTTCCCGCAGCGGCAAGGGGTCAAATGTCCTGATTTTCTGTGCGTCCTTTGCTCTTTCCATCAACTAAGCAAACCAAGTATCAGTTCTTAAGGGTAAAATTGTCAATACGTCATTCAGCGGGCGGTAGTGGGTCATTTTGACGTAGAGGCGGCTTTATGCCGCCACATGGCGAGGTAAACTTGCCGCTACCCGGCCAAATCGACCCACTACCCAGCGGGCTCGCAGCTTGATTTGCCGGGCGCGATCTGTAATTCTTCCAAGGGTTGCATTCGGAAAACATCTTTGTTCGCAGCGCCGCCCTTCAGGGCGGCATGCCGGGCATCTAGCCCGGCGCTGCAAGCGAGGCGAGGAGAACCGTGGCGTATAAAGACCTTCGAGAATTCATCAAGCGATTGGAACGGGAGCGGGAACTGAAGCGGATCAGCGCCGAAGTCGACGTGGACCTTGAAATCACCGAGATCACGGACCGAGTGTCCAAACAGGGAGGGCCGGCGTTGCTCTTTGAGAAGCCACGCTCCCAAAAAGATTCCCTCGCATATCGCATGCCGCTCTTGATCAACACGCTGGGTTCCAAGAAGAGAATGGAAATGGCGCTCGACGTCTCTTCCCTGGAAGATGTGGCGCGGCGCATCGAAGACCTGCTTGAAATGCGGCCGCCCGAAGGGCTTCTTGACAAAATGAAGATGCTGCCCAAGCTGGCCGAGATCGGATCCTTTTTTCCCAAGACCGTGAAGACGGGTCCCGTCAAGGAGATCATCGAGCGCGAAGACTTTTCTTTGGCACATCTCCCTGTCATGAAGTGCTGGCCGCAGGATGGCGGGCGCTTTATTACCTTCCCCATGGTCATCACGCGCAGCCCGCGGAGCGGCCGGCGGAACGTGGGCTGCTATCGCATGCAGGTTTATGACGAACGAACCACAGGGATGCACTGGCAAATCCACAAGGGCGGCGCGGAGCACTTCCGTTGGCTTGAGCGCCAAGGGAAGGGACGCCGGCTGGAGGTGGCTGTGGCCATCGGCGCCGATCCCATCACCATGCTCGCGGGAATTCTGCCGCTGCCCGAGGATCTGGATGAGTTTCTTTTTGCCGGCTTCCTGCGCAAGGACCCGGTGGAACTGGTCGCGTGTGAAACCGTGGACCTGGAGGTTCCCGCCCACGCGGAGATTGTGCTGGAAGGTTACGTTGACCTGGATGACATCCGCGTGGAAGGGCCTTTCGGCGACCATACCGGCTTCTATTCCCTTGAAGACAAGTTTCCCGCCTTCCATCTGACTTGCATCACGCGGCGCAAAGACCCCATTTATGTTTCCACCATCGTGGGCGTTCCGCCCATGGAAGATTATTGGATGGGTTATGCCGTCGAGCGCTTATTTCTGCCGCTAATGCGCAAGCAGATGCCCGAAGTGGTGGACATGCACATGCCCGTGGAAGGGGTCTTTCACAACCTGCTGATTGTTTCCATCCGCAAGAGTTACCCCGGCCACGCGCGCAAGGTGATGAACGCGATTTGGGGATTGCCCGGAGCCATGTTCAGCAAGTGCATCGTTGTGGTGGATGACGATGTTGACGTCCACAACGTTCGGGAGGTGGCGTGGAAAGCTTTGAACCACATCGATCCGGAACGCGACATCCAGTTCGTGCTGGGGCCGGTGGACCAGCTTGAACACGCCTCTCGGTTGCCCAATTTCGGGTCCAAGATGGGGATTGACGCCACGCGCAAGTGGCCCAGTGAAGGCTTTGCGCGGCCATGGCCCGACGAGGTGGTCATGGACGAGGAAACCAAAGCGAAAATCGACAAGCTCTGGGCAAGCTTGAAATTGTAATTCGTGCCGGCACGCTGTTCGTGACGCCCTTCAAGGAATCACCTGGAAATGCTCCGCTGGGCGGGCGCCAGGGGAAAGACTCAGTGCTGCCGGGGCAAGAAGATATAGTTGTCTTTCATTTCCATGTACAACTTGTAGTTTTCAAGCAGCTTCTTGCGGAAACCGGGGCCATAAAAGCCGTGCGTATAGACGCTTTCCCCTTCCTCGGAATTGGGATCCATGATCGTGACCACGGCGCTGAAATTCTTCTTCTCGAGCATCTCCCACAACGGATCGGCAAAATGAGGGTTGTGAAGCCTGAGAGCTCTGAGCATGAAAGGGTCGAGAACGTAAGGGGTCTGACCGGCCAGAACCGGAATCAAGGAGTTTCCCGAAAGGATCGGGTTCGGATTGTTTCCAACCGTCTGCAGTACGGTCTGGAATTCCTCCCGGCGTGGAATCGTATCGATCCCGTGGCGTAAATTCCGTGCGGCAGGGAAGACAGCCATCAGAGCGGCGATTCCCAGAGCCGCCATTCCAAAGGTGGCCGGCTGCGGATCGGAACGGGAGATCCAGACTGCAAGCAGAACAACGGCGGCGGCCTGGAGGTCGATCAGGTGGTTGTAGTCCGCCCCGGGAGTGCCGAAAATAACCAGAATCGTGGCTGCGGCGAACAGGAAAAAAAGCGGCGGCAACTCCCGCCAGAAGCGTCCCGGCCATGCCACCAGCGCGGCGGCGGCCAAGATTAGAAAGGGAAATCCGCTCAAATCATCCACGCCCGTAAACATGGCAAAGTGCTGAGGAACAAGAAAGATTTCAGTCCATGGCGCTCCCGCCGTTGCGCACGATTTCAGAATTTCATAAACGCGGCCGTGGCTTGCGATGAGCATGGCCGCCAGCACGATCGTGAAGCCGGCGGCCCCGAAGGCTGCCAGAGTCCATGCTTGCCGGCGCTGGCCTCGAAACCAGAAGTAGATGAACGCAGCGCCCAAGCCATAGGCGGCGGTGACCTTCGCGGAAAAAGCGAGAGTAAAGAAGGCGGCTGCAACAATCAATTGGCGGAGGCCGATGGTGGGTCCGCAACACGCTACAAACCCCCAGACGATCAGCGCCGCGGGCAAGACATCGCCGCGGATCGCGAGCAGCGCCAACTGAGTTGATTCGGAGCAGAGAACGAACAGGGACGAACAGGCGGCGAGCAGCTTGTCAACGCCCAGACTTCGCAGGAGCGCATACACCCCTGCCAGTAAGGCGAGGGTCGAGGCGAGGCAAAGAAGGTGGCCCGTCAGGATGGGACCGCCGCCCAACTTCATGAGCCCGGCGTGCAGCACGAAGACGAGCGGGAAGTACCGGGTTCCGCCGTAACCAAGCGGCCCGTAAAGCGGCCGGTAAAAGACCCCGTGGTAAAGGTCATTGGCCAGGGCAATCCAAACTCCGGAGACTTGGTCGAGATAGGCGTCGTTTCTCCAACAGGTGTGAATGCGAAGCAGGGTGATGACAATCATGGGAATGGTTGAAAGGGCCAGGAAAAGCCTGATCCCCCTCCACCGGCAATCGCTATCGTTGGCCTTGACCATGAGGGTCTGTGTGTATCAAAAGTGTTGAAGAAAAGCAAGAATTCTGTCCTACTGGAATTCCCGTTGAACCTCCGGGCTGCAATTGTGATGCGTGATTGCAATAACGGTTTCCACCAGCGACAAGCGGACCGGGCGGCATGAGCAATCTGATTATTTTGTGACTGCTTCCCGGTCACGGTTGTAAATGACGGTTAGGCGGGCGGAACAATCTTTGGCTCTTGTGGAGAGCCACGAGGAGTGAAGAACTGAACTGCGACTATGACATCCTGGTCATCGGCTCGGGTCCCGCGGGCCATCACGCGGCGATTCAGGCGGCAAAGTTGGCTAAGAAGGTTGCGCTTGCTGAGCGCAAAGGAGTGGTGGGCGGAGTCTGCATCAACCTGGGCACGATTCCCAGCAAAACGTTGCGTGAAGCGGTGCTTTACCTATCGGGTTATCATGAGCACGAAGTCTACGGGGAATCTTACACGGTCAAGCAGAACATTACGAAAGAGGACTTGCTCTTTCGCACAGAACACGTGATCCGCCACGAAATCGACGTGTTCCGGAACCAGTTGATTCGAAACCGGGTGGAGCTGGTGAACGCCGAGGCCTCCTTTGTCGATCCCCACACCGTTCGCCTGAATTATGTTGAGACGCAAGGGTACCGGGACGTCACGGCGGAGAAAGTTGTTATTGCGGTGGGCTCCACGGCCACGAAAGACCCGCATATTCCCTTCGACGGCCAGCGAATCTTTACCAGCGATGAAATCCTGACGCTCGACCGCTTGCCGCGGACGCTCACGGTGGTCGGGGCGGGAGTGATTGGGTGCGAATACGCCAGCATCTTTGCGGCGCTGGGAGTTCGAGTTACGCTGATCGATATGCATCCGCGCCTGCTGCCTTTTGTGGACGCAGAGATCATTGACACGCTCGCCTACCACATGCGCAACAATCGGGTGACCTTGTGGCTCCATGAGGAAGTTCGGGCGATCGAGCCCTACGATAATGACCACGGCGGCGGGGTGACGATTCACCTTTCAAGCGGCAAGCAGATTGTCACCGAGAAGGCTCTCTACAGCATCGGCCGCACGGGCGCGACCGACCGGCTCAAGCTCGAGGCGGCGGCCCTTTCCGCCGATGAGCGGGGCCGGCTGAAAGTGAACGAACATTACCAGACCGCGGCGCCGCATATCTACGCCGTCGGCGATGTCATCGGCTTTCCCAGCCTGGCCTCGATTTCCATGGAGCAGGGAAGACTGGCGGCGTGCCACGCTTTTGGCGTTGAGGCGGCCAGCGTGCGGGAATTGTTCCCCTACGGGATTTACACGATTCCTGAGATCTCCATGGTGGGGCGCAACGAAGAAGAACTGTCCCAGCAGGGAGTCCCCTATGAAGTGGGCAAAGCTCAGTACAAGGAAACCGCGCGAGGCCAGATCATTGGCGATGTCACGGGCCTGCTGAAGCTGATCTTTCACCTTGAGACTCGCGACTTGCTGGGAGTTCACATTATCGGCGAGGGGGCGAGCGACCTGGTGCACATCGGCCAGGCCGTTCTCGCCTTTGGCGGACAGATCGATTATTTCGTTAACACAGTCTTCAATTACCCGACCCTTGCCGAATGCTATAAAAACGCCGCCTTTGACGGCATGAACCGCCTGCGGTCTTAGGTTTGCTCTTGCCCGTTCAAAGAGCCCGCCTCGATAGTCGCGGGCGGAGATGCGGAGAGTGCCTTGAGCGCTTTGGGCATCGCCCCGCCCTAAAGAATGAGTCCCAGGGTCACTTGCCGTGACTCTGGGACTCCATTCTTCACTATTCTCTGGCTGTCTTCTGATTTGCGCCCGGGTGATTGAAAACTAAGTTTTCTCTCCAGCCCCTCGGGCTGATTTCGGTAAGAACCTCATGGTTTGAGGCCAACTTGTCATAATCGATTTGCGTTCGGTGATTCTTTTGAGTCCTGTCAACCACCTTGGCGGGAACTTGGCCCACCAGATTTCCATTTCGATTATAGAATTTGACCTCCGACTTCTTCATATTTTGCGCAACATCAATACGATACTTGCCGGGCTGTAGTTTCAGCGAATTGCCGACCGTTGAGGGGAAGAGTACGTCGATTTGCTTGGTCTTGGCGAATGCCATTCCCCCGAATAAAAAAACAACGCCCACCGATGAAATGAGCCTTACGTGAAGTTCGCTTCTCATATAAAAGATCAACCTCCCAATTAAAATTCTAACTTCTATTAACTATGAGGCTGGCGCATTGTCAGATGGTTGCCCAGAAATGCGAGAATGTATGCGAAAACTGTAAATCAAGGCGTGGAGTGGGCGAATCCACCCGAGCAGGAGTGCTGACCAAAAGGCGAGGCCAGCGATGCGCTATGGATCAAAGGACAAGACGATGCTCTGGAGCTTTTAGTCCAGGGCCCAGGGAGACAAATTCCCCCGGACCAGCCAGGAATTCCCTGCTGGGGAGATGCTGCTGCTGCGCAGCCAACTGGCTTCGGCAAGCCGGGCGGCGCCGGTTCCCGCAACAGCCACACGACTTTGCGAAGAACCTATAATGACCGGTGAGATGAACCAGTAGACCCTGTCCACCAGCCGCATGTCGAAGAAACTTCCCAGGACCTCGCCTCCGCCTTCAACCATCAGACTGATAATCCCCTGCCGGGCCAGCGCGGACAGCAACGGTTTCAAAGGCACTCTTTTTCCTTTGAAGGCCATCACGTTCACTCCGCAGCGTTCCAACTGGGCTTTCTTCCGGGATAGGGCTCCCGCTGTGCACGCCACGATGCATTTCTTCGATTTCAAAACTTCGGATCCCGGCGGAATCCGCAAGTGGGAGTCGAGAACGATCCTCCAGGGTTCAGGGGCGCCTGGCGTTCGGGGACCAAGGTGAGGATTGTCGGCAAGAATCGTGTTGATCCCGACTAGGATCGCTTGGTGCTGTGTACGCAGTTGCCTTGCACACTGCCGGGCCAGGGCATCCGTGATCCACTTGGATTGTCCGGTCCGTGTGGCGATTTTACCGTCCAGGCTGGTCGCTACTTTGACGGTTACGAAAGGCATGCCGGCAGCTCGAAACTTCAAATATACTTCGTTCAAGGCAGCCGCCTCCGGCGAGCAAAGACCCCGGCTCACTTGCAATCCGTGAGCGCGCAGGATCCTGGCGCTTTCGCCGGCGACCAGAGGGTTGGGATCCTTTAACGCATAGCAGACTTCGCGGATTCCGGACTTGAGGATGGCCTCCGTGCAAGGCGGAGTATGGCCGTAGTGGCAGCAGGGTTCGAGCGTGACGTAAAGAGTGGCGCCCCGGGCGCGCGGCCCGGCCTCCGCGAGCGCCTCCACTTCAGCGTGGTTCGAGCCCATCCCGCGATGAAACCCTCGCCCTACGATCCGCC
Organism: Terriglobia bacterium; assembly: GCA_035532595.1. GTDB lineage: Bacteria > Acidobacteriota > Terriglobia > UBA7540 > UBA7540 > JAMCXS01. Next base: position 32,153 of record DATKQU010000209.1, on the reverse strand, counting down.
CGTCCCGGACGATCACGCAGCCGACCCAGGGATTCGGGTAAGGCCACGCAGGGCTCCGGCGCGCCAAGCACAAGGCCTCCCGCATGTAAAACTCAGGGGAACGGCGAGAAGTTGGCATAGGAGGTCACTGCACCTTGCTCAAGAGGTGTCCAAGCTTGTCTTTCTTCACTTTGAGGTAAGTGCGATTGCTCTTGGTCGGGGGAATTTCCAGAGGGATGCGGCGAAGAATCCGGAGTCCGTATCGTCTGATACCCGAAACCTTTTTGGGATTATTGGTGAGCAGATTAATCTTGTGAACACCCAGGTCCGCCAGAATCTGGGCTCCCACCGAGTAATCACGCATGTCGGCAGGAAAGCCCAGTCGCTCGTTCGCCTGCACAGTGTCCAACCCCTTATCTTGAAGGGCGTAGGCGCGAATCTTGTTGGCCAATCCGATGCCGCGCCCCTCCTGGCTGAGGTACACAAGCACGCCCTCACCTTTCTGGCCGATTTCCTTCATGGCCGTCGCAAGCTGATCGCGGCAATCGCACCGGATGGAGTGAAGCGTGTCCCCGGTCAGACACTGCGAATGAACCCGAACCAGGACGGGACGGTCGGGAGAGATCTTCCCCTTGACTAAGGCCAAGTGCTCCCGGTTTTGGGAAGGGCACTCGTAAACGTGTACGGTGAAAGCTCCGTATTCGGTGGGTAACTGGGCGCTGGCAACCCGCTCGACCAGCTTTTCCCGGTATCGCCGATAGTCGATCAGCTGTTCGATGCTCAGGACCTTCAGGTGATACCGCCGGGCCAGTTTTTCAATGCTGCGCGTTTGGGCGGCCTTGCCATCCTCATCTAAAACCTCACACATGACGCCCACCGGCTTCAGCCCCGCCAGGCGCGCCAAGTCAACCGCCGCCTCGGTGTGACCGGCTCTCGCCAGCACGCCTCCCGCTCGCGCCCGGATGGGGAAAACGTGACCCGGACGAATCAGATCGAAAGACCGAGTTCGGGGCGACGCCAACAAACGGACCGCGACCGCGCGGTCTTCGGCCGAGATCCCAGTGGTGATTCCTTTGCGCGCGTCAACCGATACGGTGAAATCGCAGCCGAAGGGCGTGGAGTTTTCATCTGCCGTCACCATTGGCGGGAGCCCCAGCTTCATGGCGCGCTCGCGCGTCAGGGCCGCGCAGATGAGCCCTCCGCCGTGTTTGATCATGAAGTTCATGTGGGCGGGAGTGAGCTTTTCCGCCGCCATGACCAGATCCGCCTCGTTTTCACGCTCCAGGCTGTCGCGCACGATCACCAGCCGGCCGCGCCGTATTTCCTGTATTGCTTCCTCGACACTGACAAATTGCGACATGGGTCCCTTTCAGTCCTTAATCTCGCTCAGCGTGGCTAGCAAGGAAAGCGCCGACCGGGCCGCCTCGATTCCCTTATTGAGGTCATTGTTCCCGGCGCGGCGCAGAGCGTCGCGGCGGTTGTAGGTTGCCAAAACTTCAAAAATAATCGGCACGTTGTGGCGCAGCGAAACTTCCATGATGCCTTGCGCGCATCCGTTCACCACCAGTTCGAAGTGGTAAGTATCCCCGCGAATCACGGCCCCCAGCGCAATCATCGCGTCGTAGCGTTTATGGGCCGCCAATTTCTGAGCGAGGATCGGAATCTCGAAACATCCGGGAACGGTGTATACGCTAATATTCTTCGGCGCGATTCCGGCTGCGATCAGGCTCTCCACGCACTTCTTTTCCAGGCTCCGGGTGATCTCGCTGTTGTATTCGGCCCGAATAATCGCCAGGCGGGTCCTTGCGGCCTTGCTTCGAGGCAGTTGCCATGTTCCGTGTTCCGGTGGTGAGATTCGCAATCTCATTTTCCGAGCAGCCTTTCGATGTACTTCGCCAGCATGTCAACCTCGATGTTGACCCGATCGCCCACGCCTTTCTTGCCCAGCGTGGTGTGGCTGAGCGTGTAAGCCAGTAAGGAAACTTCGAATGTGTTGCGCCGGGGATTGACCACCGTGAGGCTGATGCCGTCCACGGCGATTGAACCCTTGGGCACAATGTAGCGGGCAAACCGCGCCGGAGCGTCAAAGGTGTAAATTTTTGCCTCGCCTTCAGGCTTGATCTTTCGGATTCGTCCCGTGGTGTCCACGTGACCCTGAACGAGATGCCCGCCAATCAGGGTGTTGAGCGTGAGGCTGCGTTCCAGGTTGACTTCGTCGTGGAGGCGCAAGCTGCCGAGAGTCGATTTGCGCAGGGTCTCAGGCATATAGGTCACCTGGAACGTGCCGCGCTTGGTTTGCTGCACCGTTGAGCACACGCCTTCGACCGAGACGCTTTCTCCTTCCCGGAATTTCCAGCCCGAGGGCTTCCGGATGGTTAGGACTCGTTGTTGCCGCTTGGTCTCAAGCCCTACAACCATGCCAGTTGCTTCTACGATGCCGCTAAACACAAATCACTCGCTTGCTCTGAAATTTCGGCTGGCATTCGGGTCTCACCTCGCCGCGCCCGGTGTTTTGAAGCGCGCTCGAGAGGGGTCCGCCCGCGACGTGCTCAAGGTCCGCAGATCAGCCCGACGGATCGGAATGGGTTCAGGATCTCAGTATCATCGGGGGAAATTCCCCGCGCGGGGCAAGGTGGGATACCGCTCAATACCCATGGCCACACTCCGCCGCGGCTGCCAATGGACCGCAACGCAGAGGTCGTGGGACCCTGACCTTCTCCCATCCGGACTTTACCGTCGGCCCCGGAGTTTCACCGGGTCGTGGGGATTCGGGCATCTGCCATCCGGCAGTCTTGCTCGTCCTCTTCCCCTTGCGGGCTCTACCGCCGATCGGGAATTGGGAAGAATCCTTTCTTCCCTCACCCTGCCCCGAAGGTCATTGCTACTGCTTGTCAGACTCATTTATACCACGAAAAAGCACGCCGGCTCAAGCTGGGCGGCTTTCCAGGGCCGGCCAATGCTGGCGGTCCGGCTCGCACCTGGCAGTTCGGTAAAGCAAGCCCGGAAGCACCGTTCCGCGCCGCCATGATGGGAGAGTGCTTCCCACAGCCGTTTCGGATTAAACTAGGGAGGCCATGAACCGACTCTCTTTTTCAATTACCCGTATGGCGCTCGTCGGCCTAATGGGCTTGCTGTTTACGGGATGCCAGCCAAAGAAGGAATCCAATCCCAAGCAGCAGGGTGTCGAAAGATATCAAATAGCGTCATTGAAGGAACCCCATCTCTCGCCGCAGCAAATGACCAAGCTGTTGCGGCAGAAGATCAAGTATATTTTCGTCATCTACCAGGAGAACCGGTCCTTCGATTCGTACTTTGGCACGTTTCCGGGCGCCGAAGGGATGTTCAGCCACAAGCCTGAAGACACGCCAGGATTTTATCAGCCTTTGATGAACGCTGACGGGTCAACCGGAACGATTCATCCTTTTCGCATCGGGACGAAGCACTTTGCGGCTGACACCGACGACGTCGATCATTCGCATCCTATGATTGTTGCGAAGATGCACATCGAAAGTGGAGTTCCCAGGATGGATCGATTCGCCCTCGCTGAAGAACAGAAATTCATGGGGCCTGGCAACCCTTCACTCAAGGCAAAACAGATGGGTGAGTTGGCGATGGCCTACGAGGATTGCGATACCGTTCCACTCCTCTGGCGGTATGCCAGCCGTTTCGTGCTGTTCGATCACATCTTCCAGGAGATGACCGGGCCCTCTACGCTTGGGAACCTTGCCATCATTGCGGCACAGACGGGCCAAACCCAATGGGCACTGCACCCCGATGAAGCTTATAAAGACAACGGAGCGTACTCTCCCGGCGTACCCGTTTTGAATGACAACAACCCATTTTGGGGTTCGCCCTTAGACCCAACTCCGACTGCCGAAAAGATGCCAATCAACCGGTGGGACTTTACTTACGGACCAAAACTCCCGGTGGCAATCAACTTGACCTTTGCTTCGCTCCTTCTCACCCTTCAAGGGCACCAGCTTAACACTGTCACCCGGCAGGACAAGAACCCGCGCCGTGACCTGGCCGACGTTCAGCACGACGTTGCTTTCATCACCAGCCGGGACCAGTCTCCCATCGCTTTCGGGTGGTATCAGGAAGGCTATGACGGAGGGCCCGCGGACCCCGATGACGGCCCTCTCGATGCGAACGGTTTCCACGCCTCCTATATTACGCACCACAACGGTCCGCAATACTTCGGGTACATCGCGAACAATCCGCAGATGCGCCGGCAACTGCACGGGCTCCAGAACTTCTTCGATGTCCTCAAGCAGAAAAGTCTTCCCACGGGCGGCGGTGTTTTCTTTGTGAAGGGCGGCCTTCGGAATTTGCTTCACCTTAATCCCGCTGATCCCGATCCCGCGGTACAGAAGAATTTTTTGGGAGATGACGATCATCCGGCCTATTCCGACGCACAGATCAGCGAAGCTATGGTGGCCGAGGCCATTAACAAAATAGCCGCCAGCCCCTATTGGATGGAAAGTGCGATTATCGTTACGTGGGACGATTCGGAAGGCGATTACGACCATGTGCCGCCGCCCATCCTTGCCAAGGGGCCGGATGGCTCTCCGATCAGCAATGGCCCGCGCGTTCCGCTCATCCTGATTTCTCCATTTGCCCGCACCCACTTTGTCGCCCACGCCGAGGGAAACCATGCCTCGGTGGTCAAGCTGATCGATGCGGTCTTTGACCTGCCGCCGCTGGCGCTCTTGCCGGATGAAGAGCGCGGGCGGCGCTTGGGGGAAAAAAGGTTCGGAGAGAAGAATCTGGGTCCCGAAGACGCGCTCACCCCCGGGGTCACTAACCTGACCGAGGCTTTCAGCCCGTTGCGTCTTCTTGGACAAGCGGAGCCCTTGCCCGCTAGCTATGTAAAAATACCCGAATCGTTAATTATTCTTTTGCCCGAAGAAAGCGGCTATGGCTGCAAGGCGCTGGGGATTGTCACCACCGACCGCCAGCTCAAGATTGCGAATTCCATTCCTCCCGACTTCAATCCACGCCCCATTACCGATCCGACTAAGTGATGTCGCGGCGCGGGGGAGGAGCGCGGTTTGGCGCCAAAGCATACCGGCCAAGAGCCAAGTTAAAGGAGTATCGGTCGCATCACCGAGGCGTTTATAGGGAGCCGGCCGGCGTCGCGAAAGCGCTCGGGCACACTTGGACGCCGGGCCTGAACCGCGCTATGATTATAGGATTTGTGAGGGGACTTTCCCGCCGCGTATTCCCTTTCGTTTGTCATGAAGGGTACGTTAGGAATCCGAAGGCGATTCACTTTGGGAATTGAACCTTAGGGTGACGGCGTACCCCAAAAGCATCATCGAGTTGAGGGGTTTCATAATGACAAGATTGCGATCTCGAATTTGTCTGTTTTTCATAATGCCTTTTGCGTTTACCGTTCTCAGCCTGCAGGCCCAGACCGCCCCAATCATCAATCTGGAGGTCGATGCCACTCAGGCGCCTCAGAACATTATCCATTCACGAATGTCCATGCCTGTCTCGCCGGGTCCCTTGACGCTCTGCTATCCCAAATGGATTCCGGGAGAGCACGCTCCGGACGGGCCGATTGTGGACTTGACTGGCCTGAAACTGAGCGCCGATGGGCAGACCATTCCATGGCGCCGCGACCTTTTAGATATGTTTGCCTTCCACGTCAACGTTCCGGCGGGGGTTAGAACGCTGGAGGTTTCATTCGATTACGTTGAGCCCAGTGCCACCTCAGGATTTACCGCCGGCGCATCGACCACGGAAAAGCTGGCGGTGATCAGTTGGAATCAGAACCTGCTCTATCCCGCCGGGCATCTAGCCGAGGATCTCGTCTACAAGGCCACGCTGAAACTTCCCGCCGGCTGGAAGTTCGGCACCGCACTTCCGGTGGCCAATCAGAATGGCGATGTCGTGGAATTCCGGCCGGCCTCGTTAAATCGCCTGGTCGATTCCCCCGTGATCAGCGGTCAATATTTTCGGGTGGTTGACGTGACGCCGCCCGGGGAACCGATCCATCACGAGATTGACATGGCCGCGGACAGCGAAGCAGCGCTGGATATGAGCCCCGCTCTCCAACAGGATTACACCAACCTGGTGGCCGAGACAGGGAAGTTGTTTGGGGCGCGCCACTATCGTGATTATCACTTCCTGTTAACCCTGAGCAATCATGTCGCGCAATTCGGTCTGGAACATCACGAATCGGACGACAGCCGGGTTAATGAAGTTTCTCTCATCGACCCACAGCAGCGCGAGCTGATGGCCTTTCTGCTGCCGCACGAATTCGTACATTCCTGGAATGGCAAATTCCGGCGACCCAAGGATCTAAGCCCTCCCTATTACGAAGCTCCGATGAAGACGGACATGCTTTGGGTATACGAAGGCTTAACAGAATACCTTGGCGATCTTCTGGCGGCCCGCAGCGGCTTGTGGACCCCCGAGCAATATCGCCAATCTCTCGCCTTGACATCTGCTGCCCTTGGCCCCGGACGCCCTGGTCGCACTTGGCGCCCGCTTCAAGATACCACCGACGCAGCTCAGAGCCTTTATTTCGCTCCTGCGGAGTGGACGAACTGGCGGCGGGGCGTGGATTTTTACGACGAAGGCGTCTTGTTATGGCTGGAAGTCAACATGATCATTAACCAGCAGACCCACGGAAAGAAATCCCTGGACGATTTCTGCCGCCTGTTTTACGGAGGGCCGAACAAAGGGCCGCAGTTGAAGCCGTATACTTTCCAAGAACTGGTCGATGTTTTAAATCAAATTGCGCCTTACCCCTGGGCGGACTTCTTTCACAAGCGTCTTGACTCAACATCTTCGGAAGCTCCTTTGGGCGGGATCGAAGCCAGCGGCTGGAAGGTTGTTTACACAGATGTGGAGCCTCCGCTGCTGAAAGCTTCAGAGCAAGTTCACGATTCGATGAACGCGGCCTATTCCATCGGTCTTCTGCTGAAAGACGACGGCACGATTGAAGATTCCATCGTGACGATGCCAGCATATAAGGCGGGCATTGCTCCCGGGATGAAGCTTGTGGCGGTCAACGGGCGCAGCTTTACGCCGGAAGTGCTTCGCGCCGCCCTGAAGGCCGGCAAAGATACCTCCCAGCCGCTCCGGTTGCTGGTTCTTAACGACGACTACTACAAGACGTACGATGTCGATTACCACGGAGGCGAGAGGTACCCACACGTGGTGCGGGAATCCGGCCGGCGGGACCTCCTCGATCAAATACTGAAGCCCCTTGCGTCCCGATGACTCAACGGCCATTGACACTCTTCCGGTTTATTTATGAATTGACCGCTGCGGAGCGCGAAGGGGCACGACTTTCGGTCGCGCCCCTTCGCGAATCCCAGTCATGCCATGAACAATGCAGGCCAGAGGAAGAAACCGGGGCCTTACATTGTAACGGCCTGCTTCCACCTATCGCAGGAAACTAAGGCGTGGTGCTATGTCCCTCCCGATTTTTTGGAAACGCAGCGCTCGGCATATTAGGCAATCTAGGATCTATTGGGGTTGTGCGCTCCGGGTTATTTTGCTCTGCGTGCTGGGTGTTTGTGCCCTGTCGCTGCGTGGGCAAAGTCCGGCGCTGCTGGGCCCTCCCGGCGCGAAGGTTATCAACCTTACTCATCACGCTGGGTATTTCAACGAACCCTCGATTGCGGTGAATCCCCGCGAGCCCCAGGAATTGGTAGCGGCATTCCAGACCGGAGCTCGGATTGCCTATTCGCGCGACTTGGGGGAGCACTGGGAATTGGCCTCCGGAACCGAGCCCCGCAACTACGCGGTTTCCGGGGACGTGTCGGTTGCCTACGATAATCGTGGCCACGCTTTCCTTTGTTATATCGCATTCGACAAACTCGGAACCGAAAATTACTGGGGGCATAATGCCACTCGCAACGGAATCTTTGTGCGCCGGTCGCCGGATGGGGGCAAGACCTGGCAGCGCGAAGACGTTCCGGTGATCGAGCACCCGACGCGGCCTGGCATTCCCTTTGAAGACAAGCCCTACATCGTGGCCGACAACACCCGGGGGCCTTACGCGGGCCGTCTCTATGTGGGCTGGACAGAGTTCAGCCTGACTCAATCCATCATTTTGTTCTCGCGTTCTGAAGATGATGGCGCAACCTGGTCCGGGCCTCTACGCATCAGCACGCAAGCGGGACTGCCGCGGGATGATAATGGCGCGGTCGAGGGATTTACGGGGGCGGTCGGCCCGGATGGCACGGTCTACGCGGTGTGGGCTGACGGCTCCCACATTGTTTTTACCACCTCGCCGGACGGCGGTCACAGCTTTGCTCCCTCGCGCGCCATCGTCGATATTGCCCCGCCGTACTTCCACATCACCGGCGTGGACCGGACGGACGGGTTTCCGGTGATTTCGATCGATCCCCACGGGGGAAACGGGGCGGGCATCCTGTACTTGGCGTGGAGCGACTACCGCAACGGCGACGTGGACATCTTCTGTTCAACTTCGCGAGACCGGGGACTGACGTGGACTCCCGAGGTTCGCGTCAACTCGGATCCCCTTCACAATGGCGCCGATCAGTTTTTCCAGTGGCTGGCCGTTGATCCCGTATCAGGCGCGGCCAATCTTGTTTTCTACGACCGGCGCCGGGACCCTGCCAATCGGAAGACTTTCATAGTTCTTGCCCGTTCCACGGACGACGGCAAAACCTTTCAGAATTATGCCTGGACGCGTAAGGAATTTGATCCAGATCAGGATTTCTTGGGAGATTACACAGGGATTGCAGCCTACCACGGAAGGGTCTACGGGGTCTGGGCCGAGGAGCGGCCACGCTCCGGCAGTCGCCGGGATGGGGGCCCTGCCCACCATACCATTGTGCGTTTAGGCATCGCGGACTTCGAAAGTCCGAGCAACACCCGCTGAGAGGTTATCCGCTGGAACAGGGCGGGACGAGCGTACGGATAGAACGTCCGCCCCCCAGGAAGTTTCAGGGGTGACGCTTTATAGATGTGGCATCCGGCGGGACCTGATTTCCTCAATGTGTCGCTTGAGGCGCTCCAGAACTTCGGCATCCTCCGGGTCACAAAGTTTGCGTTGCATCTCGGTCAGTGCAAAATGGATGATGTCGTGGTGGTGGATTTCCTCCGGCTCCAAGCGGGCGCTGCACTCAAGCCAAATCTTGTGAAGGAGGTCGATTTCCTTCGGAGTCAGATGAGGGGCGTGCGGGCCCAGATAGAAGACGTCTTCCTGCCCGCGCGGCGTGTAAACCTCGACGGTCAATTGGGGCTTGGGTTCAGACAGCTTTTCCCACGCCAGCCCGGCCCGGCGCGCTTCTTCCGCCGCAGACATTTTTGAGGACGATCCGAGAACCATCGCCGCCGACTGAAGGTTCTGAGCCGCGCGCAACATTCCGTCCCAAGTATCGGTAGCGGCGATGACCGCCAGTTTCACGGATTTGCCGTATTTTTCCGACAATGCGAGCGCGCGGGTAAAAAGTTCCTGCTCGTTGACCGTAAAGAGTTGTTCCGGGGCCAGACCGTGTTCGCCGGAACCGGCCCGCAGCAGGGCGCGAATGTGAAGAACCACCACATCCTGCCGTTCGATGTCCACATGCTCCAGAACGGAGGCTAGATGGTAAAGCTTGTAGTAGTCAGGGATCGGAACCAGGATATTGCCGGCTCTGGAGCCGACCGCCACGGTCGTGATTTCTTCGCTAGGTTCCAGATTGAACTGGTCGAGATCAGCGCGCTGTGCCCTTCGTTGTGCATGTTTTTCAGAGACGGTGAATAGAGTATAAAAGAGTAACGTGAAGGTGACCCCGGAAACGGTGGCAATTTCCTTGGTGAACAGATTGATGATCGCGGTTGCAAACAGAGTCAGCGTAATCAGCACCAACCCCAGAGGAATTTCCAGCCGGATCAGCTTCAGGTTCAAGGGAACGCGGAACTCGCGCGGTCCAGGTTCGGTGAAGCGAAGAACCAAAACGGCAAGGCCCTTCATGGCAAAACTCCAGATGACGCCGAAGGCGTAAGCTTCGCCCAGGAGAATGACGTTCCCGCGGCTGAGGAAAATCGTCAGCAGTTGGAGTATTGCGACCAGGTTGATGATCCGGTAGGATGTTCCGAAGCGCGGGTGGGGACGCCTAAACCAGTCGGCCAGGACTCCGTCTTCGGAAACGCGATTCAGCACTCCATTCGAACCGACGATGGCCGTGTTGACGGCTCCCGCAAGGATCATGATTCCCACCACAACCACGAATCCGTGGAACAGCAGCCGAAGCATCAACGGCCCCGTCACGTTCATCGCCAAACCCGCGATCAGGTTGTCCTTGTAGCTGAGCCTCGTCTGAGCATTGGGAATGATCATGAAGGCGAAAAACGAAACCAGCGAGGTGAAAACCATGCTGTAAACGAAAATAATAAAAGCGGTCTTCTTGAGATTCGGCAACTTGGGATGCTCGATTTCTCGATAGACCTGGGCAAGGGTTTCAAGGCCGCTCATCGCCAGTACTGAATGTCCGAAGGCTACGAGAATGCCGACAAGACCGATAATCTCCGGCAGGCGGCTGGACCGTAACCACCCCTCGGCATCGACGGAAAAATGCAGGTTGGAAGGTATGGGAGCTGGCGGAAGGTGGCCACCCCTGACCCAAAGGGTGTATCCGCACCAGCCGATCATCAGGAGCACCAGGGCGGTGGTGAACTGCATAATCCGAGCCGCTTTTTCGCTGGATTCCTCGATGCCTTTAACGTTTTCCCACCAGAAATAAATCGTCACGAGCGCCGCGAAGATCGCCGACGTGGAATTGGTCGGCAACGCCAGGTGCAGGTGGGCGTGTTGGAAGAGCTCGTTGATGAAACCCACTAAATACTGCCCGGCGGAGACGCCGCTGATCGGTCCGGTGAGGATGTAATCGAACATCAGGGCTGAGACCGAAAATTTGGCCAAAGTGCCGCCCATGGCCTCCTTGACCACTCGGTACACGCCGCCCCGCACAAACATGCTGCAGCTTTCCACGTACATCTGGGCGATCGCGTATGCAAACAGCATGACCGCCAATATGAACCACGGCGCCGAGGGTCCAATCGCCTGCTCCGCGATGCCGCCCGCGTAGAACGCCGACGACGCGAGGTCGTTCAGGACAATGGCCGCGGCGCGCCAGAAAGAAATAAACGTCAGCATCGCCGTCGTGGCCACCATGACCCGCGGCAGCGTCACAGTACGCTTGGAGCCTTTAGGTTGAAGTGGAGGTTGGGCTTCCATGGGTAGGTGTCAGTTAGAGCTTCCACCGAGCCGTGGAAATGAAGCGTGGTTCGACATTATCGATCTTTACCTCTGGGAAATTGTGTATGATCTCACAATTGGATACCTGAAGGGAAGCATTTTCTGTTTTAGGCGTGGCAAGTCACACGAAACAGAATCGTTCGACGTGGCGTGTGCCGAGATGCAGGATCGTGGCGAGGATGCTGCGACGGGAGCTTGCCGGAGGGCAACGCGGCAGGGAATGAACGGGGGGAAGCCCTGTAGAGGTGATTCAATAAGGCAGATTCAGCGGCTGGTTGGATGGAAGTGGAAATCGAGGGCGCAGTCCCGGAAGGCGTGACCCGGTCATGGGGAACCTTATTGGGCAAACGGATGGCCCGGCACAATCATTTTAAGAGGATTGCAATCTGGAATTTCTTGCTAAGATCTAAATTCCTTGCGCAAGGGCGGTCGCGGAGAAGCCTCCAGCTCTCCGATCACCTCGCTCAAGTAAATCTGCCACTGGAGCAGCCACCACCGCCCGGCTTGGCGGACGCACCGGAGGTGGCGAAAGAGGAGAATTGCTGTTCGGTCCGGGGTGAGCCGCAGTGCGGACACTTGGTCACCTCCGGCTTTTTTCCCAGAACTAATTTTTCAAAGACTTTTCCACACTTATGGCAGGCGTATTCGAAGATCGGCATCGGACTCCGTCATCCCTTTTTCTGTTTGTCCGGTGCGCAGTTGGGTCCCGACCCGGGACGGGGGTTCGTTGCTCACGTAAACCGGGAGACACCCGGTATTCGCGGCAGCACCACGAACCAGACAACCATGAAGAGAAGAAAGATCAGGAAACTTTCCATCTTTTATATTATAAGTCTTCCCCCCACACATTTGAAGAGCAAACCTCTTCGGCACGTTTTGCCGGAACCTGCGGGCTTCTAACCCACCCGGAAACTCGGTGCGGTCAATTAGCAGGCCAGAGCGATTCCCAAATCTTGAATTCGTGATGGAATCCCGTTTCTTCAGCCCGTGCGAGCTTTTGGCCTGAAGCCACGGCCAGGGTTTCCTCAAAGATATTTCCCCCCACCTCTTCGATGGTGGCCTTGTTCTCCAGGATAACGCCTGCATCGATGTCGATATCCGCGTAGGTTTTGGCAAGGTACGGGTTGGTGCCGAGTTTCATCACCGGGCCCAGGGCGCATCCAATGCCGGTTCCTCTCCCGGTGGTGAACAGCGCCACCTGCGCGCCGCTCAGGAACAGCGCGGGAGTCGAAATTTGGTCGTAACCTGGCGTGTAAAGCACATAGAGTCCCTTGCGATCGCCCAGCCATTCTCCGTATTCGATCAGGTCTTCGACAATGGAACTCCCTCCCTTGGCCTTGACGCCGCTCGATTTCAGATAGATGTTGTAAAGTCCGCCCTTCTTATTGCCGGGTGAAGGGTTGTCGCGGAAGTCTTCACCAAACATCCGGGCGTATTTCTCGTAGCGTTTGAGGGCCTGCATGAGCTTGTGGCCCACGGCCCGGGTACGAGCCCGCCGGACCAGGTCCACCATCGCGGCCCCTTGCAGCTCAGGGATCTCGGGCAGCAGCACCGCCGCCCCCGCCTTCACGAACATGTCGGCGGCGACGCCCACGGCGGGATTGGCCGTCACTCCTGACCAGCGGTCGGATCCGCCGCACTTGGTTCCCACAATCAGCTTGGAAATCGGAACTGGTTCCCGCCGGAATTGGTTGGCGTTATGGAGAAGTTTCTCGACGATTTGCAGGCCGCGTTCCACCGTGCGCTGGCTTCCGCCCACATGCTGGATGGTCATGTTAACCACCCGCTGGTTGTAGTCGGGGACGCCGGCTTGGAAGACAGGCGCGGAACATTCCACGCAGGTCTTTCCGCACCCCAGGTCGATATAGATGGCGGCTCCCAGATTCGGATGGCGGAGCGAGTCCGCCAGCAGTAGATTGAGCGTATCGACCGCCCGGCCGTCGGGCATGCCGCATCCGGACTCGTGCACGACGGGAACCACGCCGTCCACATTCGGAAACCGCTCGCGGGAATAAATCTCTCGCATGGCGCGGGTGGCGATTTCCCGGCATTCAGTGGAAGAACACATCCCCGAGCTGACCACTCCCACCAGGTTTCGCGTTCCAACGCTGCCATCGGCCCGCACGTAACCTTCGAAGGTTCTCGACGCCAGGCTTGGATCGCGCGGCGAGGGTTTGGGGTTGTCGCGATAGCGGACCGGAATGCGCGGCAGGCGATTTTCAAGATTCGTCGTATCGATGGGTGTGCCGGGCAAGACGGTTCCGCGCGCTATTCCAATGGGGTCGCCGAGAGTAATGTAAGGCTTGCCATCTTCCACGGTGTGGACGGCGAAGCTTTGTCCCCTCAAGACCCGGCCTGACAGGGTAATGAGTTCCTTGCCGTAAGCGAGCACTTTGCCCGGTTCGAGGAGGTCCACGGTGGCCACGGCGACGTTGTCCTTTCCGGGACGGATAACAATAGCGACTTCTTGCAAGGGTATCGGTTCCATAGTCATGGATGCAGTTTACCTGTGCCGGGGCCGGGAAGGCAATACCGATCTATAAAGCGCCTTGCTTGCCGTGCGGAAACCATGATACATTCCGACCCTTGCAGCGCAGCAGGACTTTCCAAGCATTCTCATCTTTTTGAAGATACAGAAAGGGAGAAAACCATGGACCCCTTGGCCAAAGCTCAAATCGGAAGAACGTCTCTGCGGGTGACGCGGATGGGGCTGGGGGGCGCGGCGCTCGGCGGACTCTTTGAGACCGTGCCGGAGGAGAGCGCCGTCGCGACGGTTCGGCGCGCCTTGGCTTTCGGAATTAATTTCTTTGATACGGCCCCTCTTTACGGGCATGGCAAGAGCGAGATGTATTTAGGCAAGGGCCTTGCCGGAGTCGATCCTGACTCCCGGGTTCTGGCCTCCAAAGTCGGGCGTTTGCTGGTGCCGGTCGATCCTGCCACCCAGCTCCAGGATGACTGCTACATCAACCCCGCGCCTTTCGAGCCAGAGTTCGATTACAGCTACGACGGCGTGATGCGCTCCTTCGAGGAAAGCAAGAAGCGGCTGAATCTGGACCGGGTGGACATCCTGCATATCCACGACGCTGACGATCATTACGAGCAGGCGATCGAGGGCGCCTATCCCGCTCTCGATAAGCTGCGCAGCGAAGGGCAGATCAAGGCCATTGGCGCCGGGATGAACCAGTGGGAGATGCTGGCGCGCTTTGCGCGGGCGGGGAACTTTGACTGCTTCCTCCTGGCAGGACGCTACACCTTGATCGATCACACAGCCCTTCGAGAGTTATTGCCTCTCTGCGTCAAAAAGCAGATCAGCATCATTATCGGCGGCCCTTATAACAGCGGCGTCCTTGCCACCGGAGCCCGGCCGGGCGCCAAGTTCAATTACGCCGATGCTCCCCCTGAGATTCTTGACAAGGTGCGCAAGGTCCAGGAACTCTGCGACCGGCATCAGGTTCCGATGAAGGCCGCCGCGCTGCAATTCCCGCTGGCGCATCCGGCCGTGGCCGCAGTGATTCCCGGGGCGAGATCGGTGGCCGAGGTGGAGGAAAACTTCCGTCTCATCAGCCATCCTATTCCCGCCGCCTTCTGGGCCGAGATGCGCGCCCAAAGGCTCATTCCAGACGAAGCGCCCGTTCCCCGCGACTAGACGCGGGTTGGCGGCAAGCGATCGCTTCCAAACCGTCGGCGCAAAGGCTCCCGGCGCAGGGTGTTCTTACTCCCCTGCGAGGGCGGCGCAGATTTTCCAATCCATGCCTGAGACCCGCCACAGGCCCGCAGTTCACAGCAGCCCCAGGCAGCCTTCTGTTTTCTGATGAAAGTCGATGCGTGCTCGCGTCAGTGGGTAGTCAAGACTTTGTGATCCTGCTTGTTGAGAGGGGTTTCCTGAAGCTCCGTGGGCTGCTGGCAGCAGACACACTTTCCTGGATCGAGAGCCACGATATTGCAGGTTTCACAGTAATAGCGAATGCGATAAAGCTCTCCGTGATGAATCGTGTAAAAATCGTCCACCTGGAAATTGCC
The DNA here is from genome assembly GCA_035532595.1 of Terriglobia bacterium. Lineage (GTDB taxonomy): Bacteria > Acidobacteriota > Terriglobia > UBA7540 > UBA7540 > JAMCXS01. Next base: position 16,927 of record DATKQU010000209.1, on the reverse strand, counting down.
GTCCGCGCGCATTTTCCCTTCCAGACGAACCTTGTCATTGCGCAGCCGCTTGTCCTTGAGCGTGTTAAAGACGTATTGATTGCGGCCCGCCAGGGGATAATTCTTGCCGGGAGTTTCGAGAACCGGTCCGGTTCCGGAAACGAAAATGAGCTTGCCCTCCAGTGTCTGATGATCCGTCATATTCGCCGCCCGCGATGGCATGGCCGCGGCCAGCAAGAACGGCACGGATAGCATGATTCCTGCAAGGCCTGCGAGCGGCGAACGGGTTCCTTGGGCTCTTTTCAAACAAACACCCGGAAAACGCGGTCCCACCAGTCTCATATCGACTTTCCCATCCCCACGGCATTCCCCGGCCAATTTAGCCTTGATATTGTCCCACAAGGACGATCGCCAGCGGGTAGTCCTGTGCTTTGCCGCCCGTTTCAATCTGGGACTTTACCTGGAGCGCCCAATTCTGCGAGTAATCCTGAAACACAGAAGGAAAAGTCTTGTCGGAGTCGCTGATGGCGTCCAGCAGCATCACGCCTGGGTGGCCCGTGTTCGCCGCTTTGCGGCTCAGGCTCACGGTCTCTTTAAAAGTCAGGGGCTTGCTGCCGTCGGGGTCATCGGCGGCCGGCACCAGGAGCAGAAAATCGCGGTATTGGCTGACGCCCATATGGTTTCCGTCCTCCGGAATCAGTTCGTATCGGAGGGTATAGTACCCGGCTTTGATGTCCTGGCCGCGGTAGTCTTTCGCCGGATCAGCAAAATGGATGACGCCAATCAGACTTCCAGGCGCCACTTTGCCATAAAGCACATTGGCGGCCGCATCGGAATTTTCCGCGGCCGGGAGCTGCTTGCGCAGCCAGACCTCGCATAATTCCTTGCCGGCGCTGCTGAGCAGGCGCGATCCATCCGGTTGGAGAGAATCCTTGACCGCTTGACTGACGTCGCCTGCCGGGAGCCCACTGCCCGCTCCGATTTTATATGCGCCTTGCGCGAAAGCCGTAACTGTAACTGCCAAATATGAAACCAGGGAAAGAATCAAGAGCCGTCGCATGTCAACCTCCTGGCAAAGACGTTAAGACTGCACAGAAAAGAAGCGGGAAACAAGCCTTTGCTTCCCGTTTTGATAGTTCCAATCAGCCGATCGCCCCGGGTGTTAGTCGGAAAATGTACCCACAAACGCGCTGCGGCCATCACGGTTGTTCCAGACAACCCCCAGCCCTTTACCATGGAAGGCATCTTCCCGGGTAAAGGCGGGCATGGAGTGGGCAACCTTAGTGAGGGGCGGATAATAGACGGTCTCGTTGCCGCACATCATATCCCCTTGGCAGAGGGCCCTTGTCTTCACCACGGCAAGGTTCCCCGCCTTCAGCACACCCTCCCCGTGGTTTGCGCCCGTCCCGGCCACCAGGTCAATCGGAGCAACATCCACTCGGACCACGTGGCCCAGCAGTTTGCCGGCTCGCGATTTGGCAAAACGCATCAACACCTTTTGCTGCTGGGGTGTTGCCTTCTGATCCAGAATCAAGACCGATTCAGCCGGATACGGATCATGAAAAGGATCGCCAAGAGTTGCGCTGGCCTTGACCACGGCAACCACGCTTAAACCCTGTAAGTTTGTCCCATCCCAACTTCCGTTGGTGATTTTCCATGCGAGAATCGCCTGCTTGCCTGCCAAGTCTACTTCCGAATTGGCAAAACACGGACCCGTCCACACATCGGCGTTTCGCACTTCAAGGTAATTTCCTTCAATGGCAGCCTTGCCCGGCATCGCGGCCAGAGCGAGAAGAGCCAGGCTGGCCAAGCTCATTAATACGATTCGACGCATATTCACCCCCTTAACTTCAACTTCATCGCGGCATTAGTTTAAATTTTATCGCAGGATTCAGCCTGCTTTCAAAGGCTGCCGCAGAAGACGAAATGCTCAATGGAAGTTTACTCGCAGCCTTGTATCGTTTCCTTTGCCCCTACTTGCCCCTGCGTGCGGCGCCCCATGCTCTGCAGCTCCACCGTGAGGAAGACTATTCTCTTCCGGTCTGAAGCTCCCAGTCGCCCAGATCTGCTACATATTAGATTCGCGTTACGGGTGGGAGGTTTCAAGAAATCCTCCAGAGGATTGAGGAAACTCTCGCTTGCGTAAACTAAAACCCGGAGGCGGCGGGAGAGCGCAGCGACCCCGACCCCGACCCCTTCACTCATCTCCGGCTTCTGCCCATCACAACAGAGGACGCCAACACAAGCGACCCATGGCCTAAATGGACTCATAGCATCCGCGGCCGGGTTTGCAGCCTGCGGGCTCGGCAACCTGACCATCCGGCCCCAGACAATTGTGCGTGTGAATGCACCAAAAGATTCCACTGCTGCCGCTGGGAATTCTGGTGTCGGGTTCGGCGTCAATAAACATTTCTTTCGAGCGGAGGCAGCGGCATGCGGCGTGACTGATTCCGGTCAAATTCATGGGCTCAGGCATACTCACGCTTCTCCTTTCATGGCGCTCAGGATGGCCCTTTTCACAGCGACCTGGGCAAGTCGTACCTTATAACCATTCTGGCTTAAGGGAGTGGCCTTGCTGACGGCAGCCTTGCCCGCCTCTTCAGCAACTTCCTCCGTGACAGTTTTGCCCTCAATCGCCTGCTCGGCTTCGGGCGAAGGCCAGGGAACAGGAGCCACGTGCCCCATGACCACACGCGCACTCTTAACCGTGCGGCCTTTCATGTGCAAGACGACGGCCGCTGCAACCAACGGCCAGTCGAGCGCCGTCTTCTCTCTCACTTCATAAACGGCCATCCTCAATCCGTGCGGCGGCGGGACAAGAATTTCCGTCAGGATCTCATTGGGCTTGATAACGTACTCGCGCTCACCTTCCTTGGTGGGCGTGGTATAGAATTTGCCGAGTTCAACCTCGCGCTCGCCGTCCGGCCCGTGGAGCCGAACCTTGCCGCCCAGCGCGATCAACGCCGGGGCGAGGCTCGAGGCATTGACGAAATAAGCCGGCCCCGAGTTGCCCAGGATCGCATGGTAGCGATTCTGGCCGTCCGGGACCAAGGATTTGCCCTGGTATTCGGCCAGCTGCCCGTAACCGTTGCGAAAGTACCAGCATCGAGGGCGCTGAAGCAGTTCACCGCCCGCCGTGCCCATGTGGCGCATCTGCTCGCCGCGAATGCCGTCGGCAGCCTCCCGGAGAGCAGGATAGTGTTCGCGCACCATCTGGTTGTCCAATATCTCCTGGATGGTGACCAGCGCGCCCACTCGAAGCCCTGAGCGTTCACTGAACTCGATCCGATTCAGCCCCTTGATTTTCTTCAGGCTTACCACCCGCTTGGGGGTTGTAATCCGGTCCTTCATGGCGCTGATCAGGTCGGTTCCACCCGCCAAAATCTCGATTTCGCCCCATTGGCTTCCCAGCAATTGAAGGGCATCCCGCGTGGTGTTTGGGCTAGCGTATTCGAAGGCTTCCATCAGGCTAAACCTCCTTTGTCGAGAGCTGCCAGGACTTTGTCTGGAGTTAAGGGGAGAGTGGAGACACGTACCCCAATCGCATTGGCGACGGCATTTGCGATCGCAGCACCGGGGGAAATCACGGGAGGTTCCCCGAGCCCGATGACTCCCCGTTCGTCATAGCCGGGTCCCGTCATCATGTGCACGATAAGCTCGCCGATATCTCCAATCCCAGCCAACTTGTAAAACTCCATGTTGGGATTGAGCATCCGGCCCAGCGTTTCATCCATCACCTTTTCCTCGAAGAGCGAGTAACAGATGCCCATGATCAGCGCGCCGTACACTTGGCTTTCAGCCGTCTTGAGGTCGATTACCAGGCCGCAATCCTGAGCGGCGACGATTCGGTTGACTTTGACCTGACCAGTTTCCGTGTCCACAGAAACGTCTGCGATTTGCACGCCACCCACGCCGCTGTCATTCAGGTGGCAGGGGCCGGGGTTCTTGCCCGTGGTCGTGATGGTCTTCACCCCGAGCTTGGCGCAGGCCTGCTTCCAGGTCAGACTCTTTGAGGAATCGCCCTTGACCCGGATCCGGCCGTTCCAGGCCTCCAGTTGCGCCGGCTGAACACCCAACGAAGGGGCGACCGCGGCAAACAATTCATCGAGCGCATCGATAGCCCCGCGGCGAGTGGAGCTGGAAACTCCGCCCACGGTGGTGCTGCCGCCACTTGCGCCGTCCGGCGGATACTTGCTGTCACCAATTTCCACCTTAACGGCCTCGACGGGAAGACCCAACGTCTCGGCGACGGAGATGGCGATGACCGTGCGTGTTCCGGTACCTAAATCCTGGCTCCCAAGGCGCACGGTGACGGAGCCGTCGGGGCGCACAATGACATTGCAGGAGCTGGTGTGGCCTCTTCCGCCCCAGGTGTGCAGACTGACTCCCATGCCGCGCTTGATGTGCCCGGGAGTTTTGTCGCCGCGGGGATGCCAGTTTTTCTTCCATTCGGCAAGTTCCGCAGCCTTTTGGAGTTCCTCGGTGTAAACTTGGCCCAAGCCCTGTGGAGCAAGATGGGCATTTTTCATCAGAAACTCGACGGGATCCATCTCCAGCTTGGCGGCCAGATCATCAAGCGCCCCCAGGGTGAGCAGGCAGGCCTGCGGATGGTTCGGCGCCCGCCAGGCGCGCGCGGGCCCGACGTTCGCAGCAATCATAGTATGTTTCCAGTGCGTGTTCGGGGGCTGCAGCACGTAGGGTAGGGGAGGATGACCTGCGGGTCCGACCCCTCCGGTTCCCCAGGACTCTGAATCCCACGCGGTCAACGTACCGTCCTTCTTGGCGGCAACGCGAATCTTCGCGTAGGCCGAGGGCCGCGCCCCAGCCATCTCTAACTCGATATTGCGTTCGAGCATCAGTTGGACAGGTTTTCCCGCTAACTTGGAGAGCTGTGCAACGACGATGCCCCAGCGATCGGGAGAGAACTTGCTGCCAAATCCTCCGCCAATGTATTGGCAGACAGTCTCAATGTTGCTATCGTCCACCTCAACTTTTTGCAGGCGCAGTCCCGCGCCGAGCTGGCCTGGCAAGCCCGAAACATTCTGCGTTGAAGACCACGTCTTTAGGGTCTTCGCATCAGGCCACTCGGCAACATTGCCATGCGATTCAAGGCAGCAATGCGTAATGACGGGAATCCCATAGTAACCTTTGGAAATGACGGCTTCGGGGTCCTGAAAGGCCTTGCCCGGGTCGCCGGTGGTTTCTTCGCCGCCGGCTTTCGTCCGGCCCTGCGCTTGCGCCCGGTCCAGATCTTCTTCGCGAACGAGGTGCGGCAGCTGCTCGTACTCCACTTGAATCCGCCGGCAGGCGTCTTCCGCAATATCGTCACTAACGGCCGCCACGGCTGCGATTTCGTCTCCGGCCCATTGAATCTCTGAACCCGGCCCCTGAATAACCAGCGTGGCTTTGACACCCGGGAGGTTTTGAGCGGAAGAAAGGTCAATCGATTTGATCTTGGCGTGAGCGTAAGGGCAGGTCAGCAGTTTGGCGCGAAGCATTCCCGGCCGGTTCGTATCATAAGTGTACTTGGCCCGGCCGCTGGCCTTCTCCGGGCCGTCAATCCGATCAATCCGTTTGCCGATCAGTTCGCGCTCGCCTGCCTGCGGCCAGTCATATTTACACTTTGCCATATGCGCCTCCCTTCATTCCCTTTGCCACGTCCAGAACCGCGTGCCGGATGCCCCAGTAGGTTCCGCACCGGCACAGATTGCCTCCCAGCCCCTTCTCGATCTCCTCCAGAGAGGGGTCCGGATTCCGTTCCAGAAGCGCCGTGCAGGCCATTACAAATCCCGGCGTGCAGAAGCCGCACTGCTGGGCATCGTGGCGAACGAAGGCGGCCATCACCGGGGTGAGCTTGCCATCTGCAGCGAGCCCCTCAATCGTGGTGACCTCATGCCCTTCGGCTTCGAGAGCCAGAACCGTGCAGGCATAAACAGGCTTGCGATCCATCATTACCGTGCAGGACCCGCAAACGGCACGGTCGCAGACCTCTTTCGAACCCGTAATGTCCAGATGTTCGCGCAACGCGTCGAGAAGCGTGACTCGCGGTTCGAGTTTCAGCTTGTGAACTTTTCCATTTACGCGGAGAGTTACCGGCACGGCGCCCGGCCCCACAACCCCTGCCTCCGGCGGCGCCGGGGCGGCGTCTGCAGCTTTGCTCCCGACCAGCAATCCGCCGGATACGGTGACGCCGGCGCCCTTCAGGAAATCCCGGCGCGTTAAGGCAGTTTTATCGGGGTTTGTTTCTCGAGGCCGGTCTTTCTTTCGTCTCATTGTGGGCTCCTTATGGGGATTTGTGCTTTACCCAACTTGAGCACTTGGGTTCCCGACTGCATTGCAAAACTGAGACCACTGACCGTTCAATTACTTGGTGAGGCTCCATTATAGCACTCGAACATTTGTCAACCAGGAGTTTCTGAAAGGTGGCTGCGGCGAGTCCCGGCGAGCTTAGTGGCCCCGGGAAGCGTCGCCGGTTTCGGCCAGAACGGATTCCGGCGGAACTTCGAGCGCTCCTTCCGCGGGCCGGCGGCGGAAATGCCTGCCAAGCCAGCGCTGGAACTGATCGAGGTAGGTGTAATAAACAGGGGTAATGTACAGGGTGATCACTTGTGAAAAGACGAGTCCTCCCACCACCGCCAATCCCAAAGGCCGCCGTGAATCGGCGCCCGCTCCCAAGCCCAAGGCGATGGGCATGATCCCCATCAAGGCCGCGAAGGTGGTCATCATGATGGGTCGGAAGCGGACGAGGGCGCCGTGGTAAATCGCTTCCTGGGTGGATTTCCCGCCGCTCCGCTCGGCGTCCAGGGCAAAGTCAATCATCATGATGGCGTTCTTTTTAACGATCCCGATGAGCATGATGATGCCCACAAACCCGTAGAGGTCCAAATCCAGGTGAAAGGCCATCAGGGTCACCAAGGCGCCCAGGGCTGCCGAAGGCAAGCCCGAAAGGATGGTCAAGGGATGGATAAAGCTCTCGTAAAGAACGCCCAGAACCAGGTAAATCACCAGGATCGTGGCGATCAGCAACACGCCCAGGCCCACTAGCGACGACTGAAACTCCTGCGCGGTTCCTTCAAAAGTGGCGCTGATGTCGGCGGGAAGCGTTTCCCGCGCCAGACGGTCAACGTCCGAGACCGCCCCGCCCAAGGCCACTCCCGGCTTCAGGTTAAAAGAGATGGTGACCGAAGGAAGCTGGCCAAAGTGGTTGACGGACAAGGGACCAAGACCTTCCGTCACGTTCGCAACGGTGTTCAGAGGGATGAGTTGACCGCTGGAAGAGCGAATGTACAGCATGGACAGATCGTCCGGATTCATCTGATATTGGGGCTCCAACTCCGAGATCACCCAATATTCATTGTTGGGAGCATAGATGGTGGAGATCCGTCCCTGGCCGTAGGCGGTGGTCAGGGCGCTTTCGATTTGATAGGCGGTCACCCCCAAAGCCGTGGCCTTATCGCGGTCGATTTGCACGTTGACCTGCGGATTGTCGATCTGCAGGTCGGTCGTGACGTCCTGGAAGCCGGGAAGTTTGCTCATCTTCGCGTTCAGAATTTGCGCGTTCTGATATAGCTCCTTGGTGTCCGGCCCCTCCAGCGTGTACTGGTACTCGCTTTTGGTCAGATGGGCGCCAATGCGGATGGGAGGAGGGTTCTGCATGAAGGCCATGATCCCGGGGACTCTCGCAAGTTCCGGACGCAATTGCTGAATCACCGCGTCCGTGCTCACCATCCGGTATCCCGGGCCGAAGGGCTTGTGCGGGATGTGGAAGAAGTCCTTGATCCCGGCCACAAAATCCTGCCCCGCAGAGGGACGCGGGTTCAGATGGCAGAAGAAGAGACCGGAATTTCCTCCCGAGGACGGCCCGCCCGCGCCGGCCAGGGAGAAGACGTCATGGACGTTGGGGTTGGCGCGCACGATCGCTACCACCTCTTGCTGGAGCTCCTTCATGGCGTCGAAGGAGGTGCCCTGCGCGGCCAGGGTGAAGCCCAGAACGGTTCCGCTGTCTTCGCTGGGAAGGAATCCTTTGGGGATCAGGAAAAACAAATACCCGGTCACAATCAGAATCACGATCGACGCAATGAGGACGGTCAGGCGGTGGCGGAGAGCCCCGCGCAGGCTCCAATCATAACCGCGAAGGAAGTGGTTGAAATAGCGTTCGGAGACCTCAAACAGATGGCCGTGCTTCTGGGCCCGCGGATGCCGCAGGAAGCGGCTGCACAGCATGGGGGTCAGCGTCAGCGACACGATGCCGGAAACCAGCACCGCGGACATGATGGTCACGGAAAATTCATGCAGCAGCCGGCCCATAATCCCGCTCATGAAGAGCACGGGAATAAAAACCGCGGTCAAGGAGAGCGTCATGGAAAGAATGGTGAAGCTGATTTCCTTTGAGCCGTTGAGCGCCGCTTCCATGACGCTTTCGCCCATCTCCATGTGACGCACAATGTTTTCAAGCATGACGATGGCGTCATCCACCACGAAGCCCACGGCGAGCACCAGGGCCATGAGGGATAAGTTGTCCACCGTATAGCCCGCCAGGTACATCACCGCAAAAGTTCCGATAATCGACATCGGAAGGGCCAAGCTGGGGATGATGGTGGCGGAAATATTACGCAAGAAAACGAAGATCACCAAGACTACGAGGCAGAGGGTTAGATAGAGCGTGAATTTGACGTCGTTGATCGAATCCCGAATCGACTCGGACCGGTCGTAAACCGTGTGGAGATGAATGGCGGCCGGAATTTCAGTTCGAAAGTTGGGCAGCAGCTTCCGGATGTTATCGACCACTTCCACGGTGTTGGTGCCGGGCTGGCGTTGCACTGCTAGAATCATCGCCCGTTTGCCGTTATACCAGTTGGCGATTTTGTCGCTTTGGCTGCCGTTCACCACATTGGCCACGGCGTCCAGGCGCACCGGGGCCCCGTTCCGATAGGCGATGATAATAGGCCGGTAGGCTGCCGCGTCATTCAGTTGGCCTTCCGCCTGGACGACGAAGGCCTTGTGGGTGCCGTAGAGCGTCCCCGTGGGCAGATTGACGTTGGCGTTCTGAACCGCCTGGATAGCCTCGTCGATCCCGATCTTCCGCGTGGCCAGCGCTTTGGGATCGAATTGGACATGGACGGCATACTTTTGTTCACCGTACACTGAGACCTGCGCCACTCCGCTCACCATGGAGATGCGCTGGGCCATGAGGGTGTCCGCATACTCGCTTGTGGTGTAGAGGGGAAGCGTATCAGACCACACCGCCATGTAGAGGATCGGCTGATCGGCCGGATTCACTTTACGGAACACTGGCGGTGATGGCATCCCGGGAGGAAGATCGCCTTGGGCCTGGGTGATCATGGCCTGAACGTCCTGGGCCGCCGCATCAATGTTCCGGCTCAGGTTAAACTGCAGGTTGATCTGCGCGATTCCCTGAGTGTTGGTGGACGACATCGAGTCAAGCCCGGCGATGGTGGAAAACTGCCTCTCGAGCGGTGTCGCCACCGACGAGGCCATGGTTTCAGGACTCGCTCCGGGAAGCCCCGCGCTCACGGTGATCGTAGGGTAATCGACGTTCGGCAGGTCGTTGACCGGCAAAAACCGGTACGCCATGATGCCAAACAGCAGGATTCCCAGCATGACCAGCGTCGTCATCACCGGGCGGCGGATAAAAAGTTCAGAGAGATTCATGATCTGCTATCCTGCGCCGAAGCCGAGGCGTTTTTGATCGACACCTTGGCCCCCGGGTAAAGCCGAAGCTGGCCGTTGGTGACCACCGTTTCCCCGGGTTTGATCCCCTTTTCAATGACGGTCACCCCGTTCACCGAATTGCCCACTTCCACGGGTCGAACTTCGGTGGTCAGGTCGGGCTTGACCACGTAGATGTATTTTCCCTCTTGTCCTGTCTGGACAGCCTGCGCAGGAACCACCGTCGCTCTGGGCTGCACGGTAAGGTCCAGGGTGACGTTGACGAATTGGCCGGGCCACAAGCGCCGGTCTTCGTTAGGAAACGTTGCTTTCAACATGATCGTTCCGGTGGTGCTGTCGACGGTATTATTGATGAAGGTCAGCCAGCCCACAGAGGGCTTCCCTCCATTATTGGGAATTTCCGCAAGAACCTGGAGCCGGCCGTGGGTCTGGTATGACTTTATCTGCCCCAAGTACTGTTCTGGCACCGAGAAATCGACGTAAGTCGGACTGACCTGATTGATCACCACCAAGCTCGTGTCGTTGGTCTTGACCAGGTTGCCGGGATAGACCAGCAAGCTGCCCGTGCGCCCTTCGAGGGGCGAGTAGATCGAGCAATAGCCCAACTGAATCTTAGACTGTTCGACGGCGGCCTGGTCCGCGCGAACGGACGCTTCGAGCGCCGTGGAGTTGGTCTGGAACTGATCGTATTGGTCCGCGGAGATGATGCCGGACTTTTCCAGTTGAGAGTATCGTTGGAGTTGCTGCCGGGCGTTTTTCGCCTGGGCCTCATCGCGGGCCAGGTTGGCTTCCGCCTGTTGAAGGGTGGCCTTGAAAGGACGAGAGTCGATGCTGAATAACAGATCACCCTTGTGCACGTCCTGGCCTTGGGTGAAATAGGCCCGCTGAATCTCTCCATCCACCAGGGACTTGATGGTGACCGTAGAATACGCCTCGACGTTGCCAATCGCCGTCGCCTGGACCGGCACGCTTCTCTCTGCCGCCTCAGCGACCGTGACCGGCACAGGCTGATTCATTAGAGATAGCGCCGGAGCGTTTCCAGGCTTCTTCTCTGCGCAGGCGATCGAGAATAGAGTGAGAGCAATCGCCAAGGCGGCGTACCCAACCCATTGCAGTCTGTAAAGTGGCAGTTTCTTCAATCTAGGACCTCATTCTTTTTAGGACGATTGTATTTGAGGAAGCGTTACAGTGAACCCGCCGAATTTCGCCGCCGCTGCTGGGCGCCGCATTGAGGGCGTGAGCATTTGCGGAATGAATCGAGGAGCCTTCTCATCCTCCCCGTTACAGGCAGGCATGCGAGCCGTGGCCCGGAGGCTCTGGCGCCAAGCCCCACTTCCCCCCCCGTCTCTTTCCGCCGCCTTGCACAACCTCCTAATTTCATGTTCCCAATTATTATAATTGAAACAGGCCGAGGTATCACTTTTCGTGGTCAAAGATGTCACCTTTTATTTAGCATGGTGCTGAGAAAACCTTGCGCGCCGTCATCCTGAGCCCGTTCGCCCTCAGCTTGCGAACGGCCCTGAGCGAAGCGAACGGGCGCCGCATGACATGTCCAAATCGCTTTTCAACAAACTCGCAGGGGTCTGGATAACTCCCCGCTTGATGGCAAAGCAAAGCCTGCTCCTCCAGCTATTAGATTAAGCCGCCAGGAATTGGTTTCAGGCCTTTGGCAGGGCCGGTGGCGCAATCCTGCCGGAACTCCCCGAATCAGAAAAGGGAACGCCCCGCATGTCCTTGAGAGTTTTCAGGGCCAAACTTATCCTGGCGTTTTCCGAGCTGCCGGCCACTGTTTTACCCGCCGGACTCCGGTTCATGGTACAAATATCTGCTACGCTCCCATGCTGGTGTGGATCGGTTTTGTAGGCCGCGGCGACAAGGCCCCTTCACGCTTGTCCTGGCCGCGACCCGGAACGGGCAATGGGGACGGCTGTTAAGGCGGAATCCAATATGAGGCAGGAAATTCTTGAAATCCCGCGAGCGCTGCGGCTGATGTGGGCGAAAGGACGGCCCCAATACGACGCTCTGGTTCGCCGGGCGTCTTGGAGTGAAAGGCCCGTTTTTATAACGGGCAGCGGCTCATCATACTCGGCGGCGCTTACGGGAGCCTATGCTTTTGAATCCCTCATGCAATTGCCGGTTGTGGTGCGAAGCCCCGAGGTGTTTACTGCCTATACCAGTTCGGTGCTCGCCTCTCGATCCCTGCTGATTGCGATTTCTCCTTCGGGCGAGTGCGAGAAGACGTTGGAGGCCGCACAAGCGGCGAAGAGCCGGGGCGCCATGGTTTGGGGATTAACGGCCAACCCCGCCAGCAGGCTCGGCGCGCTGGCCGACGGTATCGCGCCACTGTACCTTCATGAAGCCCCAGACGATGGGATGCAGTCGGCGTTGTGCCAGCATGCGGCAATGCTTTTTCTGGCTTTGGCCGCCGCGCGGGTTCTGAAACGGCCGGCGGCGTTCGTGGAAGCACAGGAAACAGAACTCGAAAAACTGCCCGAAAACATCGAGCGCGTCCACAATCAGTTTACCGACGCTGCCCGGGCGCTTGCCGGCGAACTCCGAAGCTTGCCGAAAGTTGTGGTGACCGGCGGCGGCCTGTATCACCCCGCCGCTCTTCAAGCCGCTCACCATCTCGAGAAACTGGCGGGGCTTCCGGCCGCAGGGTTTGAACTCCTGCATTTTCGCGATGCCGAGCTTCCCTTGATCGAAAAGGATACCGGAGTCGTGATTCTTTCCGGCTCGCGTTGCGCGCTCAAAGCGGTCGTTCACCAGGTAGGAGCAGACACCGGGGAAAAAAACGGCGGAAAACTCTTCGCCATAACGGACAGCAACGATCAGCAGTTCTCCGGGAGCGCGGCGATATCCGTGCTATTGCCGGCGCTGACGGAGCCGGGAGGCGCCTTGCTGGCCCTGGCATTTCTTGATTGTGTAACCCATCACGCGGCGGGACATTCGGCGGAATCTTCCCGCCGAGCCCGCCGCCACGCAAGCTCTTAGATTGCCTTCCCTGCCGACTGGTAATTTTGTATTATTTAATTCTAATATCCCACCAACTTCGACAATAGGCCATCATTGACAAGGAACGGGGTTTCTGTTCTGATAAGACTGTGGATATCGGAAAGCGAATTCGGACTCTGCGCGAGGCTAAAGGGCTCTCGCAGGGAGACATTGAAAAGCGCTCGGGCTTGTTGCGCTCGTATATTTCCCGTGTGGAAGGCGGATACACCGCGCCTTCTTTGACGACGCTGGATAAGTTCGCCAAGGCTTTGGAGGTTGAACCCTATCAGCTTCTTTTTCACGGCGGCGGCCATCCGTTGGCTGCCCGCGTCCCTCCCCACACCAGCCAGTCAAAATCGATGCGGAAGCTGGCGAAGTATTTTGAAAATATGTCCACAGCCAACCGAAAACTAATTCTTACCCTGGCCAGCAAGTTGAGCAGGGAATAAGCTTCACCGCGCAGCTCACGGCATCCCATTTCACCACTCTCCCCTTCTCTCCCTTTGGAACAAACCATTTTGCCACATTGCGGGAAAGTTCCGGCAGAAAGGAATGACCCTGCGCCCACCACCCTGAGGCTTCGCCCTCCCACGGCTCATGCAAAGAAAACCACAAGGCAGTCCGCGACCCGGCTTGGATGTGGGGCCGCGGTGATATACAATCGGCGCCAAGCAGGGAACTCGCACCAAGAAAGGAACGGAACCTTCACCATGACCGAAGACTTCAATCGACGCGACTTCATGAAAAGCTTCGCGATCGGGGCCGTGAGCGCAGGGATCGGATTTCCCGCCGTCGGTGCGGCGAAAACGGTTTCTGCCAACGATAAGATCATTGCCGGCGTCATCGGAACTGGCGCCATGGGCCTTTATGATTTGAAAGACTTCGCCAAGCAGCCGGAGGTCGAAATCGCCGCATTGGCGGACGTCTACCAGCCCAATCTTGATAAAGCCCTGGAGGCCACCCAGGGTAAGGCCCAGACCTACACGGACTTTCGACACATCCTGGATCGCCAGGACATCAATGTGGTCATTATCGGCACTCCGGACCACTGGCATGCGCTTCCGATGGTGGAGGCCTGCAAAGCCGGCAAAGACGTTTATGTCGAAAAGCCCATTTGCCACAGTGTCGATGAAGGCAAAGCCATGGTGGAGGCCGCCCGCAAATATCAGCGGGTCGTGCAGGCCGGAACGCAGCAGAGATCCGGCATTCACTTCCAGAAGGCCGTCAAGCTGGTTCAGGATGGTTTCATCGGCAAAGTCAGCTTTGTCCGCACCTGGAATTACGACAATCAATACCCGGAAGGCATCGGAAGCCCAGCCGATTCGGATCCGCCCTCAAACCTGAACTGGGACTTCTGGCTGGGGCCTGCTCCGAAAGTTCCTTTCAATTCGAATCGGTTTGGGGTGGGCGAACGCTGGTCGACGTTCCGCTATTTTTGGGATTACGCGGGCGGGTATATGACCGATTGGGGCGTGCACCTGATCGACATCGTCCAGTGGGCAATGCAGGTTGACGGCCCGAAGGTTATTACCGCGCAGGGCGGGAAATTCTATCTTCAGGATAACGCCGATACTCCGGACACCCTCCAGGTGACCTACCAGTACGAAAATCCCAAATTCGTATGCGTTTATGAGAATCGCTGGGACAACGCGAACTCGATGTACGGCAAGAGTTATGGCATTGAGTTCCACGGCACCGACGGAACGCTCTTCGTCGACCGGGGCGGTTTTGAGGTCATCCCTGAATCGCGCAAGCTGGACGGGAAGGAAGTCGCGCAAACGGCGTCAATGCAAATGAAGGAGGCCAACGATTCTCACTTCGATCACGTGCGGAACTTTCTGGATTGCGTCAAGTCACGCCAGCGGCCCGCGAGCGATATCGAGATCGGGCATCGTTCGACCAGCGCCTGTTTGCTGGGGAACGTCGCTTTGCGCAGCCAGGAACGCATTGTCTGGGATGTTGGCAAGCAAGCCCTGGCGTTCGGAAGCTCGGGAAGAAATGCGGAACAATACCTGATGCGGGAATACCGCGCGCCGTGGAAGCTGAAAGTCTAAGGGGCTGCTGAAAACCACTCGCGCGACGTCATCCTGAGCCCGTTCGCCCTCCGTTCGCGAACGGCCCTGAGCGAAGCGAAGGGGCTCAGGGTAAACTCCGCGAAGGATCTGCTTTGTTCATTTTTAAGAAGATCCAGCAGATGCTTCGCGGCACTCAGCATGACCGATAACCTTTTTCAGCAGCTTGCTGTGCTCTGGTTGCCGGCGGACATCGCTCAGCCGGACGCTCGGGAGAGCCTGGGATAAGCTGAGTTGCGAAGCGGAGTGCGCGCGCCTCGTCTCCCTACGGGATGTAAGAGACGAAGATGGCGTTCGAATCCGGCTGCGTTCCCACCGGAGCGATGAAAGCCGCGACATGCTGAGCGTCGCCAGCGAGGGATACAATAGGTCTTCCATTCAGGTTGTGGACGAGCATGGAGAAATCTTCCTGGCTGGTCAGGCGAACCACCTCGCCTTGGCAAAAGCAAAAGATTCCGAAGCCGTCTTCGTGCTGCGCAGGCTGGCCCGCGAAGATGACGCTGCCGCTGTTGGGTCCTGCCGCTTGTCCCTGGATCTCGCTAAACGATACGGAGGCGGAAGAGTCCATGCCGGGTGAGCGTTTGGCGATGACCGGCTGAGTGGGATCGCCTGCCAGCACGGCGGTCTGCGCATTTCCGCCCTCGAGCAAGACCAGGAGCAACTGGACGGGCTCTTGCTCCGGCCGGGCCGGCAAGACTTGCACCGTTTCAGCGGGGGCGGGAGGCGTGTTTAACTGCTGGAAATTCTTGATGGCCACGGCGCGAAAGAGTTGTTCACTGGCGACTTGCAGGGGCGTCCCTCGCCGCACAAATACGGCTTCGTTGTTGCTGGAAAACAACGGCTGCAGGATGTCTTGCGGCCCAAGATGGAAACCCTGGGGCAGCGGCACTTGATGAATACCCTGAGGCGTCCAAAGATACAGGCCTGAGCCCGAACCCTCCATGCGTGCCGCGAACAGCACCTCTCCGTCCGAGCCGATGACGGGCGCCGAAAACTCTTTGAAGGCGGGGCCTCCATCGCTCGCCCCGGCGCTGCCATTCGCAGCCACCAGTCGTGATTGGTCGCCTTCAACTTCCACCACCGCCGCCGTAGTGGCCCCTTCTTTGAAAGTCGCCGTGAAGGCCACGCTTCCCGCGTCGTTGATGCTGGGAGCGCTGAAGGTGTCATAGACCTCTCGCGGGACGGGGGAGACAAGTCCTCCGAAAGCCACAACCGAAAACGTGACGCCCTCCGAACGCACGATGGCTGGCGAATCTGTGCGGGGACTTTGCAGCGTTGTGCGGAAGACAATTTGCTTTCGGGAGTTCATGGCCAGATCGTAAAAAGGTCCAAAGGTGAAGCCGGGATGGTTTGGAACGCCGGCGCCGCTGGAAAGCAACACCCGCGTGTTTACTTGGGCACGCGCAGCTTGCCAACCGAGACCCACAAATCCGCATAGTCCCGCGATCACTACAATGAATTTCCTAGTTTGCTTCACTGCCTGTTCTTTCCTGGCCCTGCCAAATTTCCGGCATCGCCTTGCGCTGCGACTCATCCCGCCTTCAGCTTAAGTAAAACTCCCGTATTATAGAGCATAGTGCAATCGTCCCCGAGTCAAAAGCGAGTCTTCCCGTTAGCTCCGTTCCTCGGGCGATAGGGTGGGAGAGGTAATGCGGAACGACATTCGCGAGCCGAAGAGGACTGAGCCTCTGCCTTGCGCAAGGGACGGAGTCCGGCGAGGACAGCATGAAATTACAAGTGGAGATATCTCCGCTACCAGCGGGAATGGCGCGGCGCATTTGGGAGTCCGTAATTTTTACCCGGTGTGCAAAGATGGCACACATTGGCTCATTTTTTCAAATTTCAGCGCCCTTTAGTTTTTGTAAGCATCTGATAAAATTATACTTACTAATATAAGGCTTTTCTCAGCCTAAAGTCCCATGCGTCTCATTTGGCGGGCTGGAATGCAATATATAGACTAGTACACTAGGCTCTTATGCTTGCGTGTAATTCCTTCGTCCACGCGCGGCCTGCGGGGATAATTACGAATTACAAATGACGATTGCGCAGTTCTGAGTCATGAAGGCTCAATTGAAGGCGAGGGCGGGAGAAGTTGGTCGCCACGGCAGGCTTTCTATGCCGCGGGTTCTTAGGGCTTTGGCCTGCAAGAGGCCCACGGCACAAAATCGGTGCCGTGGCTACCATCTGTTCGC
>DATKQU010000208.1:0-11279 GCA_035532595.1 Terriglobia bacterium | reverse complement strand
TGTAGTGTCCAGTAATTACGTATACAGACGCTGGGATTGGGCAAGCAGGCTGTTCTCCTTGTAGCGCCAGGCTTTACGCCCGGCATGTGCCGCCCTGAAAGGCGCTGCTACTGTCCAGCTAATTTGAGGACACTACACTAGAGTTACAGCGAAGAGTCCTGCCTTTTACCGGAAATTGGCCAGTACCATGAGTTTGCGCGCCCCATATCGGTTCCTGACCCTGCTGCTCGCGATGGTGAGTGTTACCCTTGCTGTTTTCGCGGTCATCAACTTTAAGCAAAAGAGAATTTATCAGCTTCCCACGGACGGCGTGTCCTGGGTAGAAAGTCAGCGAGGCCTCAAAGCCTGGAGAGTTTCCCCTAACAGCGCTGGGCAGAGGGCGGGAATCCGGGCCGGTGATATCCTGGAGGCCATCGATGGCCATCCGGTCAAGACGACCGTGCAAGCCGTGCGCGAAATTTTTGCCACCGGGGTATGGTCGCGCGCGACCTATAAGCTGGTCCGCAATGGCGAATCGTTTGAAACCCCGGTCATTATCGCTCCGCAAGAAAATTCACGTTCCATTCGAGATTACCTGGAAGTTGTCGGGCTTCTTTACCTGATCATCGGGGCCTTTGTTTTTCTGCGCCGGTGGTCTGCCGCAAAGTCACTGCACTTTTTTCTTTTTTGTCTGGTCTCCTTCGTTGTTTATAGCTTTTCTTATACAGGGAAGCTGAATCTTTTTGACTCGAGCATTTACTGGCTCGATGTGGTTGCGTTGTTATTGCAGCCTGCGATCTTTCTGCACTTTTGCCTGACTTTTCCCGAAAAGCCTGACTTTGTGCGCCGCCGGCCTTATGTTCTTCCGGCGTTATATGCGCCGGCCGCGTTTCTTTTGACCGCGCACGTCCTAGTGATGACGGGGTTTGTCGGCTTGCCCCTGCCGGAGCTTTCGGTGCGCTGGTTGCTCGATAGCCTGGAAATGGGCCACTTGGCGGTTTATTTTGCCGCCGGGGCGATTTTTCTCTTTGCTTCCTACCGCCGGGCGCGCTCTCCCGTATCGCGCCAGCAATTGAAATGGCTGACCCGCGGTACCTTTGTTGCGGTTATCCCATTTGTGGCGCTTTATGCGGTTCCGTACTTCTTGGGGATGGCTTTTATCCCGGCGCCGTGGATGAAGCTTTCCGTATTTTCTCTGGTGCTGCTGCCCCTTACCTTTGGTTATGCGATTTTGCGCTATCGCCTGATGGACGTGGATATCATTTTCCGGCGAGGGATCGCCTATACCCTGGCCACCGCCGCGATCGTGGGACTCTACTTTGGACTCGTCTTCCTGTTCGCCGACTTTTTCCGGAGCGCTGAGCTGATTACCACCCGGGGTGGTTGGCTGCTGGCGATTGTGGTGACGGCCTTGCTATTCCAGCCCATGGTGAACTGGATTCAGGTTCGCCTGGATCGCTCTTTCAACCGCCAGCGCTATGACTATCGCCGGACCTTGCTCGATTTCGCGCGCGATCTGAGTTCGGAAGTTCACGTGAATTCCTTGTTGGACCAGACCGTGGAGCGGCTGGCCGAGACCCTGGGGGTCGATCGCGCGGCCATATTCCTGACTCCTTCTCAGGGAGAAAGTTACTTAGCCAAGTCCATCGGGATTACTTTCAACGGCGAGCTCGACCTCAGTTTCCTTGATGCTGAGCGCCTCGAAATGCGCAAGGGATACCTGTTTTTTGAAACCGTGAAGCAGCCCCCGGATTTTTCTTCCTCCGTGCAATCCTCCATCGAACGCCTGGGCCTGCATTATTACCTGCCCTTGAAGGTCAAGGGCAGCACGCTTGGTTATCTGGGACTGGGAAAAACCAAAGAGGATGATTTCCTCTCGAGTGACGATGTCGATCTGCTGCGCACGATTTCGGGATATATCTCCATCGCCATTGAAAGCGCCCGGCTGTACGAGTCGTTGGAGCGCAAGGCCCTCGAATATCAGACTTTGAAAGACTTCAATGAAAACATCATTGAATCCATTGATGCCGGCATCATCGCCTGGAATCTTGAGGGGCGCGTGGAGTCCTGGAACGCCTCCATGGAAAGACTCTACGGGATGCCGGGCAGCGAGGCCCAAGGAAAGCTGCTGAGCGAAATCTTTTCTCCGGATCTGCTCTCGCATCTTCCGACGGCTGTTGAACCCCACCAGGTGCTCAGCCTTTATAAGTTCCGTCTTCACAATGCGGCCGGAAAGTCGCTGATCGTGAACCTTTCCACCGTGCCGCTGCTGGGGAAAGACGAGCAGGTGATCGGACGCCTGCTGATTCTGAATGATCTTACCGAGCGCGTGAACCTGGAGGACCAGCTGGTCCAGGCCGAAAAGCTTTCCTCCATTGGAGTTCTGGCCGCCGGCGTGGCGCACGAAGTCAACACCCCTTTGGCAGTCATTACCTCCCAGCTCCAGATGTTGGTGAGGCAGGTGCCTTCGGGTGAGCCGCAATACCGCGTGCTGGACCGGGTGGTGAAGCAGGCTTTCCGGGCTTCCGAAATCATCAACAACCTGCTCAAATTCTCGCGTGTCAGCGGCACTGAACGCGCGGACCTCGACCTGAACAAGATCATTCAGGAAACGATGGTTCTGGTTGAGCCGATGCTGCGAGCGGCAAAAATTAAAGCGAATATTCATCTGGAGCAGGACTTGGCGCCGATTTATGGAAATGCAGGAAAATTGCAGCAAGTCTTTATGAACCTAGTCATGAACGCCCGCGATGCCATGCCGTACGGTGGTGAACTGATGGTAACGACGGAATCTCTCGATTCGACCGTCTATGTTGAAGTCTCCGATAACGGCGTCGGAATCTCTCCCGATCATCTCCGCAAGATCTTTGACCCCTTTTTCACCACGAAAACGACCAGCCGCGGTACCGGCCTAGGCTTGGCGGTGAGTTACGGCATTATCCGCGAGCACTCCGGAGAAATCCATGTGGAGAGCCGGGTTGGTCACGGGACCTCGTTCCGCCTCGAATTTCCCGCCGTCAGGAAACCGGTCAATGTCGTCTAGGCAGGGATCTATTCTTATCATTGATGATGAGAAGGAGATCGTCGAGAGCCTCGAGGAACTTCTGGGCTTCGAGGGTTACCAGATCCATACGGCGTTGACTGCGGAAGAAGGACTGCAGAAGCTCGGCCGTGAGCCTTTCGACCTTGTCCTGCTGGACGTTAACTTACCGGATTCCAACGGTCTTGAGGTGCTGCGGTCGGTCAAGCGAGACTCTCCTGAGACCGCGGTCATCATGATCACCGCCTACGATTCCAGCCAGATCGCCTTTCAGGCTTCCCGGGAAGGGGCGGAAAGCTACATCACGAAGCCTTGGGACAATGACAAGCTGCTTCTGGAAATTCGGAATCTGCTCGACCGTTCCCGACTGCAAGTGGAGAACGTCCTCCTCCGGCGCGCTCTCAAGCGCTTCGGCTTGCCCAACATTATCGGCAAGAGCGAATGCATGCAGAGAGTTTACGACCTCATCACCCAAGTGGCCCCCAGCCGGGCGACGGTGCTGATCACCGGCGAGAGCGGCACGGGCAAGGAATTGGTGGCCAAGACGATCCATGCGACAAGCCCTCGCGCCGACAAGCCCTTTGTTCCGGTCAACACGGGGTCGATGCCGGTGGACCTGCTCGAAAGCACCCTTTTCGGACACGTGAAAGGCGCCTTTACTTCCGCCATCGCCACCAAGCGCGGCCTCTTTGAGGTTGCCGACCAAGGCACCATCTTTTTTGACGAAATCGGGACGGTCGGCGTGGAAACGCAAACGAAGCTCCTGCGGGTGATCCAGGAGCGCGAATTCATGCGCCTGGGGGGAACGGAAACCATCAAGGTGGACGTCCGCATCCTGGCGGCCACTAATGCGGACCTGAAGAAGATGGTTCAAGCTAACACCTTTCGGGAAGATCTCTACTATCGCCTCAACGTTATCAGCATTCCTCTGCCTGCGCTGCAGGAGCGTATCGAGGATATTCCCTCTCTGGTTGAGCACTTCTTGGCGAAGTATTGCGCTGAGAACCGCCGCGAGGGTTTGACCTTCTCTCCCGAAGCGATGAAACTGCTCATGGATCATGATTGGCCCGGCAACGTGCGGGAACTGGAGAACGCGGTGGAGCGCGCGGTGATTCTTGCTTCCGGGCAGGTGATGGGCCCCGACGTTCTGCCGGAGCAGGTGTTTGAAGATCATCGCGGCCGGGTGCCAGCTTATTCCCCACAGGAGATGGATGGGCGGCCTTTGTTCGAGCTAGTGGAGGAGTATGAGCGAAAGATTATCTTGGACATGCTGGCTCGATCCAACTGGAGCCAGACGGAAGCGGCCGACCGCTTCAAGATTCCCCTTTCCACACTCAACCAGAAAATCAAGCGCCTGAGAATTGATATCAAGCAACACCGCGGAACGTAGCGGTTGAAATGTGCCTAGAGGACTGACGGTGGGCAAGAACCTCTACTTGTGCATGGTGGCTTTTTTATTGGGGACGGGACATCTGCCCGCGCAGGCGTTGCCACGCCTGAGCGGGCAAAAGATTACGCTGAGGCTCTTGAGCCGAGTCAGTTCCAAAAATCCGAATGGTTCACCGTTTGTGGCGCGCCTGAACGCGCCGCTTGAAGCGGGCGGGAACGTTCTCCTGCCCGAGGGAACCATCCTCCGGGGCGAGATAACAACCAAGCATGCCCGGAGGCTCTACCGGTCGGGGTCGCTGCGCTTCGTGTTTGAATCCTTGTCTCTCCCCGGCGGCAGAACCGCCGAAGTTGATCTGGCGCTTCAGGCGATTCAGGCAGGCCCCAACGATCACCACCGCATGGCGGTGCGGCTTGACGACGAAGGTGGTGTCCATCCGCACTTGAGTAGAAAGAAGTTGCTGCTCAACATCGGCATCTCCTTGGCGATCGGCAAAGTTGCGGATGACGCTTCGGAAACAGTGATCCGGTCCTTAGGCATGGCCGGAGCGCGCTACTTCGCCTGGGGAAGCGGGGCAGCCTTTCTGTTGCTGCGCAGCAAGGGAGCGTCTGTAAAGCTGCCTCCGGGGACGCGCTTGGAGGCTGTGTTCCAGAGAGAACCTTCTTTTCAATCCCCTCTTGCAATCCTGCCCTTGGCGGCCTCCCGCGGTTTCGCCACCACGCTTGATGATTTCTGTCCTTAACGTTGCAAGGGCGCTTGAGGGCGACACTCCGCCGGTCCGGCAAAACTCTTCGAACCTGACATAGGCGGCGGTTGCGCGGCGCTCGTTATAAATGCGGAACGCCGGGAAATTTCTGGAAGTGTTGCGTCTGAAAGTAGAGGATCAGCATCTGGGTCCCGTTGTAGGCCACATGCAGAATATAGCTGGGAGTCACGGAACGGGTAAGGCCCCGGGCCGTTGAAAACAGAACCCCGACAAACAAAATCATGATCAGGCTCTGCCAGGCACCCCAGTACTCAGGGATGTGAAGGCCCGCGAACAGCAGGGCGGTGGATGCGATGGCGAAGGTGAGCCCGCCATGCTTCTCAAAGAATGCGAAAAGCAGGCCGCGGAACAGCAGTTCTTCCATGAAGGGCGCGATCAGAACGGCAAACAGCGCAATCGCATACGCTGCGCCGGGAGAGTTGAACATATTGATCAACGGGAAGCTCTTCTGCTCCGGCAAGAAACGCGGCGCCACCATTACGACCATCGAAAGAGCGGCCCCGCCCAGAAGGAACCGCAGCGCGTTATGACCCGTGATTTTCTGCCAGCTCAGTCCATTTAAAAAAGGCAGCCGGTAGTAAACGGCGACGAGAAAATAGATGTAAGCCAGAAGAAAGATGTAGAAAACGAACTGCAGGCATAGCAGGAAGACCGCATTCGTCTTGAGCTGGTAGATTGTGGCGGTCCAGCCAACCATGGGGCCGAGGACAGCGTACCCAACAATCACCAGCACGTTGGAGATGAGCAAAGCCACCGGGACAAAGAGAATGAAGAGAAGAAGGTCCCGCAGCCGCCATAGCTCACGCGGCGGGTGGGGTTTGGCTTCGAACGCCGGTTCAGGTTCAGCCAGAGTTTGTGGGATGTTTTCGTCCTGTTGGGAGGTCATGGGCTTTCCTGTTTTCGGCCGGATCTGGAGCGGGCATGGGGATTTTTAATTCATGCCGGCACGCCAAGGCATCAACGTGCGGCGACTATGGACTTCAGCGCGCTCCCTTCGAGTGTGCCGCGCGGCCGCCTTGCGGCAGCGCCGACGCGCGGGACAAGGGCTTCACGGATTGATTCAATACCGCCGCGAGCGCCTGGCCCGTGTAGGATTTCTTCACGCTTGCCACCTCTTCAGGAGTTCCCTGGGCGACGATTCGCCCTCCGGCCTCTCCGCCCTCGGGGCCCAGGTCGATGATCCAATCGGCTTGCTTGATCACGTCCAGATTGTGCTCGATGATGATGACGGTGTTTCCCAAGTCTGTCAAGCGATTGAGCACCAGCAGGAGCTGCTTGACATCGTCGAAATGCAAGCCCGTGGTGGGCTCATCGAGAAGATAGAGGGTGCGCCCGGTCTGGCGCCGGCTGAGTTCCCGGGCCAGCTTGATGCGCTGGGCTTCGCCTCCGGAGAGTGTGGTGGCGGACTGGCCCAGGTGAATGTAGCCGAGGCCGACGTCTTCGAGCGTCTGAAGCTTCTGCCGGATTTGGGGAATGTTTTCCAGTACCGGCAGCGCGTCCTTGACGGTGGAGTCCAGCAGGTCGGCGATCGAGTAGCCCTTGTATTTGACGGCCAGTGTCTCCGTGTTGTAGCGCCGCGCGTTGCAGACTTCGCAGGTGACGAAGACGTCGGGAAGAAAGTTCATCTCGATGCGCCGCAAGCCTTCTCCCTGGCACGCTTCACAACGGCCGCCCTTGAGGTTGAAGCTGAAGCGCCCGGCGCGGTATCCGCGCTGCCGCGATTCCGGCAGCATGGAATAAAGCTCCCGGATGGGTGTGAAGACGCCCGAGTAGGTTGCGGGGTTCGAGCGCGGCGTGCGGCCGATCGGAGCCTGGTCGATCACGATTACCTTATCCACCTGATGGATACCGGCCAGGGCGCGATGAGCGCCGGGCTCCTCGATGGCGCGGTAGAGTTCCTTGGCCAGTGCGCGGTGGAGAATATCGCTGACCAGCGTCGACTTGCCGGAGCCGGAGACTCCCGTCACCACCACCAGCAGGCCGAGGGGGAATTGGACATCGATGTTTTTCAGGTTGTTCGCCCGCGCTCCCAGCACGGAGAGCATCTTGCCGTTGGGTGCGCGCCGGACTTCCGGGACCTCAATTGTCCGCCGCCCGGAGAGGTACTGGCCGGTCAGAGAATCTTCACAAGCGGCCACCTGTTCCGGGGTGCCAAAGCCCACCAGACATCCTCCCTGCCGTCCGGCGCCCGGCCCGAGGTCAATGACGTAGTCGGCGCGGCGGATGGTTTCCTCGTCGTGTTCGACCACCAGAACGGTGTTGCCCATGTCGCGCAGGCGTTCGAGCGTTTGCAGCAGGCGCTGATTGTCACGTGGGTGCAGCCCGATGCTCGGCTCGTCGAGCACGTAGAGCACGCCGCGCAGCTTGGAGCCGATCTGGGTGGCCAGGCGGATGCGCTGGCTCTCTCCGCTGGAAAGCGTGGCCGCGGAGCGGTCCAGGCTCAAGTAGCCCAGCCCCACGGTGCTCAGGAATTCCAGGCGGGCGAAAATCTCGTTCAGAATGCGGCGCGCCAGCAGCTCCTCGCGCGGGTTGAGCTTGACGTCGTGGGCGGCCTGCTGCGCTTGGCCGACCGGCAGCGCCGTGAAATCGGAGATCGAGAGGCCGGCCACGGTGACGGCCAGGCTTTCCGGCCTCAGCCGCTTGCCGTGGCAGTCCGGGCAGGGCTTGGCGGACATATATTGCCCGAACCACTCGCGGTAACTTTCCGAACCCGTCTCCTGATACCAGCGATCGAGCAGGGGAATGATGCCCGGAAAACTCACCATGCGCCGGGAGCCGCGCGGGACTTTGCCGTAAAGGAGAAGGCCTTGAATTGTGCTCGGGAACTTTTCGAAAGGAGTCTTCAGATCAAAGTCGAACTGCCCGGCCACCCGGGCCAAGTTCCGCTGCAGAAACGATGATCCCGCGCCCGGACCCAGCCCGCCGGCCAGCAGAGGGCGCGACCAATCCACCACCACTTTGGCGGGATCAAAGGAGTAGTGGCTGCCGAGGCCACGGCAGGTCGCGCAGGCGCCGTACGGGCTGTTGAAGGAGAAAGACCGGGGTTCGAGCGCCGGAATGTTGATGCCGCAATGGACGCAGGCCCATTCCTGCGAGTAAAGATATTCTTCCCCATCCACAATCGCCACCTGCACGATTCCCTTGGCCAGTTTCATGGCGGTCTCGATGGAGGCGGCGAGCCGCTTTTCGATGTCCGGCTTGATCAGCAGCCGGTCCACGAGCACCTCGATGGTGTGATTGCGCCGGCGGTCCAGCCGGATGGTCTCGTCGAGCTGGCGCAGTTGCTTGTCAACCCGGACGCGCACAAAACCTTCCTGGCCCAACTCCTCGAAGAGCTTTCGGAATTCGCCCTTGCGGCCCCGCACGATGGGCGCCAGGATCATGATCCGCTGCCCGGTGCTTTCCTCTTCGGACTCGTGTCCGAGCGCCATAATTGAGGAGACGATCTGCTCGGTGGTTTGGCGCGAAATCGGCCGGCTGCACTGGTGGCAGTGGGGAGTGCCGATGGTGGCGTAAAGCAGGCGGAGGTAGTCGTAGATTTCCGTGATGGTGCCCACGGTGGAGCGCGGGCTGCGGCTGGTGGTCTTCTGCTCGATTGAGATGGCCGGGCTCAGGCCCTCCACGGAGTCCACGTCCGGGCGCTGCATCTGGTCGAGAAACTGCCGCGCGTAGGCGGAAAGCGTCTGCACGTAGCGGCGCTGCCCTTCGGCATAAATGATGTCGAAGGCCAGGCTGGATTTTCCCGAGCCGCTCAGTCCCGTGACCACGGTAAAGGTGTTGCGCGGGAACTGCACATCGATGTTGCGAAGGTTGTGCTGGCGCGCCCCTCGAACTGTGATTTGCTTGATCATCCTCCCTGTGCCCCGCAGGAGACTTCGGCAAGCTTAGGCCAATCTACCATCATAAATCCCGCGGCAAATGGCGTCAAGGAGCGCATGAATCAACATGGAAGGCTTCACTCGGCGTTTGCGGCGAAGGCGGATTCAATTGCGGTCTTGCTACTGTGACCTCAAAGCTGTAAGCTGAGCAGCATGGATGAGATCGTTTTCGAAGTGACGCAGGAAGGGGACGGCGGCTTTGTGGCCGAGTGCTTGACCGAGAGCATTTTCACCCAAGCTGATGACTGGGAAACGTTGCGCCGGAATGTGAAAGAGGCGGTGGCCGCCTTCTACTTTGACCATACCCAACGGCCGGCCAGAATCCGGCTCCACCATGTCCGGGATGAGGTCCTCGCCTAAACGTGAAGATTCCGAGCGACCTGAGCGGCGAAGGTCTGGTAAAAGTGCTTTGCCGCAAGTGGGGCTACCGTGTCGTCCACCAGGAAGGCAGCCACATCGTTCTCGAAACCGCGGACCCTTCTCATCAACGCATTGTGGTCCCCGCACATCGTCAGTTGCGCGTTGGGACCCTGAGCGCAATCTTGCGCTCCATTTCACGGCACAAGGGCGTCGGGCGTGAGGACATCCTGCGCTCGCTGGCGTGATGTCGCTTACGAACCCTATTGCATATTAACCCACGCACGACATTAGCCCGTCGTTCCAAGTTTTTGCCAGTTATCACACCTAACGGCACAGTTCCCTGGGGCCTTACCCCTTGATCACGCCGATAGGCTTGAGGCGCGCGACGCGGGTGGAGAGGCCGGCGTTGTGGACCACGTTGATGACCGCGTCCACGTCTTTGTAGGCTTCGGGGATTTCTTCCGTGATGCCGTTGCGTGTTTCGGAGCGCACGATTATGCCGAGATCTTCCAGGCGCTGCTTGGCGTTCTGGGCGAAGGCGGATTTTTTGGCGGCGGTGCGGCTCATCACGCGCCCGGCACCGTGGCAGGTGGTGCCGAAAGTTTCCCGGAGCGAGCCTGCCGCGCCCACCAGAACGTACGACGAGGTGCCCATGGAGCCGGGAATCAACACTGGCTGCCCGATGTCTTTATAGTCTTCCGGAATCTCCGGCCGGCCCACGGGGAAGGCGCGGGTGGCGCCTTTGCGGTGCACCATGACGCTGCGCTCCTTGCCATTCACCTTGTGCCGTTCCAGCTTGGCGATATTGTGGCAAACGTCGTAAACCAGGCGCAGGTCTTCTTTCTCCCCCAGAATGCGCCTGAACGCCTGCCGCGCAAAGTGAGTCATCCCCTGGCGATTGGCCCAAGCATAATTGGCGGAAGCCCGCATGGCCGCGAGGTACGCCTGGCCCTCGCTCGACTTGACGGGCACGCAGGCAAGCTGGCGGTCGGGCAGGGTGATGCCGTAGCGCGCCATGGCCTGGTCCATATCCCGCAGATAGTCCGTACAGACCTGATGCCCAAAGCCGCGCGAGCCGGAGTGGATCAGGACCACGATCTCATTCTGATAAAGCCCCAGCCGCTGGGCGATCAGCGGCTCAAAGATGCGCTCGACGTATTGCACTTCCAAAAAGTGATTGCCGGACCCGAGCGTGCCGATCTGCGGCAGGCCGCGCTTCTTGGGGCGGTCGCCCACGGCGGCAGGGTCCGCGCCGTCGATGGCGCCGCCTTCTTCGCAATGGGCCAAATCTTCCGGGTAGCCGTAACCGTTCTCCACCATCCACGCGGCGCCTTCAACGAGAACCCGGTCAAGGTCCTTGTAGGAGATCTTGATATAGCCGCTGTGGCCCGCGCCGGATGGAATGTCCCGGAACAACTGATTGACCAACTCGCGAATCCTGGGCCGCACGTCGTCCACGGTCAGCGTGCTGGCCAGCAGGCGCACGCCGCAGTTGATGTCGAATCCCACGCCGCCCGGCGAGATCACGCCGCCCGCCTCCGGGTCGGTGGCCGCCACGCCGCCGATCGGGAAGCCGTAGCCTTGATGGATGTCCGGCATGGCGAGCGAGCGGCCCACGATGCCCGGCAGCATGGCCACGTTGATGGCCTGCTCGAGCGAGAGATCTTTGAGCAGATCCTTCAGCAGCGTCTCGTCGGCATAAACCAGCGCGTCGGTCAGCATGCCTGGCTTCGTGCCGCGCGGCACCAGCCAGCGGTAGTCGTCCAATTTTTCCAGTTGGCGCATTTCGAGGAGCATGCAGAATCCCTCCAGCGCTGCGAAATGGCAGGCAAGTTAATCGAGGCCTGGAACCATTATAGCAGGGCGGCC
>DATKQU010000207.1:0-4241 GCA_035532595.1 Terriglobia bacterium | reverse complement strand
TGTAGTGTCCAGTAATTACGTATACAGACGCTGGGATTGGGCAAGCAGGCTGTTCTCCTTGTAGCGCCAGGCTTTACGCCCGGCATGTGCCGCCCTGAAAGGCGCTGCTACTGTCCAGCTAATTTGAGGACACTACACTAGCCTGCCGGGAATCCGGCTTCCTCGTCCGCCGGAAGGCTGGGGCTGCACACTGCGTTTGGGCTTCCCGGCGACTGGTAACATACCCCGAGGCAATTCTCAATGCAACGGCCAGCCGCGTCTTCCGCGCTCGCCACGCCCAGAGACTGCGGAAGGTCTCCTTCCCGGACGGCTGAACGTTTCAAGGTTTGAGCCTGCGGCTTCTCGGGCTCGCGCGGATAGCACTTTTTCTTCGCGGGCGCGCCTTGCTTCAAGCGTGTCGTGTTCCGGGCAATGAAGCCGCCCAACTCTCGCGGCTCGCCACTCCGGCAAGAAAAAGTCGTCGCCAGAGCGCCCCGCGAGGTTTGCAGGAGCCGGGATTCACGCGGCGCGCCTCAGAACCGATTATTGACAGTGGATAGCGTGATGAATACTATAAAGGGGAAGCCTGAGGGCACAACGCACCCGTGCCATTCATTCAAGTAACGATGCGTATCGAGCTTAATCTTGAGAAGAGGCGTGGCGAAGTCTTATCGGCTGTCGTCCGGCAATACATTCTGACCGGATCGCCGGTGGGATCGAAGGCCGTGGCTTTGGAGAGCAGTGAGGTCCTTAGCCCCGCCACCATCCGCCACGTGATGTCGCAACTTGAAGCGGACGGCTTCCTTGAGCAGCCCCACACTTCGGCGGGCCGCATCCCGACAGACAAAGCCTACCGCTATTACGTCGACCGGATGATGCGGTGGGTGCGCCTCGCTCCGGCGCTGGAACAATTCATCGATGAAAGCCTTCGCAGCAAGGAAGAGCTGCCGGGTGAGGAGCTGATGGCCAGGGCGTCGCACGTTCTGGCGGAGGTCTCACAAAATGTTGGACTGGTCCTGGGTCCGGCGCTGGAAGAGAAACTTCTGGAGCACATCAAGTTCGTTAATCTGCCCGACCGGCGGGTACTGGTGGTGATCATTTCAAAACCGAACCTCGTCGAAGACAAAGTTCTGAGGCTGGATGAGGACATTTCCCAGGAGGAACTGGATCGCTGCGCCGCTTACCTGAATGCGGAGTTTCGAGGATGGTCGATGCGAACCATCCGGCTGGAGATGGTTAATAAGATTGAGGAAGCCAAGATGCTTTTCGACCGGCTTTTGCAGAGCGTTGCCACACTGCTGATGGAGGGCGCGCTGGGCCGTGACGAACTAGGGCCTTTGTTTGTGGAAGGCACCTCCCGGATCCTCGAACAGATCGAATTTGAGGACGTCCGAAAGATCAAGCAATTGCTGCGGGCTTTCGAAGAAAAGGCCAAGCTGATCGAGATTTTGGGAACGTGCTTGCATTCCTCTGAAGCCGGCGTACAGATCGTCATCGGGGGGGAAAATCCCTCGGACGAGATGCAGCACTGCGCGCTGGTCGTGGCGCCGTTGCTGTATCGATCGCGCGTTGTAGGGGCTCTGGGAGTGGTAGGTCCGACGCGCATGGAGTATGACCGCGCCGTGACCACGGTTGACTACGTCGCCCACCAGTGCAACCGGCTGTTGAGTATCAATTGACGATTTTCTTGCTTGTTCCCCTAGACAATTGCAAATGCGCACGACATTGCGGGTTCAGTTGTGATCTGAGACGGGGTAAAATAGTAGGGTTATGACCGACGATAAAAAAATCATGGAAGATTCAGAATATCCCGGCCGCGCAGCGGACAACACCTCCTCGCAGGAGTCCCGGGACGATGGGGCCGCCGCCCAGCCGGGTGAAGTTCCGGTGGACCTTTCTGCCGCCTATCAGCAACTGTTGGCGGAAAAGCAGGAACTCTTCGACCGTTTGCTCCGCAAGCAGGCCGAGATTGAGAATGTACGCAAACGCGTTGAGCGGGAGAAGGAGGACTTTCTCCACCATGCGACCACGGGGCTGATCCGCGCCTTGCTGCCCACCCTGGACTCGCTCGAGCGCGGGCTCAAGCATCGGGAACAGGACGTTCCCGTAAAGTTTTACCAGGGGCTGGAACTGATCCACCGGGAACTGCTGGAAGTATTGAAACGCGCGGGGCTTGAGGCGGTGGAGAGCGAAGGGAAAATTTTCGATCCTCACTTTCACCAGGCGGTTGAAACCGTGGAAGCGGAGGGGCATCGCGATCAGGAGATTGTGGAGGAACTCCAGCGGGGATACCGGCTGAAGCAGCGCCTGTTGCGCCCGGCCATCGTGAAAGTTGCGGTTGCCCCGTCCAAGGACGCGTCAACCGATTCAGACACTCAGCCTTCTGAAGATGAATAGTTCAGCCGCAAGGGCATTGCTGAGGATGGCGCGCTTCAAACAACGGCCCGGTGGGAGAGGTTTTTGGCGTGAATCATAAGCGTGATTATTACGAAGTTCTCGAAGTCGCCCGGGAGGCCTCCGAGCCGGAGATCAAGAGCGCCTATCGCAAGCTCGCTCTCCAACACCATCCCGACCGCAACCCCGATCAAAAAGAGCAGGCGGAAGAGCGCTTTAAGGAGCTCACCGAGGCCTATGGGGTGCTGGGTGATCCGGAAAAGCGCGCCGCTTATGATCGTTATGGTTTCGCCGGGGTCGGCGGGCCAGGCGCCGGGTTTCCTGATTTTTCCTCCACGGTGTTCTCGGGCTTTGAAGATCTGTTTGGTTCCTTCTTTGATCTGGAAGACCTTTTTGGCGGCGGCCGTCCCCGGCGGGTCCGGGCCGAGCGCGGACCCGACCTCCGCTACGAACTCGAAATCGCCTTTGAAGAAGCCGCTTCCGGCCTTGAGACAAAGATTAAAATCCCCCGCAGCGAGACCTGCTCAAACTGCCGTGGCACAGGCTCCCGCAACGGCTCCCATCTCGCCAATTGCCCAGCCTGCGGCGGACGCGGGCAGGTTCGCTACTCGCAGGGCTTCTTTACCGTTTCCAGGACATGCCCGCAGTGCGGGGGGGCAGGGCAAGTCAATCGCAACCCGTGTCCGGACTGCCGGGGCGAGGGACGACTGCGGCGCGAAAAGGTTCTGGGAATCAAGATTCCTCCGGGCGTGGATGACGGAACTCGCCTGCGCCTGTCCGGAGAAGGGGAAGCAGGAAGGCACGGCGGGCCGCCTGGCGATCTCTATGTGGTTCTGAAGGTCAGGCCCCACAGCTACTTTGAACGGCGAGGGGACGATCTTTTCATCAAAATACCGATTTCCATTACGCAGGCCGCACTGGGAACCGAGATCAACGTTCCCGCGCTGCGCGGCCGCCAGAAGATGAAGATTCCGGAGGGGACGCAGCCGGGAGCCACTTTCCGCCTGCGAGGTCACGGCATGCCCACACTGAACGGGCGAGGGCGAGGAGACCTTTATGTCAGTGTGGAGGTAACCGTCCCTGCTCGCTTGTCACGCGACCAGCGCCGCATCCTGGAATCACTCGCTCCCTCGGTCGAAGTGGAGAATAATCCCGTGGAGCGGGCCCCATCCGAGAAAGCCAAAGATGTATTCGGATAGAGTGCGTTAATCACCCTTTTGAAGGCATTGCAGTAAGTCCGCAACTGTTGCTACCCCCCACAGCCTGCAACCCAGCAGCGAGAGCGTTCGGGCCTTCCTGACT
This sequence comes from Terriglobia bacterium, assembly GCA_035532595.1. Lineage (GTDB taxonomy): Bacteria > Acidobacteriota > Terriglobia > UBA7540 > UBA7540 > JAMCXS01. The sequence goes on along the minus strand of DATKQU010000207.1, from coordinate 566 downwards.
CCTGCCACGTCACGGTACATGGAGAAAGCGGAGTAATGCGTGCGGCGCCTTTGCTGCAAGGAGAATATGGGGCTGGCGCTGCCAGCAGAAACCAATGGTCAGCATGCTGCCGTTAAATCCCGGGTTGGGCTCTTGAAGGCCGCCGTTGGACATGTGAAAGTAGCGGTACGCAAAGACCAATGCCTGTTGCGGCTTGAAGAAGTACTGAAAGCCCATACCGCCCTGGGACAAGAACTGCGTATGGCCGGTGATTTCCGCCGCGTTCTTGTTAAGGGTTGTGTGGAGGGGGCCGGAGCCCATGTCAACAAACGGCGCCACGCGCCCATCCGGCTTCAAGCCCAAGCGCAGGAGCAGGGAAGTTCCCAAAAGCGAGCCGCCCGGCCGATAAGCGCTGCCCAGAATGCCTTCAGTAATGATCTCGAAGCGCTTGACCGGAAGCCGTGAATGGGGTGAGTCCCAAGCGATAATCCCCACCTGCGGCTCGGCAATCACCATGTTGATGTGAGAAATATCACGGGGAATGCTGTTTTCGAGGGCATAGCCCAACTGAAAGCCGAACGTGACCC
>DATKQU010000206.1:0-6123 GCA_035532595.1 Terriglobia bacterium | reverse complement strand
GAAACTATCGCTCCTTCCTACATGTGGAACAAAATTCTTCCGATACGCAGGGGATTGGGAAAAGATCTATTCAGAAGATTTCACCGCGGATGAAAAAGAGAAGATCGTCGGTTCTCTAAAGAAGGCGCTCGGAATAGCGGGCTTCAAGGCCGAAAAGGTCTGGGGAGAGGTCATTGAAGACCGGGGAAGCCAGATAACATTTTCCGCATTAGGCCAGCAGGCCCCCTTGGAAGAAAAGAACAAATGGGACGCCGATTTCACCAAGCGGAAGAAGATCAAAGCGATCCTGGATACCTTGATTCCCGAGTTTTCTGTCCGATTGGGTGGCTCGACATCCGTTGATGTCACCAAACCTGGCATTGACAAGGCCTACGGACTCAGAAAGCTGCGAGACATCCTGGCCATTTCATTGAAAGAGATGATTTTCATAGGTGATGCCTTGTTCGTGGGAGGGAACGACTATCCCGCCGAAGAAGCAGGTGTTGTTTCCATCCCCGTTCGAGACCCCCATGAGACTAAACGGGTTACCGAAGCCATCATCGCTTGTTTAGATGGCGATCAGCCAGCGTGGCCTCGGGAAGAAAGTTGATGAGTGGACTTAAGCTGCAGCGCCTGTCCACCGATTTTCCACGACCTCTCTGGACCGAGACTCGGTGGAGGTAACAAGAACGGGAGAGTAGCCATCGTGAAACCGAAAACAGATAAGCCCGAGTCTCCCGAGGCGAAGCTGGGGTTGGCTGAAAAGCCGCTCGATCTTATACCGCAGATCGCCAAGCGAGCCTATGAACTCTACGAGCAGCGAGGACGTCAGGACGGCCGGGCAGATCAGGACTGGGGACAGGCGGAGCGGGAGATCAGGAAAGATGAAACCCAAAAATAAACAGGCGCGAGCAACGCGGCTGACCTGGCCGAAAGGATGAAGATGAAGATCAATACAAAGGATTTCCGTGTGCGGCCCGGAGAAAAGATCAAACTCAAAGAGCGGCCGACGATTGTGAAGCCCTTTTGCAAGTCGAAGAAACTGTATCAAAAACTCCTGGAAGAACACGTTGAGGAGTTGAACTCGCTGCAACGCCTTCACTACGCGTCCAACCGCTATGCGTTGCTGCTGATTTTTCAGGGGATGGACGCTGCCGGCAAGGACGGCGCTATCCGGCACGTCATGTCCGGAGTCAATCCGCAAGGCTGCCAGGTTTTCAGCTTCAAACAGCCGAGTGCCGACGATTTGGAACATGATTTTCTTTGGCGCACGACGCGCCATCTACCGGAACGCGGGAAGATCGGCATCTTCAATCGTTCCTATTACGAGGAAGTGCTGGTTGTTCGGGTGCATCCGGAGATTCTGCGCAGCCAGGGGCTTCCGGAAGAGTTGCTCGACGAGAAGACCATTTGGAAGGAACGGTATCGTTCCATCGTGGACTTGGAAAGCCACCTGTATCGTAACGGAACGCGGACCGTCAAAGTATTCCTCCACCTTTCGAAGAAAGAACAACGAAAGCGCTTCCTCGAGCGCATTGATGAGCCGGACAAGAACTGGAAATTCAGCCTCGCGGATATTCACGAGAGAAGCTACTGGAAGCATTACATGACAGCTTATGAGGCTTGCCTGAACGCGACAAGCACCCCTCACGCGCCCTGGTACGTTGTTCCCGCCGATGATAAGGAGAATGCCCGATTGATTGTTTCCCAAATTGTCCTTGATGCGCTCCATGAACTCAAGATGGCCTATCCCAAGACCAGCGCGAAACGCCGGCAGGAATTGAAATCGATCCGCAAGCTGCTCGCGAAGTGACGTTTGAGTGAAGGTCTCTTATTTGGCGAGCGCCGCCACGCCGGCCGCGAGAGGCCTTACCCTATGGATCATCCAATCCTCTTCAAGCTTCCGGCGGGTGGCCGCTATTCTTGCGGTGTGTCCGGTCAGGACGATTGTCCACGAACGCAGATTTAGCCACTACCTGAACTTTTGTACGCCGGACCGCTTGCTCGATATCCAAGCTATCAAAACGAGTACAAAACTGGTACAACTTGACGGTCGTGGGCGCGCTTTTCTGTACTTTTGGATTGTCAGCCGTGCCGTAAAATCAATTGCTTAGCTCATCCACCCGTGATAAATTTCCAAAGGGTTCGAAAATGAGACCTTGTGGCCAAGCCCCGCCATCTCGACCGCCCCGCAAGTCATTTCTTGGGTAGGTTCCTGACCGAAACAGGCCAGCCGAAAGCACCATGACGGAAGCACGCTACATTCGCAACTTCTCAATCGTTGCTCACATCGACCACGGCAAATCGACGCTGGCGGACCGCCTCCTGGAGCTGACCGGAACGGTTGCCAAGCGGAACATGTCGGAGCAGCTTCTCGACTCCATGGACCTGGAGCGCGAGCGCGGCATCACGATCAAGGCGCATTCGGTGCGGCTGCTCTATAAAGCGCGCGACGGGAACGAATATCAACTGAACCTCATCGATACGCCGGGGCACGTGGACTTTTCCTACGAAGTTTCCCGCAGCCTTTCGGCGTGCGAAGGCGCATTGCTGGTGATTGACGCCTCGCAAGGGGTGGAGGCGCAGACGGTGGCCAACACCCAGCTGGCCATGAACAATCATCTGTCCATCGTTCCGGTGATCAACAAGATTGACCTTCCCGGCGCTGACGTGGAAGGCACGCGGCACCAGATCGAGCAGGCCCTGGCCATCGATTCGAGCGAAGCGCTTTTGATCAGCGCCAAGCAGGGAACGGGAATCGAAGATCTGCTGGAAGCGATTGTCACCAGGATTCCCGCGCCCACGGGCTCTCCGGAAGCGCCCTTGCAAGCTCTGATTTTTGATTCCTGGTTTGACAGTTACCGGGGCGTGGTGGTTCTGGCGCGCGTGGTGCAGGGAACCTTGCGGGCGGGCACGCGGATTCGGCTCTGGTCGAACAACCAGGTTTACACCGTGGAGGAAGTCGGCATCCTGATTCCCCAGGCGGCGAAGGTTGATGGCCTGCACGCGGGCGAAGTAGGTTTTGTGATGGCCAACATCAAGCGGGTGGCGGACACGCGGATTGGCGACACCATCACCGATGACGACCGCCCGGCAGGGGAGCCGCTTCCGGGCTTCCAGGAAGTCAAGCCCATGGTGTTTGCGGGGCTTTATCCCGTGGAAGCCGGTGAGTATGAGTCGCTGCGGGACGCGCTGGAAAAGCTGCGCCTGAATGACTCCTCCTTGTTTTACGAGCCGGAAAACTCCGCAGCGCTGGGCTTTGGCTTCCGCTGCGGCTTCCTGGGCCTTTTGCACATGGAGATCATCCAGGAGCGGCTGGAGCGCGAGTTCCGCCTGAGTCTGATCACCACGGCGCCGGGCGTGCGCTACCGGGTCACCACCAAGGATGGGGTTGCAACGGACGTCAATAACCCCACCAAATTCCCCGAGCCGGGCGCCATCGCGAAAATTGAGGAGCCGGTTATCACTGCGCTCATTTTGACTCAGGATGAATACCTGGGCGGCATCCTGGCGCTGGTGGAAGAGAAGCGCGGGACGCAGAAAGGCTTCGAGTATGTTTCACCGCACCGCGTCCTGCTGACCTATGAGCTGCCCCTCAACGAAGTGGTGCTGGATTTCTACGACCGGCTGAAGTCCGTCTCGCGCGGCTACGCTTCGCTCGATTACCACTTTTCCGGCTACTGGGAATCGAACCTGGTGAGGGTGGATTTGCTGGTGGGCGGGGAAGTGGTGGACGCGCTTTCCTTTATTTGCCACCGCGACCACGCTTACGCGCGCGCCCGCTCGCTCTGCGAGAAGATGCGCAAATTGATTCCCCGCCAGCTCTTTGAAGTGGCCATCCAGGCTTCCATCGGCGCCAAGATTATTGCCCGGGAAAACGTTCCTGCCATGAGGAAAAACGTTCTCGCCAAGTGCTATGGCGGAGATATCACCCGCAAGCGCAAGCTCCTGGAAAAGCAGAAGGAAGGGAAGCGGCGCATGAAGCGCGTGGGGAAAGTCGATATCCCTCAGGAAGCTTTCCTCGCCGTGCTCAAAGTGGACGAGTAATGGCGCCTGGCAGGTGGCGGCACAGTTTGATGTAGCGGCGTCTTTATGCCGCCAGATGGCGAGATAAACTCGCCGCTACGCGTCTTTTCGGCGTTACAATTCCATCAAACTCATTCATTGCGGAGTTTGCGATGGAACTCAAAACCGTCAAGATCGAAAAGCCCCCCGAGATGAATTTTATTCTTGGGCAGTCCCACTTTATCAAGACCGTCGAAGACCTCTACGAGGCGATCGTCCAGAGCGTGCCGGAAATCCAGTTTGGCATCGGCTTCTGCGAGTCCTCCGGCCCGGCGCTCGTCCGCTGGGCCGGCAACGACCCCAACCTGATTCGCCTCGCCCAGGAGAACGCCCTGGCCCTTTCCTGCGGCCACGCGTTCATCATCTTCATGGAAAAGGGCTACCCCATCAACATTCTCAACGCCGTCAAGAACGTCCCGGAAGTCTGCCGGATCTTTTGCGCCACAGCCAATCCCGTGGAAGTGATCGTCGCGGAAACCGGCCAGGGCCGCGGCATCCTCGGCGTCATCGACGGCGTAAAAACCCGAGGCGTCGAAACCGAAGCCGATATCAAGGTGCGCAAGGAATTCCTGCGCAAAATCGGCTATAAGCTGTAGCGTGGATCTTCAGATCCGCGGCTGTAGCGTCGCTCGGCGGCAAGCACGACTCGCCTGAGCGCCACCCGTTGCCAGGAAAGCCCGATGACGCGGATACAAAATCTTGCATGGACTATCCGCCGGGACGGAGTTGGTATTAGACTGGCTTTAAGATGGTATTATATAAGCTTTATAGTGTTGATCAATTGGTATTTTCGTGGTAATGTGCTGAGAATGTGATAGAGTTTTCTTGGAGGATTCTTTGATGGCCGCGACTATAGCTCAGCCGCGTCCCGACCTGGCAGCGCATCGGGAAGCGATCTCTCTCGATTGGCCGGAGGTGGTCAGGCGGCTGGCTGAAATTCTGGGCAGGAAGCTGACGTCCTACATTGCAGGCATTCGGGACGTTCGCGGCTTGGACCGCTGGATGGCGGGAACGGCGCCCTACGGGGATGTGGAGGCCCGGCTGCGCTTCACCTATCAGGTGGTCCGCACGCTCGCGGAACATGACTCGCCGCAAGTGGTCCAGGCGTGGCTTACAGGAGTCAATCCGGAGCTTGGTGACCGGGTGCCCTTGCGCCTGCTCCGGGACGGCGATTTGAACATCGTGGCGCCGGAAATCCTGGGAGCGGCTCGCGCGTTTTTGGCGGGAGCTTGATGGAATGTTTGAAACCAGAACCCCCGCCGGACCCATTTACCGGCTTGGGCGGTTGCCCGACCCTTGGGCTCCGCCAGACTGGTCGCGCGCTCAGCCGGACGGCACCTTCGGCAATCGCTTTGATGATCCCACCGGCTTCTACCGGGTGCTCTATGCCTCGAGCCACCGCGTCTCCTGTTTTCTTGAAACGCTGGCGCGCTTCCGGCCCGATCTGACACTGCTGGCGGAGCTTGACCAAATTGCAGGCGAGAACGACTTCTTTCCGCTGAGAGAAGTCCCGAAATCATGGTGCAAAGCTCGCGTGCTCGGAACCGGCACAACCGCAGGCGACTACGCCGATCTTTACGCCGCCGAGTGGGTGGCCCACCTTCGGAGAGTCCTTTCGGCGGAGTGTTTGCGGCTAGGCCTGCATGATCTGGATGCGGCGGTTTTGCAGCAGGGAGAGCCGCGCCCCTTAACGCAGCTTGCTTCGCTCGAAGTTTACAAGTTTGGTCTCGCCGGAATCTATTACCCCTCGCGCTACGGAAATAACCTGGAAAATTGGGCGCTCTTTGAACCGTTCGATCTCAAAATCACCGGACATGCGGAGGCCGTTCTCCCTGACAACCCCGATCTTCGGGCGGCTTGCAGAATCCTGGGCATCGTGATCGAGCCATGATGATTCGCCCCCGCGCTTGTTTTCCCCCACCGCCGGTGATATATAAGCTAGTGTAGTGTCCAGTAATTACGTATACAGACGCTGGGATTGGGCAAGCAGGCTGTTCTCCTTGTAGCGCCAGGCTTTACGCCCGGCATGTGCCGCCCTGAAAGGCGCTGCTACTGTCCAGCTAATTTGCGGACACTACA
>DATKQU010000205.1:0-24706 GCA_035532595.1 Terriglobia bacterium | reverse complement strand
AAAACGCTGATTGTTGCCTGTGGACGTTGGTGGCGGATTGAAGGATTTCCCTCTCCGGCCCGGCAGGCGAAGCCGGCGGAGGAGTGGGTGGGGGCCAAAGCGCACTTTGCCGGCCTCGAACTCCGCGGCAGCGTGGAAATGTATCTGTTCCGGGGAGGCTATTGCGGCTTGGCGCCGATCGAAGACAAAGTGTACAACGTCTGCTGCCTGGTGCATCGAGAACGCCTGCGCGATGCCGGCCTGAGCGGCGTGGAAGATCTTTCCGCTTGGTTAACGCAAGTTTCCTGCCACCCGGGGCTCGAAGCGCGGCTGCGCGGTGCGGAACAGGTTTCCCCGGTAGTTACCACGGCCCCGGTGCGCCTGGCGCGCCGGTCAGCGGATCAAAACGGCGCGCTGCTGGTGGGGGATGCCTCCGGTTTCATCGACCCGTTCACCGGGGAAGGCATTTCCATGGCTCTTCACAGCGGACGCCTGGCCGGGAATGCGATTGCAGAGTCCTGGGCAGGAGGATTGGGTTGCGAGCGCGCGGTGGAGGTTTACCGGAAGAACCTGAGCCGGGCGGTAAGACATAGTTACCGGATTGCCGGTTTGGCTCGGGCGCTGATCGAGGCGCCCGCCTGGGTGCAGAACCTTTCTGCGACACCGCTCCCATGGCTTGGAAGCTGGCTGCTCAGGGAAACCCGCTGGCGGGCGGCTCCCGTGCATGAATCTTTATAAATGGACAAGGTGGTCAAGCCCCGAGGTGTGGACTTGACGTCTTCCCTTTCAGATAAAATGAATCAGCGTTAGATACTTCTTTGCAGAGAGAGGATAAACAATCATGCCAATACTGCGCCGCAATTTCCTGCAGCGGCTTTTAGCTGGGACGGGCTTTGTGCTGGGAGGCGCGCGCATCTCCACTGCATCTGTTCCTGCTGACTCCCAGGCTCGTCGTTCTGCTAACCATGTCAAACATGATCCCCCACAAGCACGCCAGAGCTTGCTCGAAAACGGCATTGCGCCCGATCCCATCATCGAGAAGCCCGCGCCGATCGCCATGGCGGAACTGGCGAAGATGAAGATTGAGGGCGTGCGGGCGGTGGAGGTGAACGACTATGTGTTCGGCAACTATCAAGGACCTCTCACCCCAAGCCCTCCCCACGCGGACTTCAATCCCAAGAAAGCCATCATCGTTGCCTGGAAGGGCAAACCGCACAAGTTCGTCTTTTCTCACGAAGCCAGCTATTCCCCTTTTATCCAACTGCCTTCGGGCGCGGGAGCGGACTTCCAATTCTGGGAGTCGAACTTCGGCGGGGAGTTATTCAACCAGTATGGCCGCATGGAGCGTAACAGCTTCGTGGATATCATCGAGAGCGGCCCGAAACGGGTCTGGCTGCGCTGGACGTATTTCGACACGGACGAGAAAGGCGATCCCCCGGTCCTTCGAGGCACGGATGATTTCGTCAGCTATGCCAACGGGATTGTGTGGCGGCGGCAGACCTACCGGACGTTTTATCCAGAGAGGGACGACGCGCAGTGCGCCAGTCCGCTGGATTTCTTTGCCGCGATTCCGGCGGGAGTGCATTACTCAGAGCTTTTGCCCAAGGATGAGCAACACGGTGATTTTCTGGTCGGGGCTTTCGTCGATGCCTATTCTGACAAGCAATACAACGTCTATTGGGACAAGTCGGAAAAGCTCGCGTGGGATGGATCCTATTACGCACGGCGGACGGGAGCGGAGTGGTTTCTGGACATTGAACGCTCACGCGGCAAGGCGGCCGTGCAGACCTTTCGCGACGGCCTCGCCTATTGCACGTTTGGCGACGCGAGCGGCTATCCGGCCAACCGCACGCAGCTCTGGGACAATTCCCATCCGGATACTTCACCGTGCAATTGGGGCAACATCAAGATGATTCACTGGCCGATTGGTTGGGTCAACAGCGGGGGAGTGATCGGAAGCGACAAAGATATTATGACGTACCCATATCACATCGACACTTTGAGCATGTGTTTTGTGACCAAGCCGTTCCCGATGGAGGCGGCGGCGCGTTCTTGGCCGAACATTCGCAAGGACTGGAGCAATAAGGAACAGGAACGCTGGGTGGGTGGGCGCGTGTTCTACTGCATTCACGGGGTCGAACAGGATTTCGAAACGATCCGGCAAGTGTCGCGGAAATGGCTCGACAAAGGCGCAAACTGCGCCAAGCCCGAGAGTGTGGAGGATTTATAGGAAGACGCGGCTAGTCAAGAAGCTGGATCGATCACCCGGGACCTCAGGCTTGGCCGGATCAATCAGCGGCGGCCTGCGTGAGCTGACAGTCCCTAACCTCCCCCCAGCGCGGCGCCGCTTGAGCGGCTTGGCGCGCGCCGGTGAGGGAGAACTCCCTATAATAATTCATTGCCGGACGGCCGCGCTTTCTCAGAAGATCTCGAAGCGCTCCTGGTGAATGCTCGGGTCGCTCTTGATGATCACGTCCTTGTGCGTGAGCGTTTCGATTTCCGAGATCATCGTTCCGTCGTTGGATTTCAAGGCGTGGGCCACGTCCGGATTGACCCGCAGGGTGATGGCCTTGCCATCAATCGCATGGGACATCTTGCGCGCCTCGGCCAGGATCTCCAGACAAACGGAGCTGACGGACTTGATCCATCCCGACCCGCTGCAGTAAGTGCAGGGATCGCAAAGCGTGCGTTCGAGCGACTGCTTGACGCGCTTGCGGGTGACCGCCACCAGGCCGAAATCATTAAACGACAAGACCTTGGTGGGAGCCCGGTCGCGCCGCATGGCCTCCTCCAGCGACTGCACCACCTTATTCCGGTTGCGGCGTTCATCCATGTCGATAAAGTCGATCACGATAATGCCGCCCAAGTCGCGCAGGCGAATCTGCCGCACAATTTCATTAACGGCATCGATGTTGGTCTTCACAATCGTGTCTTCCAGGCGATTGGTTTTGCCGACGTATTTGCCTGTGTTGACATCGATGGCGATCAACGCCTCCGTCTGATTGATCACGATGTAGCCGCCGGACTTCAGCCACACCTTGGGCCGGAGCGCTTTTTCAATTTCCCCCTGGATTCCTTGTTCCTCGAAAAGGGCGACATCTCTAGTATGAAGCTTCACGTGTCCGACCAGCGAAGGCTGGAGCCGGCTCACAAACTCCACCACGCGCTCATAATCCGACTCATTGTCCAGCCAGATGCTCTTGAAGTCGGGGGTGACCAGATCGCGCATCAGGCGTTGAGCCAGATCGAGATCGCGGTACAGAAGCGAGGGGGCCTTCACGCGTTCGGCCTTGGTGCGGATTTCGTTCCACAGCGATGTGAGGAACCTCAGGTCGGCCTTGATTTCATCCTCGGACCGGCCGTCTCCGGCCGTCCGCACAATAAACCCGCCGGTCAGCGAACCCCTGTTTTCCAGAATGATGTTGCGCAGGCGCAAGCGTTCCTGCTCGGAAGCGATTTTTCGCGAAACGCCGATATGAGAAATGGTGGGCATGTAAACGATGTAACGCCCGGGCAATGCCACGTGCGAGGTAATCCGCGCCCCTTTGGTTCCCAGGGGCTCTTTGGCGATTTGGACGATGATCTCCTGGCCTTCTTTCAAGAGTTCTGCAATCTGCAAGCCTTGTCCCGGGTGGACGGCGGGACGCGCTGTTTCGCGGTCGTTTTGGCGGCGCGAATTGCGGCCCGAGCGGCGCCGGCCCCGGCGGCCTCGACGCGGCGCGAAGTGCGGGCGCGAATGGGGTTCGCGCAAGCTGGAGGATCGCTCAGACGATTCCGGGGAAGTTTCTGAAGATTGCGATGCCTGCACCTCCGATCCGCTTTCTGTTTCAGAATGTTCAGCAGATGCAGCAGCCGTATCATCATCCGAACTGCCGGCGGGCGCTTCCGGACTCGCTTCAGTTTGATCGCGCGGCTCCTCCGCCGTTTCTGTCTTTGCTTCGGATCGGCTTGAAGCCAGTCCTTCAACAGGAGCCGGCCCCGCGGTAGCGGCCGCCCTAACATCGGAACTCTCTTCCGCAGTTGCGGAGATGGAAGCACGGTCGGGCTCGCTTTTGATATCGCGGGCTCTCGTCGCTTCGGCTCGCGAACTCTCCGAAGCCCGAACCTGGGATTCGAAACGATCTGTTTCCCTGGCGCCTGATTCCGTGGCGGCCTGCGAAGCGGAGTCCTCTTCAGGTTGCTGAGGAGCAGCCTCCGGCGCCCCTGCACCTTCGGTGTCGGCGTGTCCGTATTTTGCCAGGCTTTCACCGGGCAGAAGTTCGAACGACTGGCTGGAGGGCGGCTCAGACCTTTGTGGTGCTGGTTTGGGTTCGGAGCGCGGATTGAATCGGCGTTGGTCGGAGCCTCCGCGTCCATGCCGCCGCCGCCGGCCGCGATGCGAATGATGACGAAAGCCTTCCCCATTGGGACCTTTGGAGGAAGGCGCTGCGCCTTCGCTCGTGGCACTCTCTTCAGGGCTGGCCGTCTCTGGGACAGGTCCGGAAACTGATTCATTGTCCGAGAACCCGCTAGGTTCAAAAGCCGAGGCCTGGGGGGCCGGAGCAGGCTGGCCGGAATCAGCAGATTGATCCGGAAGGGCTTCGCCGTTTGCGGCGGGAGCGCCGGTATCCGTCTGCGTCTCGACCTCGAGAGTTCCTCCCCGCGTCTGCGTCTCTTCCAGCAGACCTTCAAAATCTTCCTGATCCTGGAGGGAGAAATCCGAAACATACAAGAAGGCGTCCCGCTCCAGCCCCACGTTCACGAAAGCCGATTGCATTCCGGGAAGCACCCGGCTGACACGCCCCTTGTAGATTCCTCCGACTAAGCCCTCGTCGGTGTCGCGTTCAAAATACACCTCAACCAGTTGGCCGTCTTCGCACACTGCTACCTTCGTCTCGTGCGGAGACGATGAAATAAACATCTCCTTGTTCATAGGAACTCCTTTTTTCCGGGATCAACGGTCAGGATCAATCCGCTGCGGCGGAGATCAACTTCCGTCACCCCTGGTCCGGCCGCACACGTCGCCCTTCCGAACGCTCCTGCCCGGCGAACTCCGCTAAAGTGTTTCCCGGATTGCCGAAGTAAGAGCGAACGCGCGGCGCGAACGGACCTGGACCTTTTGATACAAAAAATACGGCCCTCTGGGAGCCGGCGGTGAACTTTGGCTTCAAAATCCGTTTCAAAATGTCGCTGATACTTGCTGTGTTCACTTCACGACCTAATTCACGAACCGCTGCATCTTGACGCTCATGGCAAGTCCCAATCCCAGAAAAATAAACAGGACTGAAGACCCGCCTTGGCTCATGAGCGGTAGAGGGATACCCGTGATCGGAAACCATCCAATCATCATGCCGACATTCACGGCGACCTGAAAGAATAGGACGGCGGTAAAACCGACGAGGAGAAAACATCCGGCGCGATCAGCCGTTGTTTGGGCCGCGTCAAGCAACCGCAAGAGCAAGGCGAGATACAACAGAAAGACAAACAGCGTGCCGACAAACCCCCGCTCCTCCGCAAAGGCGGCAAAGATTGCATCAGCATGCGAAACTGGAATAAAACCCAATTGACTTTGTGTACCGTTCCCGAGGCCCTTTCCCCATAGGCCGCCGGAACCTATCGCAATCTTCGTTTGGGTTACCTGGTAGCTGGAACCCTGGACATCTTGCTTCGGATGGATGAATGCTTCCAACCGGTCGCGTTGGTAGGGACGTAAAAATTGCCACCCAATCGGCAGGATCAGCACCCCTATCAATCCCAAGGTTACGAGCTGCCGGCGCTTGACACCTGCCAGGAATGCGCTGGCAGCGACGATCGGCAGATAGGTCAGCGCTGTGCCAAGATCAGGCTCCAGCGCCACCAGGATTCCCGGCACTCCTGCCAGGAGTCCTAACTTTACCAGTTCCCCCCATGTAACGGCTTTGTTTCTCCTTTCGGCGAACAAGGCCGCCACACCTAGTATTATAACCAACTTGACGAGTTCTGACACTTGCAAAGTAAATCCGGCCACCTGCAGCCACCGGTGCGTACCCGCCACCCGCGGTCCCACGACCAGGACCGCCAGCAAAATTCCAATGCTTAAAAGGTACAGCCAAGGCACCTGTTCCAAAATCAGGTGATAATCGATCTGGCTGATGACCAGGGTCAAAACACAACCGAGAATGATCCAATAGATCTGCCTCTTATATTGGCTGGCGAGGGCGGTTTGGGCCGTGGTGCTGTAAATCTCCAAGATCCCCACGGCGGCAATGGCTAGGGCCAACCCCAGGAGCAGCCAATCGAAATCCCTAAAATTCAATGACTTACGCATAATTCTAAGCCTTTATTGCCCTGCAGCTACGCTGCCCTGCTTCCTCCCATCCCTTCTCTCGGACATCAGTTGTGGCGTCGAAGGCTTTATCCCTTTTTCCTGGTAGTAGGCTTTAATTACATCGGCGGCGATGGGAGCCGCAACCGATGAGTGCTCACCTTGCATGACCAGCACAGCAACCACGACTTGGGGATTTGGTGAAGGGGAATAACCTACAAACCAAGCGTTGCTTCTGTATTTCTCCCGGTGTGCGGAATCTTGGAGCTGAATACTCACCACCTGGGCTGTTCCCGTCTTGCCGGCGATATCCAGGCCGGGACGGCGGGCGCCGCCCCCGGTTCCCCCGCCTTCATTGACCACTCCCCACATTCCCTGGGTCACTGCAGCGACCGTACCTTCTTTTAGCGGGAAGCTGGTTTCAGCGTGCGCCGGAGGGTCCATCCCCAGGGTGAGCAGCTCCTTGCGGAAGGCTAGGTGAGGCCGGGCGAAGACGCCGCCCGAGGAAATTCCCCCGATGGCATAGGCGAGTTGGAGCGGCGTTACCTGCACGGCGCCTTGTCCAATGGCGACCGAGATGGTTTCTCCCGGCCACCAGCGTCGATGAAAATGCTTTTCGACCCAGGCCGGGGAGGGAATGAGGCCGGAGTCCTCGTCCGGCAGGTCGATGCCGGTCCGGTGTCCTAAGCCCAGATGGGTGGCAAAATAATCAATCTCACGAATCCCCAGGAGTTTCCCCAGCGTGTAGAAATAAACGTCACAAGAAACCACAATCGCTCGATGAAGGTCCACCATGCCGTGGCCGCGGTGTTCCTTCCAGATCCAGTCGTGGAAAGTATGCCCGTAAATCGTAATTTTCCCGGGGCAAAAGACGTTGAAATCAGGCTTGATGGTCCCCGTTTCCAGGGCTGCCGCGCTGGTGATGATCTTGAACACTGACCCCGGAGCGAGCTGGGCCTGGATGGACTTGTTCATGAGGGGTTTCAGAGGGTCGGTCGTGAGCTTCTTCCACGTCTTCAAGTCAATGTGACGGATAAAGTCATTGGGATCAAAGGTCGGATGGCTTGCCATCGCCAGAACCTCGCCGGTGCGAGGGTCCAGTGCTACGACCGCACCCGGCTGGTCGCCCAAGGCGGCCTCCGCCGTCATTTGGAGGTTCAGATCCAAGGTCAGCCGCAAGTCATGGCCGGGAATCGCATTAATGGTGCTCAGCGTTCCGACTTCCTGCCCGCGGCTATTGACCACCACTCTTTGCATGCCGTCGCGGCCCCGCAGGACTGAATTGTATTCTTTTTCGATGCCGAACTTTCCGATGACATCCCCAGGATGGTAGGGAGAGTTGGGTTTGGCAATATCGTCCTGGGACACTTCCCCCACGTAACCCAGTACTTGCGCGGCAACGCCATGTTTTGGGTAAAAGCGCTGTTGACCCTGGATGATGTCGATTTCGGGAAACTCCAAACGGTGCGATTCCAGGAAGGCAACGTCCTCGATCGTCGCCGATTGCTTGAGAACGATGGGCTGAAATCGCGGCAGCTTAGCCGAACGCTTGACCATCTCCTCCACATCGTTGGGATCAAGACCCAACCCTTCGGCGATTTTCTGCAGGTGGGTTTTGCTCAGCAAGGTGGGATCTTCACGGTTCAACAAAATTGTGAAGGCGGGGAAGTTGTCGACCATGATCTGGCCATTCCGGTCCAGGATCCGGCCCCGAGGAGCGATGACAGGAAGGTTGCGAATCCGGTTATGCTCGGCTTGCAGAAGCAGGGCTTGGTGCCGGCCAATCTGAAGCTGCCAATACCCAATCAAAAAGGCAACAAAGGAGGCCGCAACCACATATTGTAGGAAGGTGATCTTCCAGGCTGGGAAACGCTCATCTTCCGAAAATCGAACCTGCATTACTTATGGACTTCCATGCGGTCCTCGGGATAGCGAGCTCTGTCCGCGTTGATTCCTTTAACCGGCAATTGAATCTCTGAGGGCAAAAAGGCCATCGCGAGTTACCAATTCCCCCTCTGTTAGCAACCATATCACACGATCGGCACCCATAAAAGAGGAAGGTTGACGAAACGCGGGTGGCCTGATTACGGCCCTGTACGGTACGGCCACGACGATACCCGGGAGCTAAGCGAGCGGATACTCCGGTTGCTGTCAGGGAACATGGATTCCCTCCGGCCCCGCCGCATCATTGTTGCGGATTAATGAAGAAAACGCCCTCGGAGCCGGTTGGCGGAAAAATCGGGGTCCTTTGTCAATTCCATCAATTGCCGTTCCTTCGCGCGGACCGAAGCGACGGCGTCCGGCAAGCCCTCGGCGGCTTCTTTGGGAATCTGGATCAAGCCGTTCAGGTCTCCGTGCAGCAGATCCTGGGGGTGGATGACCAACCCGAAAACCTGGATGGGCACCCCCACCCGCACGATGTGGAAGTTGGCATGGCTGGCCACGGCGCCGCGCGCGAAATAGTGGAACTTCAGCGCCCGAACCTCCGCGATGTCTCGAACTCCGCAGTCTGAAACCAAGCCGATTCCGCCCAGGCGGCTAAAGATGGTAGCCAGCACTTCCCCGCAGTGCGTGGAGTAGTCCGGGCCGCCGCCAATTTCTTGAAAGGCAACCACCGCAGGCTTGGGAGAATTCTCAACCGCTTCAAATAACTCGATGTAACCTGCTTCCTCGCGCTTGACTGCCTCCGTTACCGTTTCCACCTGGGCCGTGACCGCGTAGCCGCACATCGGGCCGAATTCCGGGAAAAGGCACCGGACCTGGAGCGGTGTAAAACCCTCGGCCTTCGGCCGCAGCTTTAAAGTTTCAATCGCGTTGGCGAGCGTCGGGGTATCAACCGTGCGCAGAAATTCGATCAGCGATTTCCCCTCTTCATTTTTGTGCATCATCTTAAAACTCCTCGATTGAGCGCGCCCGCTGCCCGGCTGATCAGGCAAAAGGATCGAACGCTTTCATGTCCTAAGAATATATCATCCTTCGGCGATTTGATTTTGGCGTTTACGGCTTGTGGAATACTGGTGTAACTTAGATTATTTGTGGGCCGGTAGCTCAAGTGGTAGAGCATTGCCCTTTTAAGGCAAGGGTTCTGGGTTCGAGTCCCAGCCGGCTCACCAATAGGAAAACAAGCTGTGGTCATGCTCATCAGCCCTTCGGCGCATCTCCTCCCGAAGCTTTCGTCCCCAGCCTATGAATGAACTTCTCGACTCTTCGGCAAGCCGCCAGGCGCGCGCAATTCGCGCCAAGGAAATCAGCTCCACCGAACTGATCGAAGCCCACCTGGAGCGCATCCAGAGTGTGAATCCGACGCTCAACGCGGTGGTTCAGTTAGCCGCCGAGCGAGCCCTTGATGAGGCGCGGGCGGCCGATGCGGCGCTCAGCCGGGGAGAAATTAAAGGGCCGCTCCACGGCGTTCCTGTCACCTTCAAAGATGCCATTGAAACTGCTGGAATCATCAGCACGGGAGGAACCCTGGGCAGGCATTCCTATGTTCCCAGCGAGGATGCCGAGGTGGTTCGCCGGCTGCGGGCGGCAGGAGCGATTGTGCTGGGGAAAACCAATTGCCCGGAGCTCGGGTGGGCATGGGAAAGCGACAACCTGATCTACGGACGCACGAATAATCCTTTCAACCTATCGCTGTCGCCGGGCGGAAGCAGCGGGGGCGAATCGGCCATCATTGCCGCCGGCGGATCGCCGCTTGGCTTTGGCAGCGATGCGGGCGGCAGCGTCCGATTTCCTGCTTATTGCTGCGGCATCACGGCCATCAAACCCACTTCCGGCCGCGTACCGCGCACCGGCCATTTCCCGGGCCCAGGCGGAACGTTGGACGCCCTTTGGCAAATTGGCCCGCTGGCCCGTTTTGTAGAAGACTTGGCTCTGGCGCTCGGAATCGTTTCCGGCGCGGACTGGCGCGATGCGGCAATTGTCCCGATGGCCTTGCCAAATCCTGCGGCGGTCACCTTACAAAAATTGCGAGTCGCTTTTTACACGGATAACGGCGTCGAAGCGACCAGCCCGGAAATTGCTGAAGCCGTCAGGAAGGCGGCGCGAGCGCTGCGGGACGCAGGAGTGCAGGTGGAAGAGGCGCGCCCGCCCCAAATCGAGCAGACGTATGAAATCTATTTGGGCTTGTTCTGTGCCGACGGCGGGGCCGGCCTGGAAGCTCTGCTCGAAGCCGCCGGAACCACCGAGTTCCATCCTCTCATGCGGCGCGTGTTGGAAATCCAGCGGAACCACGCCATTTCCACGGCGGAGTACGGCGCGTTGGTGGCACGTTGGGACGCTTATCGGCATGCGATGCTTTCTTTTATGGAAGGATACGACCTGATCCTTTCTCCCGTTTGCAGCTTCGCGGGCATGGCTCACGGCTCGACCTACGATCGCCTGCCGGCGTTCAGTTACACGATGACGCATAACCTGACGGGATGGCCTGCCGCCGTAGTTCCTGTCGATACCTCGCCGAAAGGTTTGCCGCTCGGAGTTCAGATCGCCGCTCGACCCTGGCGGGAGGACGCAGCCTTAGCCGCCGCCCAACACCTCGAAACCGCCCTCGGCGGCTGGCAAAAACCACCTCTGTAGCTTCGCTTTGGCACGACCTCTAAATATCGAATGCAATACGATGATCGAGCTGGCAAGAAGAATCCGCAGCGGAGGGTAGTCGTCAGCCCGTGTCCACAGCACGCTTTTGTTGGTTCTCCCTTTCCTGAAGCTTCATCTCAATCTCTGCAGAAGCTTTCGGGTGACCACATGTGGTATTTGGTGATCGGTCATGCTTGGCCGAGTGCGCGTTTTGGGACGCACACTTACCTTCTTTTGAGGAGCGGGTGCAGTCGAATAATAAGAAACTCGGATCCAAAACGCTTTTCGTGCCGTTGGCTTCCTATGCGGGAGCGCCCGTCACTTCGTTGCGCCACCACGCCGCGCAGTTTGTTATGCTCTTGTTGCGGGCAAGAACTGCCGTTTTCATGAGAGAGGGCTTATGAGCCGACGCAAGCACCGGCCGACACCGGGAAATCCCACAGTGGCTTACCGGAACGAACGCTTTATGGAAAGCTCCGACGCGCGCACGCTGCGCATTGCCGCCGAATACCTGGAGCCCCAGGCGCGGTTGCGCCGCGCGAGCGTGCAAAACACCGTGGTCTTTTTCGGCTCCGCGCGCGTCATGTCCCGCGCGAGCGCGAAAGAACGGCTGCGTTCGCTTCTGGCCGCCAAAAAATCCCGCAAATCGGCAGTCAACCAGCAAGAACTGTGCGACGCTCGCATGACGCTTCGCATGTCCCGCTACTATGAGGAGGCCCGCGAGCTGGCCCGGCTGATCACCGAGTGGTCGCTGGGCTTGAAGAACGGCGGCCATTTCCTGGTGGTCTGCTCGGGAGGCGGGCCGGGCATTATGGAAGCGGCGAACCGCGGCGCCTCGGAAGCCGGCGGGGTGACCATCGGATTCAACATCAAGCTGCCCACGGAACAGAGCTCGAATCCTTATATCACTCCAGAATTGAACTTCATGTTCCGCTACTTCTTCATGCGCAAGCTGTGGTTTGCCCAGCCTTCACGCGCTGTGATTGTATTCCCCGGCGGATTCGGCACTATGGATGAAATGTGGGAATTCCTCACCCTGATCCAGACGCATAAAATGGGACACCGATGCACCTTGCTGCTTTATGGTTCGGAATACTGGAAGAAGGCGATCAACTTCGGCTGGCTGGCGGAGACGGGAACCATCAGTCGCGAGGAGATGAAATTAATCCGCTTCGTGAATACTCCGCAAGAGGCCTTCGGGATGGTGAAAGAAAAACTCACCAGGCTGCTTCACCTTCCCGGCGCTCCGCGTTATCCGTTTATTTGATGGGCCGGCGCGGGCGTCTTCTTTTTTGGGGCTTGCCGGCGCGCGGAGGCCGGGACTGGGGCTTTTCACCCGCCTACTTGTTTTCCGCTTTTTCGAGCCTGTTGAGGAATACTTCGATTTCCTTCTTGGTCTGCAAATCACCCTTTTCGCAAGCGATGTCGGCGCCCTTCTGGTAAATCTCCCGCGCTTCATCGGGCCGCGAAAGCGCCACGAGCGCTTTCCCCAGTTCACGATAGGCCGCCGAGTAGTCCGGCTTCAGCCGGACGGCCTCGCGGAACTCGCGCTCCGCCTCAGCGTACCGTTTGGCCTTCAGATACTCGCGTCCCAGACTGTAACGCACCATGACGTTATCGGGCGCCTGGGCGGCCAGCTCTTCAAACGCTTCGAGCGGTGATTTTGCTGCTTCTTCGGCCATGATCGGTGCTACTTCATGTTTTCAGGAATCAGATACTCGACGGGAACCAGGTCATGCCACTCGTTCCCCAGCCGGCCGTGCTTTTCATACACGCCGACTTCTTTCCAGCCCGTTAATTCGCAGAGTTTTCGCGCTGGCTGGTTATCGGCGATAATGCGGCCCACCAGCTTGTAGAAGCCTTTTTCCCGTGCGGCATTCTGCATGGCCTTGATGAGTTCCTGCGCCACGCCATGCCCGCGCAGGCTGCGCTCGATGAAAATGGAAAGTTCCGCAATACCGTCGAAGCAGCGGCGAGGGCTGTAAGGGCTCAGGGCCGCCCAGCCCATCAGGGTGTGCTTCACCTCTGCAACCAGCACGGGATATTTGTCCGGCCGCGCCGCCAGCCACAGGTACCTTTCCTCGGGGGTTACATAGGCGTTCTCAAAGGTCGCCGTGCGGTCCTGCACGCCCTGGTTGTAGATCCTGGCGATTTCCTTCGCGTCATCCAGCCGCGCCGGCCGAATGTTCAGCGGTCCGCTCCATTCCGTCATGTTCACCTGCCGTCCTTATTATAGGGTGCGAATTCGCTTGCGGGAAAAACACCACCGCTCATCGAGGCTAACACAAAAAGGAAACTCGATGAAGAGATGTTGCCCGGTTTGTCAAAGCTCTTTAGAAAGGGGACATTTCTAAAAAGCTTTGACACGGTGTTGCTGCGGGAACATTCCAAAAGCAGTCGGCTGGGCCGTTCACGAACGCCTCACTGAGCACCACCGCCTTCTATGGCACTCAGCCGTTTGCAACGACGCCGGCGCCGCCCCTGTCGGGAGGTTCCCCGGCGACGTTGAGTATCGGTATCGTCACCTTCGACGGGGCCGGAAATATCTCGGTCACCAGCGACGACAATGAATTGGGCACACTGCTGTCCGGTCAAACGGGTACAGACACCTACTCCGTGGCATCAAACGGAAAAGTGACCTTTGTTTCCGGGGAATTAATCATTTACATGATTTCGCCGACCAAAGTGTTCACCATGAGCACACACACGCTCGATCCTAACCCCACACTCGGGTTCGGCCGGCAGTAGCATTGTCCGGCGATCTCGATAGCTCTCATTCAAGACGATGGGGCTGGCCGCAGTGGCCAGCCCCACCGCTTCCCCAATCCCTCCGCGAAGGCTCTCCAAAAGGCGAGGCGCTGAGTCGCCGGCAAGGTGATTTTGACTCACAACCGGCGCCGTCGAGCGCGGGAAACCACGCTTTCGGCTGGATGGTGCATTGGCAACGCAGTGTGCCAAGCGCGCAAACCCCGCGATGCCAAGGATTACTTTCTAAAGCCCCGAATCAAACTGTTCCCGTCCCTGCCCACCGATGGAGGCCACACGCCGTAGCCTATGTTTCGGTTGACTAGCCGCTTCCTGGAATGTATGCTGGGCCACGCCGACTAACAGCAGATCCTCTGGAGGGGGGACAACTGTGAAACGGGCCATTGCGTCGATAGCCCTTGCCCTATTACTTTCGGCCTGCGGTGGCGGAGGTGGAGGCTCCAGCCAACCATCCCAGCAAATATCACCCCAGGTTTCAGTCTCAATTTCACCCAGTATTCAGCAGAATATTGACCAGGGACAGTTTGTAAGCTTCACGGCCAGCGTCGCCAACGACTCCAGCAGTCAGGGCGTTTCCTGGAGTCTCTCCGGAAGCGGTTGCAGTGGCTCCGCCTGCGGCACCTTAACGAACACCACGGCAACGGCGGCAAAGTACAACGCTCCCGCGAGCGTTTCCGGCGCAGTTAACGTCAGTGTGACCGCCCGCTCTGTGAAGGATACAAGCGTTTCCAAGTCGACAGCGGTAGCGGTGGCTCCCGCCCCAGCCGTCACCACAACCTCGCTGAAGGGTGGGACTCCCGGAACCGCTTATAGCGCGACCTTGCAGGCGACCGGAGGGACGGGAGCTCTTTCCTGGAGCATCGCATCAGGAACTCTGCCGGACGGATTGGCGCTTGATGCGAGCAGCGGCGCGATCTCCGGCACGCCTACCACTGGGGGAACTTCGACCTTTACGGTGCAAGTCACGGACTCTGCCGCTACCCCGCAGTCCCAGCAGAAGCAGCTCAGCATCACCATCGTGAAGCAGGTTATGGTGATTACGACGGCGTCGGTGCTGCCCGATGGCACGAAAGGTGTCGCCTACAGTGCGACCCTCCAGGCGAATTACGCGGTCTTACCCGTTTCCTGGAGCATTACAGCGGGCAGCCTGCCGAACGGCCTGACGCTTGATCAGACCACTACGAGCACAACGACCGCCGGGCTGATTTCCGGCACCCCCACCGCGACAGGGACCTTCAACTTCACCGTGACCGTGACGGATTCAAGCTCCCCGGCGCAGAGCGACTCACAGCCGCTCAGTATTACGATCAACCCCGGCGGCGCGGAGGATGCCCTGCTGAGCGGGCACTACGCTTTTCTGCTGAGTGGTTATGACTCCGGAGGCAATCCGGTGGCTGTGGCGGGAAGCTTCATGGCAGACGGTTCAGGAGACGTTCAAAATGGTGTTGAGGACATCAACAGCTTCGCTTCCGGTTCCGCGCCGGGCCTGGCCTTCAGCGGGACTTATGCGGTGGGATCGGACCACCGGGGCACGATCACGCTTACCAATTCACAGCCCAACACATTCACCATGGCCATTGCGCTGGGGGCGGTCTCGTCCTCGTCGGGAGTCGCGACAAAGGGTTCTATTCTCGAATTCGACTCGAGCGGTTACACGATGAGCGGCGTCATCGAAATGCAGGACACAAGCGCCTTTTCGCAGGCAGCCCTGAATGGCAGTTACGCTTTTAGCTTTACGGGTGCGGACAGCACCGTCAACCGCTTGGGTCTCGTGGGTGAATTCACCACCGATGGGTCAGGAGGCATTACGGGAGGTTTGTTTGACGCCAACGACAACGGCACCATTACATCCAGCGGAACCTTCACCGGCGCTTACACCGCGCTCGATATCATCAGTGGCCGCGGACAAGCCACGCTAGCGGGGGCATCGCCTGCACCGGCTGGTTATGCGTTCTACGTTGTATCGGCCGCGAAGTGGCTGGCCATCAGTTTGGACAACGCTGCCTCCTCAGGCCTGGTGACTGGCGAAATGGATGCGCAATCAGGAGGGCCGTTTACCTTGAGCTCGCTCAGTGGGACAAGCGTGGTGAGGCTTGAATCGTCATCGAGCAGCCCCGGTGCCGGCTCTCACTTGATGCTCGGACTCGCTACGTTCGATGGAAACGGCAGTGCCAGCTTTTCCTTAGACGACAACGATGCCGGTACACTTACCAGTCTGAATCCTACTGGGACTGACGCTGTTGATTCGACCGGTCGGTTCACGCTGACTCAGGGCACATCTGAGATGGTCGGCTACCTGATCAAGGCAAATCAGGGATTTATCCTGGGTACCGGCACGGACGTTGCGGCAGGCGT
This sequence comes from Terriglobia bacterium, assembly GCA_035532595.1. Taxonomy (GTDB): domain Bacteria; phylum Acidobacteriota; class Terriglobia; order UBA7540; family UBA7540; genus JAMCXS01. The sequence continues at coordinate 8,748 of DATKQU010000205.1, read as the reverse complement.
TTTGGAGCCGCAGTCGTCAGGGCCATTTAGCACTTCTTCGCTGAACGCCACCTTCTTCTTTGGTACCGAGCCGTTCGCGGCGCCGCCCGTACCGCCGCCGTTGGGAGGTCCCACCGCTTCCTTGTCGGTCGGAATCATCACATTTGACGGGATCGGAAACATCTCCGGCACAAAGGATTCAAATCAAATGGGTGCGCTCGAACCCGCCCAAACGATCAGTGACACGTACTCGGTGTCACCGAATGGGCGAGTAGTAGCCGTTGGTTCAAATGGTTCAAACTCGCTGATCCTCTACATCGTTTCCGCGACTAAGGTTGTCACCATGGGCACAAGCGCGAAGGACCCGAATCCAACCCTGGGGTCCGCCCAGCAGTAGCGCGCCCGGCGGTTTCAGCAGCCGGAGCTCGCGGGGAGGGGCCGGCGGTGAGAAGCGGTTCAGCGGAATTTCACCCGCGAACCCTTCTGATCCCGGCTGCCGGACGCCAGTCCCGCGCGCCCGGATTTCCCCTCCCAAGAAGATGTGGAAAATTCACCGGCCCCCGCCAGGAAGCGCCCTTCGCGCAGTCTGGGCCGGCCGTCGCCACCCCCAAAGAAACAGAGCAGGAGATTGCCAGGGAACAACCGGCTTGCGCCAATGCATCCAATCCACCAGATGTGCTATATTGTTTAGGATGAGTGGGGTCGAGGGACACCCACCGAAGGAGTATTCATTCGCATGACAAAGCGCATTCGACTGCTTGTAATCTTTATCTCTTCATTGCTGGTTTTTTACGTGGTCGTCGGCGCGGTGCTGGGAAACAGCAGCACCGACTCGGACGAGAAGTCGTACCGCGATCTGGGCGTATACAGCGAAGTTCTTTCCAGAATCCAGCAGGAGTATGTAACACAGCCGAATCTCAAGAAGGTTACGAACGGAGCGATTCGCGGATTGCTCGAGGCGCTTGACCCCTATAGCACCTACTTTAGCCCCAAAGAATATCAGGATTACCTCCAGCATCCCGAGGCGGGCCGGGGTGAGGTGGGAGTTTTCCTTTCCAAACGGATGGGATTTGCGACCATTATTTCAGTTTTGCCGGGGAGCCCGGCCCAAAAGGCCGGGGTTGAGCCTGGGGACTTGATCGATGAGGTCAACACCACTCGAACTCGGGAGCTGTCGGTGGTGCAACTTCACCGCTTGCTGGCTGGCGAGCCGGGGTCTTCCGTTGTGCTATCCCTTATCAAGGGCACGCAGGGCAAACTTGAAAAAGTGACGCTGACTCGCGAGGCCTTGAGTGATCCACCGGTGGTGGCCAAAGTCCTGGACGACAACACCGCCTACTTGCGAGTGCCGACTTTTAATCAGGCCAAGTCCGCGGAAATCTCCGCCAAGCTTAAGGAGCTTACCGCGGGAGGGGCTAACAAGATTGTGCTGGATTTGAGAAACTGTGCCGGAGGAAAGGAAGAGGAAGGCGAGAAAACGGCCAACCTGTTCCTCGATCACGGCCTGATTACCTATCTTTACGGCCAGAAATTTCCCCGCAAAGAAATTGTTGCGCAGGCCTCGGATCAGATCACGAATCTGCCCCTCGTTCTTCTGATCAATCAGTCCACCGCAGGCCCGGCGGAAATTGTGGCCTCGGCCATCCTGGACAATAAGCGAGGGGATGTGGTGGGGGTTCGCAGCTTTGGGGTCGGCGTCCATCAGAAGTTGATTCCGGTGGGCGACGGTTCCGCCTTGTTGCTTTCCATCGCCAAGTACTACACCCCGGATGGGAAAGCCATCGCCGACAGCGGAGTGACGCCAAACGTCGTTCAGAGCGCCGAAGAAAGTAGCCAGGCACAAGGCGCCGCGGGTGAGCAATTTGGCGGTCCGAATGACCAGCAACTTCGGAAGGCCCTCGAAATCCTCAAACAGAAGAGCTCTCCGGTGAAGGCGGCGGCCTAAAGGGGCGCCCATCCCCGGAACTCCGCTCCTGCCCACCAAGGAGTGCGAAAGGTCCGCTCGCCCGGGGGAAATCTGCGGCACCTTCGAGCGGAGCCCCAGCGTCCCTGGGCTTTTTCAAGATCCTTCCTTGCGGTGAACTTGACACCTCAGGCTTCCCCGGCTCTTCCCACGCTCAAAAGGAACGTGTTCGCAGCGGCCGACCCCACAAGGCACCCCTCAGGCGTCGGCGCCACGGAAGAACTCTACTTGGAAGCTCGAGCGGTATCTTTTTCGGTGGAAAGAGTGACGGTCACGTCTCGGTCAAGGCGCATCCCGACCAATGAGCCAGCGGGGAGAACCGCTTGTTTGCCTTTGGGAATGAAGTAGGCCGCTACAAGTCCGCCCACACCTGCCGCGATACCCGGGCCTAATCCTCCTGCCACAGCGCCCGCGGCGGCCGGCGCTCCGAAGATCAGCAATTGCTTCTCGCGGGACGCGCCACCGCCTTTGAGGTCGCCTTCGGCATCCACGCTGGAACCATTCCCGCCTTCCCGGCTGGAAAACACTTCCGTCAGCGAACCGCTAATCGCCACCTTCTGTCCGCCCGGCAACTCAAGGGTGTTAAAAAGAACGTAGAGCTGCCCTCCTTTGCCGCGATGACGAGCGGCATGGACTTCTTGGATGCGGCCGTCAACCCGCACCCCTTTGGGCAGCACCAGGCGATCATCAACGTAAACGGGGTCCAGCAAGGTGGTAATGACCACATCGCCTTTCTTGGATGTCTTAGAATTGATCGCCGTGTGCAGGGCAAGTTTGAACTCTGTTCCTTCGGGGATCCAATACTGGTTCTGGGCGTTGGCAAGACTCGTCTGCGCGTGGGCCAATGGCGCAAGCGCCACCACTGACAACGCAGCCAACAATATCTTAAGAGCGTTTCGACCCATAGGATTCCCCCTTGATACTTCGCGGTCTCTCAAAGGTGTGATTTCCGCGACCATCTTTAATTTCACCACCAAACCTTCTGGCCCGTCAAAGAGAAAATGAACGCCTCTTCTTCTTCCGGGCGGCCCAGCTTAACGCTTTGAATAATGATTCATTGGTACCATGGCCTCTCGCTTCGGGCGCGTATCCGCTCCGTCTGCCCTCACGTCTACCGCGCGAGTATCATGATATCGATGATGACATGGGCGCGATTGAGAACCAGGGCGCGGTCCCCTAGCATGAAGCGTGAGTAGCCGCTCGGCAAGGGCGGCAGCCGGCGCGCGAGTTCATATGGAAAGGGTTGCAGGCGTTTTTGCAAACCGGGCGGAAGAGTACCATTTTCGCGGAGCTGACGCTCCAAGCCCGGGGGCAGATTGCCGCCGCGTTTGGCGAGGCCGGGAGGAAGGTTCGAGGTATTCCCCAGGAAGTAATGATGGATGATGTCTCTGTCGTGAGAGGAAAACCTTGCCCGGGATCTTTCTTCCTTTCCTTTGTAATGTCCCTTCCCACGATTACCATGTTCTTCAGCGTTCTCTGCGCCGCGTCCCTGATTGCCGTGGCCCCGGCCCTGCGCTTCCCAGTGACGATGGCTCGCGGGCCGGCTGGGTGCCGGAGCGGCGGCATCCCCAGCCACCCCCATGAGCAACCATACGGCCAGTACCGAGCCCACGGCTAAGAATTTTCGCATAGCGTCTCCTTTTCAGCCCATTTCTTGAATGGATGATGGTTACAAAACTCTCCAGCCAGATTAAATACCGGATTGCGGGCCGCACCGGCCCGTTAAATAATTCTCAGTATATAGCACCATCGGCGGCGGACACATTAGAATCCATACAGACTCACGCCTGGGCAGCGATTCGGCGGTCCTGGGGACCCTTCACGGTGTTGTCTGCCTATGCTGCCGGGCGCTTTTTCAGTGAACGTCCGTTGACGGTCCCGGAGCGGGACTCTATAATTGGTTGCGAAGTTTGCGAACTGAGACGATGAAGAAGTTCCTCGGGACAATACTGATCGGATGTTTCCTGGCGGCTCCGGCCACCGCCCAAAACACAGAGAACCTCAATTCTACCCAGAAGCCAGGTCAGGCGCCCCAGATTCGCGTTCGCGTCAACCTGGTCAACGTCCTGTTTACCGTCGTGAACAAAAAGAAGCAGTTGATGCCGAACCTCAGCAAGGACGACTTCGAGGTTCTTGAAGACAAGAAGCCGCAGAAGATCCTTTTCTTCAACCGGGAAACCAACCTTCCCCTTCGAATCGGCGTTCTGATCGACACGAGCAACAGTATCCGGGAGCGCCTGCATTTTGAGCAGCAAGCTGCCATCGACTTCCTCGACGATGTCGTGCGGCCCGACGAGGATATGGCCTTCGTGGTGGGTTTTGATGTTGAACCGGTGATGGTTCAGAATTACACGGACAACCTGGACAAGCTTTCGACAGGGATTCAGTCATTACAGGCCGGCGGCGGAACGGGTCTGTACGACGCCCTCTATTATGCCTGCAAAGAAAAGATGATCTACATTCCGGCTCCCCAGCCTTATCTGAGGAGAGTCTTGATTATTGTCTCGGATGGGCAGGACAATTTCAGCGAGCACTCGCGCGAGGAAGCGTTGGCCATGGCCCAGAAGGCCGAAGCCATCATCTATGCGATCAGCACCAATTGGACGGGAATCCCCACGCGCGGAGACAAAGTATTGGAGTATTTGGCATCCCAAACCGGCGGCCGGTCCTTTTTTCCTATGCACGCCAGCGACTTGGCGGACGATTTCCAACGCATCTCCCACGAATTGCGAAGCCAGTACAGCCTGGCTTACGTTTCCTCGAATTCAGCCCACGATGGAACCTTCCGGAAGATCACCATCAAGCCCCGCGAGAAGGGCTTGAAGGTGCTGGCGAAGACCGGTTACTTCGCTCCCGCTCAGTAGAGCCGCGCTCGGCTCAGCGATCAAGAGACTCCCGCATGGGCGCCTCCGCGGCGCCCGAATCCATCATAGCCATTGCATCCTCAGGAGTGGGGATAATAACCGCGTCGGGCCTGGACTTTGTAGTCGCCGTGAACGACTCGAACATTGATCTTTCGAAAGCCGGAGTCGGTCCGGGGATTGGACGGCGTATAGCCCAGAAGATACTGGGTGCGAAGTTCCATGGCGATTTCGTCGAACGCCGCGCGAGTGTCCTTGATCTTGTTCACTTTGATGACTCGGCCTCCGGTCTGCTCCGATAGCTTCTGCAAAACCGAGTCGCCGCTGAACCCCATGCCGCCGAATCCGTAAAAGGAACGGTCAATGATGGCGATGGAATAGATCATCACATCCGACTTCTGAGCGGCTTCGAGCGCCTGATTCAGAGTCTCCTGGCTTCCCTGATCCTCGCCGTCGGTCAGAAGGATGAGGACCTTGCGGCCCACTTCGTTTTTCATCAGCTCATTCGAAGCAAGGTAAACGGCGTCGTAGAGGTGCGTGCCGCCCAGGTTTCGGGTCGGCAGAGGCCTGGGTCCCATGCCTTGGCCTCCGCCGTTGATGACCGTTGAGTCGATGGCGCTCGCCAGCCGGCGCTGATCGTTGGTGAAATCCTGCAGCAGTTCCACCGCAACATCAAAATGGAGCACGCACGTCAAATCTTTCGGCCGCAGCACCTGGCGGAGAAACGCATTCGCCTCTTCTTTCTCGGTGTCCAGCACTCTTCCCTGGCTGGGGCTGGTATCGACCATGATGGCGAGCGTGAGCGGCGTATCGGTTTCCCGCGAGAAGTACCGGATCTGTTGGGGAACGCCGTCCTCTTTGATTTCAAAATCGCTTTTGTTCAGATCCGGAATCAATTGTCCGTGCTTGGCGCGAACCACGGCATAAACGTTCACGACCTCCGTGGTGACCTTGAGGGTGGGTCCCGTTTCCCCGGGTTGTTGTTGAGCGGGCGCCGAAGAGACGAGCGGAAAAAATAAAAACAGCAGCGTACTCGACGTTCCGAGAAATTTTCTGAGAGTCATTTTACGGATCGGTTGCAGGCGCGAGTTCATCGTATTCATCCTTATCTCCAATCCGCTTAGATGCAAGCGAGAACCCGCGCGTTCTCGAGGAAATCAGCGTTGCGAAATCCCCTCCGCGGCCGCATTTGTTTCTTCCGCTGCACGAAAAGAAAATCTGACGATGCTTTTTTGTTTCTAATTTTGAGTTCATCGCATCACTTTCTTCTTGACAAGAATATCCCCTGTCACTATACATTGTGACTGAGCACGCGCTCCGCCAGTTTGACTGGCGAGAACTCACGAAGTCTGAGAGGAGAATAAAATGGCAGCAAAGAAGAAAGCAAAGCCCAAGGCAAAAGCGAAAGCCAAAAAGAAGAGGTAACACTCTTCAAGGAAGATTGAAAGAGAACGTTCGGGGATGCAGCGATGCATCCCCGGATTTTTTTGTGCCGGATCCTCCCGCCGCCCCGCTCTCCCTGAAGCTCCAAATCGAAATTCATTCGGATGAATCGCGCTCGGGCGCCATGAGGGCTCGCGGCGTTTCATCCAGCGGTTCAAGCTCCGCCATCTCTTCGCCGGTCGCTGCTCCGAGCTCTTTGAATTTGCGCGCAGCGGGCAGCACGCGGGATTCGAGCGAACCGACTGCCTTGTTGTAACTCTTCGTGGCGCGCTCCAGCGATGCACCGACATCTTCGAGGTGGCTGAGAAAGGTGCGGATGCGGTCATAAAGGTCTTTGCCCAGATCGCTGATGGCCCGCGCGTTCTGCTCGATCTGTTCCTGGCGCCATCCGAAGGCCACCGCGCGCAGGAGAGCGATCAGCGTGGTGGGCGTCGCGATCATGACGTGCTTCTGCATCCCATCATCCATCAGCTCCCGGTCCTGCTCGAGCGCCGCGCTGAAAAACGATTCCCCGGGCAAAAAGAGCACCACGATCTCAGGGGCCGGGTCGAACTGGTCCCAGTAAGCCTTGGCGGCCAGTTCTTTCATCCGGTCGCGGACCAGTTGCGCGTGCCAGGCCAGCTTCGCCTGGCGCTCCTCTTCAGTGGGCGCGGCTGCCGCGTCGAGAAATGCCTTGAGCGGCGCCTTGGCGTCCACGGCGATCTCCCGGCCGTTGGGAAGATGCACGATCATGTCCGGACGCTGGCGTCCTGACTCGGATTCAAAATTTTCCTGCTCGGTGAAGTCGCAGTGCTTCGACATCCCCGCCAGTTCCGCCACGCGGCGCAGCGTCATTTCTCCCCAGCGCCCGCGAACCTGCGGTCCTCCTTTGAGAGCATTCGCCAGAGTCCCGGTTTCCTTTTGCAACTGCTGATTCACCGTCGCCAGATTGCGGAGCTGCTCGTCGAGAGAACCATAAGCGTTTTGCCGAACCCGCTCCATCGTTTGAATTTGTTCCTCGTAACGCTTGAGGGATTCTTTGAGGGGAGCAACCAATCCTTCAATCGCTTTCTCGCGCGTTTCAAGATCTCCTTTAGCCTGCGCTTGCAACTTTTCGAAAGCTTGGACAGCCAGTTCAATGAAAGCCTGGTTGTTGCTCTTCAGCGCCTCCGCGGAAAGGGCCTGGAATGCATCCGCGAGTTTGCTCCGGGCTTCTTCCAGCAGGCGCTTCTGGTCTTCGAGGTTTGTCTGCGTTTCCTTCAGCCGGGTTTCCGCCGCCACGCGAAGATTGGCTTCATTCCTTGCCGCCTGCTCGCTGGCATCGAGCCTCGACTGGACTTGTGCGACTTGAGCCCGAAGTTCGCCGGCCAGGCTTTCGGCGGCTCTGGTTTTTCCTTCGGCTTCGATTTCGAGGGCGGAGAGAGTGGAGTTCCGGCGCAGGCTGGCGAGCAGCCATCCGATCAGCCCTCCGATGGCTAAACCGATAATTAACAATATCCATGGATTCATAAGTTCCCTCCGCAGCGGGCGCGCCACCGTTCTTCAGACATCACCGGCTGGCGCGCGCTGTTTGAGTTTAGCATCGCCGTCTTAAAAATCTTCCTCGTGGGCAGGGCAGATCGGAACAAACTCGCAGTACTTGCAGACAAAGCCCGGGGTGGGCGGGAAAATCATCCGGCGAATTTCCTCCGCCACCGCCAGGATCTTCTGCTGTACTCCGTCCAGTTCCTTTTGCGTCCTCACGCTGGCCACCGGCTGGTTGTTGGTGAGGTTATAAAAAATCAACGATTGAGGATCGAGCCCCATCTGGTGGCGCGCAGCCAGAGCATAGACGGAAAGCTGCAAACTTTTGTCTGCGTCTTTCTGCGTACGCGGCCGCCCGGTCTTGTAATCAACCAGGTCAACCTCGCCCGAATCCCGCGGACCCCCGGGGGTAATCTGGTCGATGCGCCCTTCGAGCACGGCCTCTTTCATCTCGAGTTCGAAGTGAACTTCCAGGCGCACGCTTTCCGCGGCGATCGGAATCGCGTTGTGCCGCTCCGTAAATTCTCGAAGCTGGCTAAGCCCGGACTTTCGATACATCTCTTCCTGGTAGGAATCTTCAAAGCCCGCGTTCTTCCACGAACCGAGATAGAAGCGGCTCAAGTCGTCGAAGGAAACCTCGCCGTCTTTCCGAAGCTTGAAATAATGGCGCACGGATTGGTGCATGATGTTGCCGAACGTCAGCGCCGCCTGCGGACCTGTCGGGATACGGTAGAGGTGGCTGAATTTAAATTTCAGCGGACACTCGAGATACGTCTCAATGGCCGTCGCGCTCAGCCGCAATTTCCCGTCGGGAGGTGCGGCCGGCGCTGCTTGCGCCCATTCCGCCAGCGGAGGATGGACGGCATCCGGCGCGGGTGCGGGCTCTCCAAAGAGGTTTTGCTGCGCCGCGCGGCTGCCTTTGACGGCTGTTCGCGAAGGAGCCTTCGCCGGTTCCGCTTTCTCGGGAATCCTTTCAAGGTCAATCTGTTCAATGTCCTT
>DATKQU010000204.1:0-4086 GCA_035532595.1 Terriglobia bacterium | reverse complement strand
GTAGTGTCCGCAAATTAGCTGGACAGTAGCAGCGCCTTTCAGGGCGGCACATGCCGGGCGTAAAGCCTGGCGCTACAAGGAGAACAGCCTGCTTGCCCAATCCCAGCGTCTGTATACGTAATTACTGGACACTACACTAGAACCTCCGCCGTGCGCCGGCGTTCGCGCCGTCATGATCGGGTGGCGCAGGACATCGGGCGCAAATAACCACAGATATAGAACGCTCCCGCCGGGACTTTTCCTGCCCCCAAGGTTTCATCCATCCGGTCGCTGGGTTCCCAATCTGCCAAAGCGCCACCCACTTCGGGATTGAGCCCGATGATTTTGTTCAGATAGTTAACCTTTCAGCGTCCAGCCAGGGTACAATATCTTGACAAGAGGAGCCAGGTTTCCTATTATCCAAAAGAGAGGTACGCCTTGTTCAGTGGCGGATTCACGGAAATCGGATTCATTTTATTTATTGCCTTCCTGATTTTTGGACCGAAGAAGTTGCCGGAAATCGCGCGCATACTTGGCAAGGGGATGGGGGAGTTACGCCGGGCTTCAAACGAGCTAAAGTTCTCCTTGGAAGAGGAAATTCGGAATCTTGATCGTAAGGATGAGGTCAGCTACCCTCATGAGGAAACCTACCCCTATTTGGAAAGCAAAGTCGAAAGCAGTGAGCCTGCTGAAGAGGGAGCTCACGAGCTAGAAAGCCAGCCTGAAGGCGATTTGGAGCCCGCTCCTAAGTATGGGTACAATTATTCAGAGTCCCCCCACGAAGAACCCGAACCCCGACCCTGAGGATAACGAATTTAGCGGCAAGCAGATGTCGTTCCTCGAGCACCTCGAGGAACTTCGGCAGCGTCTCATCCGAAGCGCCATCTCGATATTTGTCGGCTTTATCATCTGCTTCTATTTTTCAGACCATATCTACGGTCTTCTTGCCAAACCCCTTACGGACACCCTCGACAGCCTCCACATGGCCAACAAGTTGGTCTATACCAATCCTGTTGACCCCTTCAATCTTTACATCAAGCTCTCGATTGTGGGTGGCCTTTTTTTGGCATCGCCTTACATCCTGCTGCAACTATGGCTCTTCATTTCTCCCGGCCTCTATCGTCACGAAAAGCGTTACATCTGGCCTTTTGTGCTCCTGACGAGCGGCCTGTTTTTTACCGGCGGTTTTTTCGCATACCGTTTTGCCTTCCCTGCGGCGCTGAAGTTCTTGCTGGAATTCGGACACCGCTTCTCGCCCATGATCACCATTCATGAATACTGGGGCTTGGCGCTGACCATCATCGTGGGCGTGGGAGTCGTTTTCGAACTCCCGGTGGTGATCTTGCTACTCTCCATTTTTGGAATTGTCACGCCCAGGTTTTTGATCCGAAACATTCGCTATGCGGTGATCATTACGGCGGTGTTGGCGGCGGCGCTCGCTCCCACGCCGGACTGGACGACGCTGTTCATGTTTTGGATCCCGCTGGTTGCACTCTACATTCTGAGTATCGGACTCTCCTGGCTTGTTTATTTCCGGAAAAATCGGAAGCGCCGGCATGAGCAGGCCTAGCGCTCATTGCCTTCCGCGCTTGCTGATCTCTTTGTTTTGCCTGCTGGTGTGCCTGGTTGTGTGCGGGCAGAGCAAAGCGGCTGACCCTCATGCCTTCAACGGAGGGCGTGCCTTCGATGACCTTCGCCACTTGGTGGCATTTGGTCCGCGGCCCCCGGGTTCGAAGGCTTTGGAGGCGTCGCGCCAATGGATTATTGAGGAGCTGCACAAGACTGGCTGCGTTGTCAAAAAGGATCCGTTCGTCGCTTCCACCCCCCTTGGGAATATCCCCATGATGAACCTCATTGCTGAACTTCCTGGCAAGGAAAGGGACAAAATCGTCATCATTGCCGGCCATTATGACACCAAACTGGAGACGAACTTCAGGTTTGTTGGGGCAAACGACGGAGGTTCGAGCGCCGCGTTTTTATTGGAGTTGGCTCGCGAACTGCGCCCGACCCAGCACAAGCTGACGTACTGGCTGGTCTTTTTTGACGGAGAGGAGGCGATCAAGGGTTGGTCGGATACCGACAGCCTTTACGGAAGCCGTCATCTGGCCGCGAAGCTCACCCAGGAAGGCGAGTTAAGCCGCATCCATGCAATGATCCTGGTGGATATGATCGCTGACGCACACCTTGACATCCGGCGGGACCAGGATTCCACTTCCTGGCTTACCGATCTCATTTTTGGGACGGCGCGAAGGCTTGGCTATCCAAAATATTTTCTGGATGATTCGACCGCGATGGACGATGACCACACTCCGTTTGTGAATCTGGGCGTTTCAGCAGTGGATCTGATCGATTTCGACTACGGTCCCGATAACAGCTACTGGCACACGGCAAAAGATGTTCCGGAGCACTGCAGCCCCTCAAGCCTTACCATTGTTGGCCGCGTCGTCAGGGCGACCCTCGACGAGCTCGACCATTCTTCTCACCTACAGTAAGCGCCAACCAGCGGCCTGGAAGATAATTGCGCCGCAAGTGCGGTTCCACCAGCAACCTTATTGATCGCAGAGTACACCTCGACCTTGCCTGCGATTTTTCCTGGCCGCAATTTATCCAAAGACAGCAGAATAAGATCGTCTGTCCGCGCAGGGCGGCGCTTTCTTCGTTGTGCGATGGGAAGATTCGCCTGAAGAAGCCAGACCTTCAGCTTGAAGCTTTTTGGGTCTTTGAAGGGAGCGAGGTTCCGGAGAAATCGGCCGGAAGGTTTTCGTTGAAAGAAACCCCGCTTTCCTTGGAGACGAAGGAGTGCCGGGGTCCTGAGTTATCTTTGAAAGGTACGTCGGACCGGTAATGCGCCCCGCGGCTTTCCCGGCGAGCCAGCGCCGAAGCCGCAATGAGGCGCCCCACCGTGAGGATGTTTTCTGCCTCGTGAACCTTCCGGTCCGGAGGGAGCTTGTCACCGAGGGAAAGTTTTCCAAGCTGATCCACCGCCTCGGCAAGCTCTTCCTGGCCGCGAATGATCCCGACTTTGTTCCACATAATCTGCCGGACTGTTTCGACAACCTTTGTTGCGTCTGCGCCGCCCGCCGTCCCCTGTTGATCCGCCTTCGGAAGGCATAAGGGCCGGGACGCATTGACGGCTTCGGACTTGCCATCCCGATGGCAGTGTTGCTGCCGGCGCATGCTCGCCCCGGCGCGGGCGCCGTAAACCAATCCTTCCAGCAGGGAATTGCTGGCCAGGCGGTTGGCGCCGTGGACTCCCGTAGCTGCCACCTCTCCGGCGGCGTATAGGCCTTCGAGCGATGCGGCGCCATTAAGGTCCGTCGCAACTCCGCCCATGGCGTAATGGGCCGCCGGACGTACCGGGAGAAGGTCCGCAGTAATGTCGAGATTGTACCGGAGGCAAGTCGCATAAATCGTGGGAAACCGCTTCTTGATGTGCTCAGCTTTCAGCCCGGTCAAGTCGAGGTAGACGAATTCGCTGCCCGTCTTTTGCATCTCCATGACGATGGCCCGCGAAACAATATCACGCGGGGCCAGTTCTCCTGCCTCATGGTAGTGAGGCATAAAGCGCTCCAAAACGATATTTCTTAACAGGCCGCCTTCGCCCCGCAAAGCCTCTGAGAGCAGGAAACGGGGCGCGCCTTTGACATAAAGCGCCGTGGGGTGAAATTGAATAAATTCCAGATCGCTCAATAACGCGCCGGCGCGGTAGGCGATTGCAATGCCGTCTCCGCAGGCGACCTCGGGATTGGTGGTTTCTTTGTACACTTGGCCCAAGCCCCCCGTGGCCAGCAGCACCGCCCCGGCCTTGAGGGCGCGCAAGCCGCGGATCTTGGGATCGATGTAGCAGGCGCCGGCAACTCGCGTTCCCTCCATCAGCAGGTTGGTGACGAAGGCGTAAGGGCGGAGTTCGATCGAGTGGAGGGACTTGGCCTTGGCGATGAGAGCCCGCAGAATTTGAGCACCCGTTGAGTCTCCGTGGGCGTGCAGGACGCGCGAGCGGCTGTGGGCGCCTTCGCGGGTGAAAGCCAGGCGCGTTCCTTCGCGGTCAAACTGCATCCCCCACTCGATCAGCCGATGAATTTCGCGGGGGCCTTCTTCGACGAGGAT
>DATKQU010000203.1:0-13841 GCA_035532595.1 Terriglobia bacterium | reverse complement strand
GCGCAGCCTCGCAAGGTATTCAGCGCAGGCCTGTTCATCGTGAAAGCGTCGTTCCAATTCCATCAAGGTTCGTGGATAATCCTCGACCATGACCCTGAACACTACAGGTTGTGGTCGGTGGCGTCAAGTAAATACCCCTATTCCCTTTTGATCCACCAGCGCGGAGTAATAATCCGCGAAAATAGCGTGGGCCCTTTCCGCATACCTCTTGATCCAGGCGTTGAGCGCCAAAATCTGGGCCGGCGGGCGATGTGCGGTTTGCGGAGTCGCCACGTAATCACTGACCGGAGTAAGCGAGCAGAGGATGACTTTGACCTTGTGCATTTCCGCCAGTTCCGCGATGGCCATAAGATTTTCCTCGACCATCTTCGCCGTTTCGGGACCCGTATTGCCGGCAATGTCGTTGGTTCCGGCCAGCAGGATGACCGCTGCGGGCTTGAGATCGATGACATCCGGGAACATTCGGACCAGCATCTGGGGAGTCGTCTGGCCGCCTATGCCGCGATTCACATAGGGTTTGCCCGGGAAAAACTTCGCGAGATCCCAGCCCTCCGTTATGGAATCACCCAGAAAGACTACCCGGCCGGCCGGGTGCGGCTCTGCCTGCAGCCGCAGGTTGTCCCGATGATAGCGGCCGAGTTGATTCCAATCCTGCAGTTCGTCGGCAAGACGCTGCGCCGTGAACTGCAGGCAGCAATCCGCCTTGGGTGCATTAAACTCCTGGACAAGCTGTGCCTGGAGAAATCCCGGCACGCTCAGCAACCCCACAACGACCACCGTCAACGCCCTCAATACGAAACGCATTCGTCCTCCTTTCAAGTTCAGCGATCCGCTCAGCACCGATGCTCATCGCAACATGATTTGAGTAAATCCATAGAAGCGCGCTCTTCCCCTCGGAGTTCCCGGCCATAACTCACGCCCAAATTCTAAGGACGAAACGCCGAGGGAAGGCTGGGAGAGTCCCCCTCCATTTCGAGCTTCGAGGAAAGATATTCCAACAGGTCTTTCAACGCAAGCACTGCCACCAGGTGGCCGTCCTCGACCACCATCAGGCGGCTGCTCTGTGACCGCCGCATGATGGCCAGCGCCTCGACCGAGTCGGTATCCGGGGTCACCGCCTCCTGGGGATTGTAGGGTTGCATGACGGCCTGCACGCTGAACTGGTTCCATTGGTCCCGCGGGATGTCTTTAACCTGTTTGGTGGTCACGCAGCCCAGCAGTTCATGCGAATCATTGACCACCGGAAACATCTTGTAGTGGTACTTGTAAATATAGTGCTCCACAAGGTCCTCAAGGGAGATCGCCGGAGGGACGGTCACCGGATTGGTATTCATAAAGCGCCGGATGGGCTCCCCCTGGAGCACCTTTTGAACCATGAGCTGCTGGAAGGAGCCCTGCGCGGCCCCTCGCAGGAACATACCGATCAGGAACCACCACACCGCGCCGATGAAGTCGCCGATCAACAGCCGGTACACTCCAAAGACCATGAGCAGAATTCCGAATCCCGAACCGATGTTGGAAGCGATGCGGGTGGCGCGCCAGAGATTGCCTTTCCAATGCCATAACGCCGAGCGCAGGATGCGCCCGCCGTCCAGCGGGAAGGCCGGGATCAGGTTGAAGGCCGCCAGAATCCAGTTAATCCAGTAGAGGTAGGAGAGGACGCCGACCGCCGCCACCGGCAAAACGCCCCGCGCAGACCAAGCCAGCGCATAAAAGAGGGCCCCGATCGCGATGCTGGTCAGGGGGCCGGCCACGGCCATCAGGAACTCCGCCTTGGCGTTGGGAGGCTCGCTGTCCATTTCCGCCACCCCGCCGAAAATGAACAGGGTAATTCCTTTCATGGGCAGGCCGTGGCGGCGCGCCACCAGGGAGTGGGCAAGTTCATGGACCACGATGGAAGCAAAAAGCAGCAGCGCGCCCAGAAAACCCATCAACCAGTATTCGGTTCTGGAAAGCCCCGGGTAGAGATGCGGGAACATGGCATCGGCCAGGGACCACGTGATCAGCACGGCGATGATCAGCCAACTGCCGTCCACCCGAACCGCGAATCCGAACATCTTGAACAGCGTGACTCTGCGTCCGAACATATTGCGCCTCCGCCTTGCGGATTACCTTTGCAGCTCCCTTCGCGAGAGGGTCGGCGATAGCGCCTGCCCGCGCCCTCCCCGATTCTCAAAACAAGCTGCAGGATGAACTCATCCTTTTCGCTCCCGTCCTGGTGATGCCCCGACACCCGGCCCTGACTTCTATTCTATTCCTGCCCGAAGCTCGAAACAATTTCGCCCCTTGCCGGTGCGCGGCCGGGCGATTGTGCTCGTTGCCCTCCATCCATCGTTGCGGTTCTCTCCAGCTCTTTCGCAACCGCGCTTGGCCGCTTCTCCGCGGCACCGAGCGCTTCGGGGCGATTCCAGTTTCTGCGATTATTCTGAAGATCTGCGGGGCTTGCTGAATCAAACCGGCGGAACACACGACCAAGAAAAACGGCGGGTGACGCCGCGAATGGAGGCTGACGATGGAGTTCCCGGAGTATGAAGGTCTGCGCGCCAGCAAACCCGGCGCGCCGGGCGTCCCGCAATGGCTGCCGGGCGCCGGGCGCTCGCGATCCAGGCGGGAAAGAACTTCGGTTCAGAAAGTAATCCGGCCGCTCAATTGAAACTCGCGCCCGGGCGTTGAGGCCATGGTGATCGTGCCGAACTGCGGCTCATTCACAAAGCGGTTTGGCGTCATAAGGTTCGTGTGATTCAGGGAATTGAAGGCTTCGGCGCGAAGCTGGAGTGTGGCGGACTCGAGCAGGTGGAAATCCCGGCTCAGCGCGATATCCGCCAATTGCATTCCCGGACCTTGGATCGAGTTGCGTCCGGCGTTGCCGAACTGATAGGCGGGTGGCGCAGCAAAGGCGGCAGGATTAAACCAGAGGCTGGCCGTGCGAGTTCCCGCGGGAAAGATAGGTTGTCCGGTCACATTGGCTCGAATGGGATTTTCTCCCAGGAGGGTTCCCGCATTGGCCGTATCTCCAAACACGGAAATGGTGAATGGATATCCCGCTTGCGCCTGGTAGATGCTGGCGAGGCTCCAGCCCGAGGTCAGCCGCCGCAACAGGGCTTGACGTTTCCAACCCGGAAGGTTGTAAACGATGCTGAGCGCAAACCGCAACGGCACGTCACAGGCCAGGCCTTTCTCCGCGCTCAGGTCATTGTTGTTCTGCGGGATAGCCGATTCGTCCATGGGCGAGCGGAAATCCGGCGCGTTCGTCAGGCTCTTGGACCATGTGAAATTAGACAGCAGCGTAAGCCCGTGCGCGAAAGGATGCCGCACATCAATCCAGCCGGCGTCATACCAGCTCTGGGCGGTGTCCTCAAGCATGTTGATTGCGGAAACAGGGAAAGTGGTGCTGGCGACCGCAAGATCCGGCGGGAAAACCGTTCCCGGCAAGAAACTGATGGTGTGATAGGGCCTGCGCGGGCCCAGCGGGCCGGGCCCTGGCAGAGCGTTGTTGATCAGGTGCGCGCGCTGGAGGTGGATTCCGCGCGAGCCTTGGTATCCCACTTCGAGCACGGTGTTCCCCGGCAGGGCTTTTTGCACCGAGAAACTCCACTGGTTGATGTATTCGGGGGCGCTGTGGGGGTCCACGGCGGCGTAACTAATGGTGGTTTGCCCGAGCACCGCCGGCCCGAAATCGAAGCCGGTCAGGCTGGGGACGAAATTGTCGCTCTGGTCGGTTTCAGCAAGGACGAGGGGCGGAATATGCCGCTGGTTGCACCAGGTGTTCATGTCCACGGGCGTAAAGAACAGTCCATAGCCTCCTCGCAACACCAGGTTGAAGGGGCCGCCGATGACGTGCGCGAAACCCACGCGGGGGGCAAAATTCAGCTTGTTCGCGTACATCAGCCCGCGCGGCATTCCGAGCTGGCCGCCAATAAACGCGTAGGGCTTGCCGTTCTCGAAAATCAGATTGCTGTTGGGGTTGTTGACGTCCGCAAGGGGGCTCATGAATTCGTAGCGCAATCCAAAGTTGAAGGTGGTGCGGTTGGTGACTCTCCAGGTGTCCTCAACAAAAGCGTCGGCGTACCATTGCCGCAAATTCATCACCGGGATCCCTGCTTGGCGCTGCTTGACCACGGGCAGGCCCAGCAGAAAATCTGCCAGTGCCGACCCGGTGCCGTCATTCGTCGCCGTCTGGGTCGTGAAGCCCGGGGTGAATTGATAGAAGCCGCGATTCTGGAAAAAGCCCCACATTGGCCAGAAAAAATAACGATAGTCTCCGCCGACCTTCAGCGAGTGGCGGCCCATTTCGCGATTGAGCGTATCGCCCCCCTGGGCGACAGTGTCCCAGTCCTGGACCGGCGTGGCCGCAAAGGAATCTCCAATGCCGTTGTAACCCTGCACGGCGAACCACGGCATGCCCCAGGCCCCCTTGCCGCCATACCCCACGCCCTGGATGCCAAGCTGCGAAACGTAATCGTTGGTGAAATTGTTTTCCGAATAGCGATGCATCGAGAGACGAGACATGCCCACCCAGGCGACATTCACCGTGTTCGGAGAGAGGATGCGCGTATAAGAAATCGTCACATTCTGCGCCAGATTGTTATCAAAGGCGCCAAACCCCGGAAGGTTTTGCGGCGTGAAGTCGCGTTCCTGCTCAAAGGTGTACCGGCCCACCAGTTTGTCGCCGTTGCGCAGGTTGCGGTCCACCCGTATCGTACCTTGGTGGGAGTAGTTCCGGTTCGATCGCAGGTCGAGATAGTTGTTTGAGTCAGTCCCCCCGGCTCCCATGCCCATGCCGGCAGACGATCCGAGGTTCGGCATGGGAACGTGGTTGAGGACGGAGGTAGCGACAGCGCTCATGCGGCTGGGTGGTATCACATCTCCTGGAAAGGGGTCGCGGAGAATCTTGGGGTTTGAAGGGCTCGTGGGCGCATTCGGGTTGTAAGCCGGATTCGGATGGCTGGTGGAAGGGTCGTAGACGATCATGCCGCTCTCGCTGAAATCTCCGGAACGTTCAAGCATCGTCGGCACAGTGTCAATTTGGCTGACTCCGTTGCTGAGTTTGAATTCTTCGTAGTTCATGAAGAAGAACGTCTTGTTCTTCTGCAAACGGCCGCCCAGCGACGCTCCAAACTGATTTTGCGCCAGATGCGGGATGTTGCTGGGATCCGTGAATGTGCGCGCATCAAAAGTGCTGCTGCGGGCAAACTCATACACGTCGCCATGAAATCGGTTGCTCCCGGACTTGGTGACGATATTGATTTGCGCGCCGCCGGCGCCGCCGAATTCCGTCGAGTAGCTTCCGGTCTGCACCTTGAACTCCTGCACGGCGTCCGGTGATGGGCTCAGCGAAAGGGTATTAAACGTCGGGTCGGTGTCCGTCGATCCGTCCAGAAGATAGTAGTTTGCATTGGGGCGCGCGCCGCCAGAGCTCAGCGCGGAATTTTGCTCCGGCCGCCAGTAGAGCGGGTTGGTGGAGCCCGCCTGCGCGCCGGAACCCTGATGGACCGTGGGGGAAAGTAACGCCAAATCAAGCAAATGGCGGCCGTTCAGGGGCAGATTATGCACCAGCTCCGGCTCAATCACTTCACCCAAGCTGGCGTCCGAAGTGCGCAGCGTTTGCGCGCTTCCCACCACTTCCACGTGTTCGGTGACCGGGCCAAGCTGTAACTTGAAATCCAGCCGCAGAGCTTGGTTAACCTCCAACCGGAACGTGCGGACCTCCGTAGAAAAATTACGGGCCTGGACCTTAATCACGTACTGCCCGGGACCGAGACTCGGGAACTGATAGGTTCCGTCGGTGGAAGTTCTTGTCGTTCGGACGAGTCCCGTGTTTGTTTCCGTGAGCGTAACCGGGAGGTTGGGCAGCGGCAACACCTGCGAGTCCGTGACGAGCCCGTCAACCCTCGCGCCACTGGCCTGGCCATACGCAAGGCCGGCAGGCATCACAAAAAGACACAACAAAGCCAACTTCATCCAGCGATTCATCGACCTACCTCATCAAGCATGAGATCCCGGAATCAGAGTCTCAGGCTCTTACCATTGAATTTGATTTAGAGATTGGCGCGTGCCAACCCGCCCCGACGTTAGAAAAACACGGCAAGGATAGTGTGGATCATTAAGAGCCGTCAATTCTGTCCAGAGGTTAAAACGGATAGATTAAAAGGATTAGTGGACCATCCTTTTTCCATTAGAACAATTCAATTCAGCTCGGCCGCCATCTTGTTCCGCCACTCAGTGTTCGTTGACTTTCCAGAGCCTGTACTGTAGTGTCAGCAAGAATGAAGTCAAAGGCCAGCATCGTCGAGGTTACACTCGAAAGCAGGGTCAAGAATGTGGAAGTTGCCGAGGAGATCAGCCGGGGTGTTTCCGAAACGGCGGGGTTTGGCCCGGAGGCGGCATTTCAGATTGAGATGGCTGTGCACGAAACAGTGATCAATGCCATTTATCACGGAAACCAGCAGGATCCCCGCAAGAACGTCTCATTGAAGTTCCTGATTTTTGAGGATGGGTTGGAAATTCACGTTCGAGATGAGGGAATGGGCTTTGACCCCGGCTCCCTGCCTGACCCCGTGGCGAAAGAAAACCTCCTGAACGTATCCGGGCGGGGAATCTTCCTGGTCCGCAAATTCATGGATGAATTCAAAGTGGAGACTTCCGCGGGCTCAGGCACTGAAGTTATCATGGTAAAGCATCGGAACCCCAAAATTGAGTCCAATCAAGGAGGAGCAAACCGTGAGCTTGAAGGCAACAGTGCGTCAGGTTGATTCCGTCACCGTCGTGGACGTCAGCGGAAGAATTACGCTCGGCGAGGACTGCAAGCAGCTGCGAGAAGTGATCCGCGGGCAACTGGCGAAGAATCATAAGAATCTCCTTTTGAACCTCGCCGATGTTACCTATATCGATAGCTCCGGAATCGGAGAGCTGGTCAGCGCCTATACCGCGATTTCCAATCAGGGGGGGCAGCTCAAACTGCTCAATCTGACCAAAAAGGTCCACGACCTATTGCAGATTACCAAACTTTATACGGTGTTTGACATCCACAATGACGAGGCCACGGCCATCAGCAGTTTTGCGGCTGCCTCGTGATGCGAGCCCGCGGCTTCGCATACTTTCCTCAGCCGCTCTGAGCCCCGTTCGCCGCCCGCGCGAGCCCTTCCGAACAGATGGCGCCAAGGAATCTTCCCTGCCGGGAAGCTGGCAGGCGACCCTCCGCCTTGCCGTCTCAGATGAGTGAGGCCTAATTTGCATTCACTTTGCGCGCTGGTCTTTTCCGGATCTTGAGCCTCACGCTTATGGCTCGCTGAGCAGGAGGGCGACTCCCCCTCACTTTGCCTGGAGAGACGGCGGGGAACTCTAGTGGGGGCCGAGGGGCGGTTTTACGAAGCGGCGTGGGAGAGATTCCCTTATGGGCCACTACACTCCCGATCCGGGGCTGAAACTCGAAAGGGTCTCGCTTCTTCCGAGCCGCCAAGATCTCCCGCATTCTTGCCCGGAGAGAGGCAACCGCGGCGGAATGAATCTGTGAAATCCTCGATTCACAAACCCCCATATGGCTTCCTACTTCCTTCATCGTCATTCCCTTGAAGTAATAAAGCTCCAGGATGTGTTTCTTGCGGGAAGGAAGCTTGGACAAGGCCTGAGCCAACAGGCCGTTCATCTCTGCGGATTGGCACACACTGAAAGGATCTTCCTCCGCGGTATCCGCCATGGTTTCCAACAACACATGGCCATCGGTGAACACGGGCTCCTGGAGGCTTGCGACCTCGAGTCCCTTCAAGTCGCTGAGCAGGCGGTTGAACTGGTCATCAGAGATCCCCATTTCTACTGCAAGCTCGCTTTGCGAAGGATTCCGGCCCAGCCGGCTCTGAAGGATCTCCCGGGCCTGCTCCAATTGGCGGCCCTTCTGCCTCAGTAAACGCGGGCTCCAATCCTGTTCGCGAAGGCTGTCCAGGATGGCGCCTTGGATGCGATATCGGGCGTAGGACTGCAACCCAACATTCCTGCTGGGGTCATATTTGGCAAGAGCCTCGATCAAACCCAGGACACCCGTGTTGATCAAGTCATCCAACTGGATATGATGGGGAAGGCGCGCATGAATCTTCTGAGCAATATAGCGCACCTGAGGAAGCTGTTCCAAAACTAACCGGTTGCGTTTCTCCAAAGCCAGATTTTCATGCTCTCGGCACAAAGTTGCTGTCAGGCCCACGCGGCCCTCCTTTTCCATCCAAGTCAAACTGAATACCCCCACGCCTGCTTGGGTAGAAACACGTAGATTTGTCTCTAAGATTGTTTTTAGCTTTCGCGGATTAAAGGGCCATTAGGAGGGGATTAGAATTTTCTAGCCTGACAATGTGGTAGGAACTGGGCAGAGCCGGCGTTGGCGCAAGCAGCGGCGGTTTGTCAAGGTATGGGAGGACTCAGCCATGGGGGATATGGGAGAGTCGCACAGACGTTCGTTTTTGTTTATGGCGGGATTGCGTGCGGAGAAAAATAAAAATGCCCTCATCGTTTCCGCTTGGCGGGCCTTGAGAACCCCTCCACTCACGTCGAATCATGCCGTGTACTCTCAGAAGATGCTAAGGGTAGGGATACTCGGCAGCGCACACCGCGCAGCGGAATCTTTTCGATCTCTAATCTTCCCCCTTGGACTTCAATGGAGCGCCGCAGAATCCACCAGGCAAGTTCCGCTCTTCGCAGATCTTCCGCTGAGTTCGAGGCCGGCGGAGTTGCCACCGCGGAGGCCGCTGCCTTTGACACCAGCCCTTCATCACAAACCAAGAGCGAGGCGACCCCTTCCTGAACCGAAAGCCCGATGCGAATGGCGCGCCTTTTAGGCCCGCTCCGGATCAACTGGCGGAAGAGTTCGCGCAGGGCCGCCTCCACACGAGGAGGATTAACTTTCACAAAGGCGTCCGCCAGAGGTTCGAGGACAAGCCGCAATCCCTTGCCGCGGGCCGCAGGGGCAACATCTTTCAATGCTTTCCTGACGAGCCGCTTCCAGTTGACCCTTTGAAAATCCTCCCCGGGATCTTCCGCCTCAAGAACCTCCCGAAGGGTTGCCAGGCCTCGAGCCAGGCGATGTGCTTCCTCAAACGATTGCTGGAGAACCTTGCGACACCCGCACTCCTTCACCTCGCCCAGGAGGGCCAGTTCAAGCGACCCTTGCAAAGATGTCAAGGGCTGGCTCAATTCGTGAATCAGATTTCTGAGAACCTCAACGTATTCCGGGAGGGAGCTTTGGGCCGACCTTTCAACCGCTTCTTCCTCAAGGTTCATGGGAAACTCGGAAGGGGGCATTCGAAACCTATTTGGGCTTTCCGATCTGGTAACCAACGCCACGGACCGTATGGATCAGCCTTCGCTCAAAGCCGTTGTCGACCTTCTTCCGCAGATAATTGATGTAGACATCGACTACGTTGGTCATGGTGTCAAAGGAGAAATTCCACACATGCTCGATGATCATGGGACGGGAAAGCGTCCGGCCGGCATTGCGCATCAAGTATTCCAGAAGGGAAAATTCTTTGGGCGTCAGCTCGATGTTCCTTTCGCCGCGCCGGACCGCCCGGTCCACCCGGTTCATTTCAAGGTCTTCTACCCGCAGGCTCAATTCCGGAGGACGGCTGCCGCGCCTCAGCAGGGCCCTGACGCGCGCCGAGAGTTCGCGGAAGGCAAATGGCTTGACCAGGTAGTCATCCGCGCCCAGATCCAGGCCCTCCACTCGTTCCTCCACGCGCGAACGGCCGGTCAGCACCAGCACCGGCAGCGGTTCCTTTTTGTTCCTAATCTGCTTGAGGACCTGCAGACCGTGCACCCGGGGCAGGATCAGGTCGAGAACCAGAAGGTCATAATCATACTCTTCGGCCATTTCCAAGGCCTGCTGCCCGTCCGGGACGACGTCGACAGCATAGTGCTCGGCCTCTAAGCCTTTCTTCAGAAAACTCGCAACCGACCGGTCGTCTTCAGCAACTAGGATGCGCACGGGAAACTCCTTCGGGCTCACCCCTCAAGGGTACGCTCCGTAGATTCGTGTTCTTTTCGCGGTGTTCAATCGCCTTCATTAACCGTAATTAATGTCGGCAAAAAAGGAGAAGAGGTTGAGGGCTGAGTCCGCAGGGAGGCCTAAAATGCAGAAGCCTTGCGAAGCGCCGGGGGACTTCTTAGGGAGGGTGCGGCGTTCCTCGGGGAGGGGCGGGAGAGCGTTACGGCTTCTTGATGCCGAACTTCTCCAAACGATACTGGAGAGTGCGAAAGGTCATGCCCAGGAGGTGCGCTGCCCGGGTGATGTTTCCATTGGTGCGCTGCAGAGCCTGAACGATTTTGGCCTTTTCATGCTCTTCCCAGGAACCTTCCGGAATAATGGGCACAAGCACTCCTTCGACGGACCCGTCGGCCGAGGGCCAAACCTCCGCCACGCTCGCGGCCTCCTCGGCCGCCAGAATTTCCGGCGGCAGGTCCCGAAGCTCTACCTGGAACGTTTCACCCAAAACTACGGCGCGCTCGATCGCCCATTCCAGCTGCCGGATATTTCCCGGCCAATGGTAACCTTCCAGGGCGGCGAGCGCGGCGGGCGAAATGCCTCGAACCTCACGTCCCCCGGCAAGCGATGCCCGGCGCATGAAATGCAGGCACAACTCTTCGATATCCTCTTTCCGTTCGCGCAAAGGAGGGCAGACGATCGGAATCACTTTGAGGCGGTAGTAAAGGTCCTCGCGAAATTTGCCTTCCCGCATCAGTTGGTCCAGGTTCCGATTGGTTGCGGCGATGATGCGGACATCCACCTTGATCGGGTCCGTCCCTCCCACGCGAAGGATCTCCCGCTCCTGGAGCGCCCGCAAAATCTTGGCTTGCAGGGTCAGGGTGGTGTCCCCGATTTCATCCAGGAATAAGGTAGAATGGTCGGCTTTCTCAAACAACCCTTTCTTCTGCTGATGGGCGTCCGTAAACGCGCCCTTTTCGTGGCCGAACAGTTCGCTTTCCAGCAAAGTCTCCGTGAGCGCCGCGCAGTTAACCGCCAGAAACGGCTGGTTCCGCCGCGGGCTGTGGCGGTGAATCTCCCGCGCCACCAGTTCCTTGCCCGTTCCGCTTTCGCCAAGGATCAGGACGGTGTGAGCGGTGGGGGCGACCTTCATGGTCATCCGCACCATTTCCTTGATGGGCGGGGAACTCCCGAGGATGGTCAGCTTGAGGGAGGCCAGGCGTTTAAAAGCATCGTTGACAACTTCCAGGAGCCTCGAACGGTCCACCGGTTTTTCCAGGTATTGGTAGACTCCCCGTTTGGTGGCGTCAATGGCGGACTCGATGGAAGGATAGCCGGTGATGAGGACGACCGCGACAGTGGGATCAGCCCGCAGAATTTCGGTGAGCAAATGGATGCCGGTCATCCCGGTCAAGTTCAGATCCGTGAGGACCAGGTCGAATCGCTTCTGGGCCACAAGTTGCAACGCCGCCTCTCCGCTGGAGGCGGTGACCGTCACGTAGCCTTCATCTTGGAGAATGTCCCGGTAAATTTCCCGCTGCCGTTGCTCGTCATCGACAACCAGAACTGATCCTGCAGGCATGGTGGCAAATCCTTAGGCAACACTCGAGCTGGCTACCGCGACGGGGTTGGCAACCAGGTCATCAGCGAGCGGCAATTCGACAATCATGACAGTCCCTGGAATATTCTCATTGGAAATAAAAACCCGGCCTCCGTGATCTTCGACAATCTTTCTGGTGATCGCCAAACCCAGTCCGAAACCCGTCGCCTTTGTGGAAAAATAGGGGGCAAACACCCTTTCCTGATCGTCTTGCGGAATACCGGGTCCCGTGTCATGGACGCGGATTTGCAGATAGCTGCCGCCCTTCGCAGCGGACATCTTTTTCCCGGTAATTTGAACGTCCCCGCCCTGCGGCATGGCTTGCACGCAGTTGGTAAGGATATTCAGAAAGCAGGTCTTAAGTTGCGCAGCATCCGCCTGAAGAGGCGGCAAATCCGGGGGGAGATTGACCATCATCCGGATGTGCTGCTGGCTCGCTTGCCTTTCCACCAACCCCTTCGCCTGTTCGACCAGGGTTTGAATGTCGCAGGGAGCAAGCTGAGGTTGCGTCGGCCTTCCCACCACCAGAAAATCGCTGACCAGGCGGTTGAGGCGAGTGATTTCCTCCTTCATATTTGCAAGACTGGCGCTCAATTCCAGCCCCGGAGTTTCACTCAGAAGCCAGCGTTTTGACCCGATCTGATCAATGCTCAGGTTAAGGAAGTTCAATGAGTTGCGAACCTCGTGCGCGACCGTAGCGGCAAAATGGCCCAGCAGGGAGGATTTTTCCGCTTCATTCAGCCTTTTCTGGAGCTTGCGGGTCTCCCGCAGCCTTCCCACCATTTGATTGAAGGTCTGGGCCAGGCGCCCCATCTCGTCGCTGCTACCTTCCGACAGTGAAACATCAAGATTGTCCTGGGCCACTTGATTCGCACCTTCCACCAGCAAGTCGATCGGTTTGGTAAAACGGAAGGCCAGATAAACCACGGCAAACATCCCCGTCAGCATGGTGCCTAGAATCCAGGCCAGCCAGAGCAGGTAAACACGGTTCAGCATGGAGCCCACTTCGTCCATTTCCCCACCCACTTGCACGTAACCGACGACCTTCTCTCCCTGGATGATGGGAAACTTGATGTCGTAGTGCTGCTGGCCGGCGCCGGGTTCGACATCGATGTCTCTCAACTGCGCGGTAATTTGGATGGGGCCTTCCGTCTTCCGGGGCCGGCGCTTGCTCAATTTGACCTTCCTGCCGACTTGCCTGGGATTCGTGCTGGCCACCACTTCGCCGGTAGGGGAAATGACGTTGATCGAGGTAAGCCCAGCGCCTTTCAGCGCGCTCAGGTACTCGCTTAGAGCTTGCCTCCGATTGGCTTTGGTGGGAACGCTCGACTGGGTCAACTGAATGATTTCCAGCAGGTCCGAGGTCTGGCCGGCCACGTATGCCTTAATCCGGCGATTGTGCTGCACGTAGGCCACCATCAGAATGGCACTTGTGCTGGCCGTGATCAGGAACATGACCAAGGCGAGCCGGGTTCGGAATCGGAGATGCAAAATGCCTTTGTTCAATACCCGCCTCGCGACCGGAGCCGCGCTTTTCGGCAATTGATTCGATTCTAGCTGAACCGCTGTGCGCGGTCAATGAAGCCCATTCGGCGGTAGTGTCCTGGTGTAGTGTCCAGTAATTACGTATACAGACGCTGGGATTGGGCAAGTAGGCTGTTCTCCTTGTAGCGCCAGGCTTTACGCCCGGCATGTGCCGCCCTGAAAGGCGCTGCTACTGTCCAGCTAATTTGCGGACACTACACTAGGCTTTTCTGTAGACCTGGCCGCGGGGCGCTATGTGGGAAACGAGCATGGTGTTGGGATCCACTTCGAATAAGACTCGATATGTTCCAATGCGTGTGCTTCTTTTGCTGCTTGAGGTAAGTGGGTAAGACAGACGAACGTCATAGGGGTCTTTGGCTATTTTTAGGAGCTTTTCCTTTATGCGTTTGCGGGTTGGCTTGTCGAGGCTCTTTAGATATTTGGCGGCGGTTCCGGCTATTTTGATCTCAAGGGCCAATGCTGTTAGATTTCGTTCAAATCGAGAACGTCTCCGCAAGCCATTTCTCGTTCGGCCCGCTGGAATATTGCCTCAAGCGCTTCAGGTTCAAGGAAAAGCTCGACCCACTCGGCCAACTCTAAAACATCTTCAGTGTGCTTGTGGATGCTATTAAGAACGGGAGAAGTGATGGAGTTATTGGTTAGCCCAGCTACTTTTGCCGGTTCGTAAATCCCCCCCACCACCTTATAAAGCCTGCGCAAAGCCTGAGCGACCTCTACCACTTTTTCTTGGGT
>DATKQU010000202.1:0-18619 GCA_035532595.1 Terriglobia bacterium | reverse complement strand
TCGGTGGGCGTGCACCTTATTAAGGCGGAAAGCATGGCGCAGATTCCGCAGCCAGCTTCAATGGTCGGCTTTGCGGTTGCAGGCGGCGTCTATCTGCTTCTTTCCGCCTTCTTTCTTGTCGCCGGCATCGGTTCTGTGCGGTGCAAGAATTGGGCGCGAATCCTCATGCTGATCGGAAGCGGGATATGGCTGGCGTTTGGCGTCCTGGGGGTCGTGGCTGTTTCCATCCTCCTGCCCCGGATCATGGCAGCACACGCCAGCGCGCCTTCCAGCCCCCCCAGCATATGGTCTTAATGATGGCGATTTCGTTCGACGTCTTCTTCGGCATTCTGCTGCCGCTGGCCTTCCTGATCTTTTACACCCGCAAGAGCGTCAGGGGGACTTTCCTGGCTCGGAGCGCCACGCTAGCCGTGACCGCCGGGTAGGCAGGGGTTGCGCGAAGGCGCCATCCGCCCGGGCTCCCCGTTCCGGTGATTATCCTGGCGGTTTGGGAAGCCCTGGGGGTTATCACGGTGCTGTTCACGCTGAACATGCCGGGCTTGATTGTGTTTGGAACTGTCATTCGCGGCGGGATGGTGGTGACGGTGATGCTGGCCAACACCATTCTCTCCGGAACCGCCGCCTGGCTGATTTTCAGGCGAAGGCTGACTGGCTGGAATATCGCCGCCGGAAAAGCGCTCTTCTGGGGAGTTTCCATGGCCGTCACCCTGGCGCGGGGAAACATTACGCAGTTGTATCTTCAGGTGATACCGAATGCGCGCCAGGCGCAGATCCTGGAATGGTTCCCGCACTTCTTTCAATACACCTTTATGGCAGGCACCATCATTTTTGCCGTCTTCGTCACCGTACTCTTCTCTGCCCGGAAACTTTTCCTTTCCGCGCTCCCGGCGCCCGCGGCGGAGTAGGAGAACCGCGCTCTTCGAGACCCCTCACCCTATCGCTGCGCGATCGCCCTCTCCCCACGTGAGAGGGCAGGAATTTCAAGAAAGGGCAGACCGTCCTTTCGCACAGGCGAATGTGAGGATTAGAGAAAAACGCAGACTGCGGCGGCCTTTACTGTAGGGGCGGTGTCCTCACCGGCCGCCTGTCTGTAGCCTTTGCAATTCCAAAATCCACGGTTGAATTCAACAGGGATTCAACCGTGGCTACTTCTCGGCGCCAGCCACTTGCATCCAGCCGCCGTTCCGGGCGGAGGTCAAGACAGCGTCAGTCACGCAATCGGTTTTCAATCCATCGCGAAAGCTCGGCGCGGGAATCTTGCCCTCGGCCAGGCCGCACAAGAAATCTGCCGCCTGATGAACAAAGGTGTGTTCGTAGCCGATTTGCAGCCCGGGCACCCACCAGTGCTTCATGTAGGGATGCTCGCGGTCCGTGACGTGGATCGAGCGCCAGCCGCGGAGTTTTCCTTCGTCGCGGTGGTCGAAGTATTGCAGCCGGTGAAGATCGCGCAGATCCCAAATGATGGACGCGTTTTCCCCGTTGATTTCGAAGGTGTAGAGCGCCTTGTGCCCGCGCGCGTAGCGGGTGGCTTCAAAAATGCCCAGCGATCCGTTCGCGAAGCGCGCGAGAAAGGCGCTCGCGTCGTCGATCTCGACCTTTTCAACTTTCCCCGTCAGGTTATGTTGGCGCTCTTTGATAAAGGTTTCGGTCATGGCCGTGACCGAGTCAAGCCGGCCGTTCAGCCAGAGAGCCGTATCGATGCAATGGGCGAGCAAGTCTCCGGTGACGCCGCTCCCCGCCACCTGAACGTCCAGGCGCCACAGCGCTTCACCGCCCTGGGGGAGATCTCGGGAGATCGTCCAATCCTGAAGGAATTGGGCGCGGTAATGGAAAATCCGGCCCAGCCGCCCTTCTGCGATCAATTCTTTGGCGAGCGTCACGGCGGGCACCCGGCGATAGTTGTACCAGACCATGTTCGGGACGCCCGCTTTTTCGGCAGCCTCTACGATGGACTTCGACTCGGCGGCGTTGCGGCCCAGCGGCTTTTCGCACAGAATCGCTTTGCCCGCCTGCGCGGCGGCGATGGCCACCTCGGCATGTGTGTCGTTGGGACTTGCGATGTCGATGACGTCGATATCCTTCCGCTCGACCAATTTTCGCCAGTCGGTCTCCACGGACTCATAGCCCCAGGTTTGCTGGAAGGCCTCGGCCCGCGCGCGATTGCGCCCGCAAACGGCTTTCAGCACCGGCTCGTAAGGGACATCGAAAAAGTTCGGCACCCTGCGGAAGGCATTCGAGTGGGTTCTTCCCATGAAGCCGTACCCGACGATGCCGATGTTCAATCGCTCTTTGCTCATCTCACTCCTCTTCT
Source organism: Terriglobia bacterium (assembly GCA_035532595.1). Taxonomy (GTDB): domain Bacteria; phylum Acidobacteriota; class Terriglobia; order UBA7540; family UBA7540; genus JAMCXS01. The sequence goes on along the minus strand of DATKQU010000202.1, from coordinate 16,308 downwards.
GCCGGTCGGCTGCGCGGAGATCATTCAGTCCCAACCGTGCGCCTCGCGGACGGCAATCATAGTGGCCAGAATGTCGCGCCAGGTATTGGGGTCCATCATCACGCTGTTGGGAAACATGCAGCCGTCCCAACAGATGTGCTGAAATGCGCGAGTAGGTTCGCCTCGGTCGTTGCGCATCCAGGCGCCCGCGTCGCGCACAATATCGAGCTTGCCGTTGGGGTCGTTGGGAAGGCAATGGCGACCGGTCTTATCATGCGACCCCGAGCCTTTCACCGTGGCATCGTTCTGGGCGACGTGGAAATCGATGGTCAGCGGCCGGAGCGCGCGGGTCAACTCCCGCCAGGCCTCTTCGAACCGCGCAGTCTCGTTCCAATCAAAGGGTTCCGGCAGCAGCCGATCTTCAGGAGCGTTAGTGCCGAGCGTGAAAAGCAGCGTGTGCGCCATGTCCGCCTGAAAGCCCAGAGTTTTGGGGCGATCGACCAGTTCGAGGAGCTGCACCACCCGCCTCCAACTGTGCATCCCGCCCCAGCAGATTTCGCCTTCCGCGGCCAGCCGCTCTCCGTACGCGTCGGCGATATCGCAGGCCTCGAGAAACGTGCCGGCCAGGCGCTTGGTATTCGCCTCCGGATCCTTCAGCCATTCCGTTACGGAGGCTGCGGAATCGATTCGAATCACGCCGTAGCGCCGAATGCCCAAATCGCGCAAACGTTGCCCGATGGCGCAGGCCTTGCGAACTTGCGCGAGGAAACGCTGGCGCTCTTCTTCCGTTCCCATGGCCGAGCCGCCGCCCGTGGGTTCCCATACGGGCGCCACCAGCGAGCCGATCACCAGGCTGAGAGCCGCAATCTTTTCCGAGAGCCGTTTCAGGTCGTCATCGCTTGAATCGATATCGACGTGCGGGTTCGACAGGAACAAATCGACGCCGTCGAATTTGACGCCATCCACTTCCGCCGCGGCGGTGAGCTCGAGCATCGTGTCGAGGTCGATGCAGGGCTCGGAACCGGCTCCTTTGCCGACCACTCCCGGCCACATGGCGTTGTGCAAGGCGGGTTGGGTGTGACGTGGTTGAGTCTTCATAACATTCACCTGCGACCCGGCGAAATAGCCCCGGTTTAGAATTGAAATTGATCGCCCGCGGTCTCGGATAGCATAAGCCAAAATCCCACGGAGGTGTAGGGGCGCTTTCGCCGTGCAGGCTCCTCCGGCTACAAACTTGCGCGACCACCACGGCGTCTTGCGGGTAGAGGCGGCTTTACGCCGCCACCGCTTGGTGGGATGAACCCGCCGCTACGTCGGGCACTCTTTCATTGCGCAATTGACAACGCTCAACAACCGCAGAGTCTCTGGGAGGAGAGACGCTGCGCTACCGGCTACCCGCCCCGGCAGGGGCGGAAGATTTTAGCCCAGGGCGTGAGCCCTGGGAACGAAGCCCTCACCCACCCCTGCGCGGTTCTCCCTCTCCCACCGGGAGTGGGCCGGGGTGAGGGGAGCGCGCATCGAACTTGCTTCCAAGGGTCTTCTTGGATTACTGTCTCACAGGGCGGCGGGACGAAAGCCCAAAGATCCCTCACCGTCAGGCAAATTCAGAGGAGATCCCAATGGGAAAGCTAACTGGAAAAGTCGCAGTTGTTACCGGCGGAGGCACAGGAATCGGGAAGGGAATTGCGCAGGGGCTTGCCGCGGAAGGCGCCAAGACGGTCATCACTGGCCGCCGCATTGATAAGCTGAACGGCGCGGTGGAGGAGATGAAGGCCTTGGGCGGGACGGCGGTTGCCCTGCGCGCTGACGTGACGGAAGAAGTTCAGGTCAATGATCTGTTCGCGCACACGATGGAACTGTTTGGCCGCGTCGATATCCTGGTCAACAATGCCGGCGCGTTCGATAGCGCGCCCTTGGATGAGTTCACTGTGGAAGCATGGGACCGCGTGATCGCCACCAACCTGCGCGGTCCCTTCCTTTGCACGCGGGCGGCGTTTCTAATCATGAAAAAGCAAGGGGTGGGAAGAATTCTGAACATTGGCAGTATTTCCGGACAGCGCCCTCGCTTCAACTCGGCGGCCTACACCACAAGCAAATTCGGAATCTGGGGACTCACGAACGTGACGGCGCTGGAAGGGCGGCAATACGGAATCACCGCAAGCTGCTTGCACCCAGGCAATACACGGGTTGAAAGACCCGCCCCCGGCCTCATGGCCCCCACCGAACCGATGATGGAAGTGGAAGAGTTGGCCCAAGTCGCCGTCCTCATGGCATGCCTTCCCGCCGGCGTCAACATGCTGGAAGCGATCGTGCTCCCGGTCGAGCAGGATTACCTCGGGCGAGGCTGACCTTGCCGCCCGGAGGTAGAGGCGGCTTTACGCCGCCTTTTCGTTTTTTATCCCGCCATTCGGCGGGCGGGATGAACCCGCCGCTACATTACAAACGGCGTGGGCAGGTCGCCACGGTCAGGGCATTTCTGACCGTGGGCTTTTACCATTTTTGAGAACCCACGGTTAAATCAAACGGCGATTTAACCGCGGCTACCTCTTCAGCTATACCGCAGCCAGCGGCGCAATTCCCGGAGGGAGGGCCGCTTGCCGTACATGAGGATGCCGACGCGATAGATTTTGGCGGAGAACCGAATGACCCAGATCGTGGTCAGAATCGAAAGCGCCAGCGCCAGGGCAATCTGCCAGAAGGGCGGCGGCGCGATCGCCACGCGAAGGGTCATCAGGATGGGCGAAAGAAAAGGCGTGATCGAGAGGACCACGGAAAGCGTCGAGTTGGGATCGTTCAGGACTACGTTAAACAGCAGAAAACTGCCGACAATGAGCAAGGTCAAGGGAAGCTGGGCTTGGTGAGCTTCTTCGTCGGTGGAAACAATGGCGCCCGCGGCAGCGTAGAGCGAGGCATAAATAAAATAGCCCGCCAGAAAAAAGATCACCAGATAGATCAATAAGGCCGGCGGCAAGTGCAGGGACGGGGCAGACGCTCCGGGCCGCACGAGATGGGCGATGTAGCTGCTATAGCCCACCAGAACCCCGATCGTCACGGCCCAGATCATATACTGGGTGAGCGCCACCGCACCCACGCTCACGATCTTCCCCGTCAGCAAGTGGAAAGGTTTGATGGAAGAAACCAGGATCTCAACAATCCGCGTGGATTTCTCCTCCATCACCGAACGCATAGTGGACATCCCATAGATCACCAGGGTCATGTACAGCAGCATGCCGGCAATGATGGCCGTGGTGAAGCGATCCTCGTTCGAATCTTGTTCCCCGTCGGCGGCCAGATTGATCAATTGAACGTGCGCCAGCCGGAACACGTTCTGCATATTGCCCGCCTGTTTCCCTTCCTCTTTCAGCCGATGGGTGATCAGGGCGACGCTGACCGCGCGCTGGACGGGGCCGAGGAGGATCATGGCGCGAAAACTCTTGGCATAAAACTGCGCGGGGGCCTTCCCTGCCGTCAGACCTTTCGGAAGCAGCAGGTACCCGTCGAGGTGGCCGGCGCCGGTTTGGGAACGAAAGCGATCGTCCTCTTCCGGCGAGGGCTGTTCAATCGTTTCGACAACTTGAACATCCGTCTTGTCCTGAGCGGAGTTCTCGATCAGCATTTTCTTCACGGCGCCGGCAAGGCCCCCGCCCTCATCCAAAATAGCGATCCTCACCGTGGTGCCGGAATTCCCGCCCGAAAGGAAAACGGAGATCGCCAGGATAATGAGGGAGAGGAGTGGGAGCGCAATCGTGCCGAAGATAAAAGCCTTCGTGCGCACGCGAGTCACATATTCGCGTTTGAAAACCAGCCAGATCTTACGCATTGCCCGCCGAAACCTTTTCGATAAAAATGTCGTTCAAGGGAGGTTCCATCAATTCGAACCGCCGGATCTGAACTCCCCGCTCCACCGCCGCCTTCAGGAGTTGTTGGGAATCCCCTCCAGAGTGCAGTTTCACCTCCGCGACATCCCCGTAAAACTTCGTCGTTTCGATGAGTCCCGGAATATCCAGGAAGTCCCGGTCGCCGCTGAATTCGATGCGGACCGTGTTGTTCCCGTAAGATTTCTTGATCGCTTTCAGGTCGCCGTCCAGGATCTTGCGTCCTTTATGCATCAGGCAGATCGAGTCGCACATCTGCTCCACCTGCTCCATAAGGTGCGTGGACAGGATGATGGTGGTTCCCTCATCGCGAAGTTCGAGCATGACCTCTTTGATCAAAGCGGTATTTACCGGGTCAAGGCCCGTAAAGGGCTCGTCGAGGATCAAGAGCGCCGGGCGGTGAAGAATGGCGGCGATAAACTGGACTTTCTGCTGCATGCCGCGCGATAAGTCATTGACCTCATTTTCGGCGCGATCAGCCAGCCCCAGCCGCTCCAGCCACATGCTGGCCCGGCGCGCGGCCTCCCCTTCGTCCACCCCTTTCAAGGCGGCCAGGAACACCAGAACTTCATGCACTCGCATGCGGCGGTAAAGGCCGCGTTCTTCGGGCAGATAACCAATAAGATCCTGGGCGCGTTCACCGAGAGGCTGGCCCAAGACCTGGATCGTCCCTTCGTCGGGCATCAGGATCCGCACAATCATGCGCAGCGTGGTGGTCTTGCCCGCGCCATTGGGTCCCAGCAGCCCGAAAACCGCCTGCTGCTTGATTCCCAGGCTTAGGTGGCTGACCGCAGCGAAGGAATCAAAGCGCTTGGTAACTTGTTCGATGAAGACAGCGTCGGCCATGGTCTAAAATTAACCCTGAAGCATGAACCCAGAGAAGGCATGCGAAACGGAATCGGATTTGCAGCATCCAAGGGTAGTCATCAGCAAGTTTGAAACAAGAGCGCGATTTGCGCAAGCGGCAGTTTGCCGGGGGCGCCTGAGTAGGCGCAGTTGGATGGAGTTACCTGGAATGGGTTATACTTTTTAGCTGCACCCAATCACCATCGGGGGGACCTGAATTCATGCGAAACGTTGCCATCATCGGCTCGGGCTGTGCGGGATTGACGGCCGCCATTTATGCCGCGCGCGCCAACCTGAGTCCCTTGGTGATCCGCGGGAGCGAAGCGGGCGGCCAACTGACCCTGACCACCCTCGTTGAAAATTATCCCGGCTTTCCCAAAGGCGTTCAAGGGCCTGAGCTGATTGAACTTATGAAGAAGCAGGCGGAGACCTTTGGCGCGGAATTCCTGGAGGGAGACGTTACCCGGGCCGATCTCTCCCAGCGTCCGTTTGTGCTCGAAATCGGCAAGGAGCGTCTGGAAACCCAGACGCTCATCATCGCCTCCGGCGCCTCGGCCAAGCTCTTAGGCCTGGAGTCCGAGCGGAAGCTTTTGGGCCATGGCGTTTCCACCTGCGCCACCTGCGACGGGTATTTTTACCGCGGCAAAGAAGTGATGGTGGTGGGCGGCGGAGATACGGCCGCCGAAGATGCTCTCTTCCTCACCCGGTACGCAAAACGCGTGAACGTGGTTCACCGGCGCGACCAGTTGCGGGCGTCGAAGATCATGCAGGAGCGCATGTTTCAAAACAAAGCCATCAACTTTATCTGGAACACCACCCTGGCGGACGTCCTCGACCCACAAAAAAACGAAGTTACCGGCGTGCGGCTGAAAAACCTCAAGACCGGGGAGGAATCCGTTCAAGATTGCGACGGCGTTTTTGTCGCCATCGGGCACTCCCCCAACACCGAACTTTTCAAAGGCCAGCTTGAAATGAACGAAGTCGGCTACCTGATCACCCATGACGGGTCCAAAACCAGCGTTCGGGGTGTTTTCGCCGCGGGCGATTGCCAGGATCATGTCTACCGGCAGGCCGTGACCGCGGCGGGCTCCGGATGCATGGCCGCGATCGACGCCGAACGGTTCTTGCAGGCGGAAGGCAGCCAAAAGAAGTGAGAAGCCCGGGTGGCTGCTGGCCACGGAATGCCTGTGGTGCCGCGGGGGTTATAGGTCATGGCTGGCAAAAGGCCCCCGGCACGAAAGTTGTGCCGTGGCTACCATTGAGGGCTACCCATCGTTCTGCGCTTCACCCGCTCCGGGACCTCTGAGTTATGCATCGCCATTTTCATGAATAACGCCGATCTCATCCGCCGGTTTCGAACCCTCACCGAACGCGATGACGAAGAGATCAATCTGGCTGAGGCGGCGCTCGCCATCGCCGCAATCGAATACCCCGAGCTTACTCCTGAGCCCTGGCTTGCCGCTCTCGACCGCCTTGCAGAGCGCGTCCATGCAGCCCCGGAGTCTTCGCCGCTCTCGAACATCGAGGCGCTCAATCAAATCCTGTTTGAGCAAGAGAAGTTTTCCGGCAATGAGGAAGAATACGATGATCCCCGCAACAGCTTCTTGAACGATGTGCTGGAGCGCAAGAAGGGCATTCCCATTACCTTGTCGCTGCTTTACATGGAGGTGGCGCGGCGGCGGCGCCTGCCGGTCGTGGGAGTCGGATTCCCCGCTCACTTTCTTGTGAAATACGTATCAACCGACAGGGAGATTCTGATCGATCCTTTTCATCGCGGCGCCATTCTGGCGCCCGCGGATTGCGTGGAACTGCTGAAAACCCACTTCGGAGCCGAGGCCCAACTCAAGGCGGAATACTTCCTGGCCGCAAACAACAAGCAGATTCTGGCCCGCATGCTCAATAATTTGAAGGGATCGTATTTCCGGCGGGCTATCTATCCCAAAGTTCTCACCATGATCGAGCTCGCGCTCGCCATCAATGAAGACAGTCTCCCCGACTTGCGGGACCGCGGGATGGTTTACTTTGCCATGGCACGCTACGCCGACGCCGTGTCCGACCTGAAAACCTACCTGGCGATTGCCCCCAGCGCCGACACGGAACGCCAGGAAATTCTTCGCGTGCTCCATCGTATCCGGGCGCTTATGAATTAGCGCGTGGCTGGCGCCGTGGGTTAAGGTCTGTGGCTCCTCCGGAGCTTGCTGATCAATTCGCCACCCCTCAAAACCATACCTAACAAGCCCACGCTCAGGAATGCACTGACCATGACTACGCGCTGCGCCAGCCAGCCGGTCCGCAAAAAGCCCACGGCACGAAATCCGTGCCGCGGCTATCACCGCTCCGGTTTCTTCCAGCAAACGGCCAGGCCGTCGCGGAGGGGAATCATCGTGGTCATCAGTTGCGGCGAGCGATAGATCAGGCGGTTGAATTTCTGAATGGCGCAGGTCGCCTTGTCATCCGGGGCGGCAGGCTGTGCCGCGCGCCCGTGCCACAGAACATTGTCGCTGATCAACAAGCCTCCGGCGCGCAGCCTGGGAACCGCGAGGCGCAGGACTTCCGGGTACTGAACTTTTGAAACATCGTTGAAGATCAGGTCAAACTGTCCCCGCGTGGAGCGCAGTGATTCCAGCGCATCGCCCAGCAGAAATTGCACCCGTCCCAGCACGCCGCCCCGCCGCAGATAAGCTCGGGCGCGCTCAACATTCTTCGGATCGCTATCCGTGTAAAAGACTTTGCCGCGCGGCCCCACGGCGCGAGCCAGCCAGAGCGTCGAATAGCCGATGGCCGAGCCCATCTCAAAAACACGCCGGGCGCGCGTCGCGAGCGCCAATTGGTGAAGCACCCGGCCGCACGCAGGACCCACGATCGGGACATTGTTTTTCGCGGCGTAGCGTTCCATCTCACGCAGCACGGCGTCGCGGGCAGGGAGAAGCGAATCCAGGTACTTTTCCGTTTGAGGTTCGAAAATTCCGCTCATGATTCCTCCTTAGCTATCCGTCTATTATAGCCGTCAAGCCACCAGGAGGAGCGGCCGGAGCAAGCATTCCAAAAAATTTAGCTGCTCGCTTGGAGAAGCCGCGCCCTGGTTGCCGGCTATGAACCTTCCGTGATAACGCTGTTGACTAAGCTGCAAACATGGGATACCTGCGCCTGCGGGGCGCTTGTAACAGCCTGATGAAAGTCGTACCCTTTGAAGAGTGGGGCCGGTAACCAAAAAAAAGACGATTCGACTGCTGGGAAAGGAGCGCTACGATGTCTAACCGTTGGGTTTTTCTGGCAGCGTTTCTCACGGCAACGTTCATGGTGGCAGGAGCCTTCGCCCTGCCCCAGTTGTTCTTCTTTGAGCTGGCCAAGTCGTCGATTTTCATCGCCATCGGGGTACTGGTTTTCTTCCGTGAAAACCGCTACTCCTATATGTTGGGAACGGTCTTTCCGCCGCTTTGGTTCCTCGTGGACATCCTGGCCGGTGGATTGATCATCGACTTCCAGGAGCTGTTCGCATACCTGGGCGGGAAGAACATCGGCCAGGTGGCCACCCCGCTGGACGGATTCGCACGGCTGGCGGTGATTTTCCTGTTTATTGTAAGCCTCCAAGCCTGGCGGAGAGAAGTTACAGGACCGTTCTGGGGCAGGGCATTTTGGTCGTGCCTGATTGTTTCCCTCGCTTACGTGGGAGTTCTGGCGTTTTGGTACTCGCGGATTTTTCCGGCAATGTATTAACCGCTGAAATATGTTTATTGGCCACATCGCCGTCGCTCTGGGCGCCAAGAAGGCTGCGCCCAAAACCTCACTGGGCACTCTCCTGCTGGCCGCCCAGTGGCCGGACATAATCTGGCCGCTTTTCCTGGCCTTCGGCTGGGAGAAAGTGGAAATTGATCCGGGCAACACCGCGGTGAGCCCGCTGGATTTTACTCACTATCCCTTGTCCCACAGCCTGCTGGCTGGCTGCGGGTGGGCCATGCTTCTGGCCGGCGTTTATCTGGTTCTCCGCAAGAACCGCCGTGGGGCTCTGTGGGTGGGGCTTTGCGTCCTGAGTCACTGGCTGCTGGACGCGCTCAGCCACCGGCCCGATCTTCCCCTTTATCCACGGGGAGATATATTCGTGGGCCTGGGGCTGTGGAATTCCGTTTTCGGCACCGTCCTGGTCGAGGGAACCATGTTTGTGGCAGCGGTGATTCTCTATAACAAGATCACGCAGCCGCGGGACAAAACGGGCGATTACGCGTTCAGAGCTTTTGTGGGCCTTCTGGTCTTTCTCTATTTGATGGGCCTGCTGGGCCCACCCCCGCCCAGCGTAGGAGCGGTGGAAGCGGGTGGATTTCTGGGCTGGCTGATGGTTCCCTGGGGCTATTGGATTGACCGTCACCGCACGGTCAGGGTTGCGAATCCAGACCTGTCACGATAACCAAGAAGTCTACCGCTGGTGTGCCGTAACAAAAGTTCGCAGGTTAAGTAAGCTCCGGAGGAGCGATAGAACTTAGCCCACGGCGCAAGCCGTGGGTTGATGAGGTGCCTTTGGCACCCGGCTTCCAACTATAAGACATCTGAGTTGTTTGGGTCAAGGTTTTTTAGGCATGGTTCAAGAATGAGCCTCCCGAATCGAGAGCGAGCCGGCAGCCAGCCACAGCGGAGAGTGGCGCCGGCGAAGAGCCTCCAGGTAAAGGTTCTCGTCGTAAGGGGTGCGAGTTTTCCAGCAGCGGCAGAGAACTCGAATCCATTTATAGGCCAGGGCGCGCACGGCGGCATGGTGCGAAGCGCCGCGCTGCCGATGCTGCTCGTAGTAGGCCCGCGCCCAGAGCGATTTCTTGACCGAAGCGGCGGCGAATTCGTGAAAGGTTTGGCGCAAGAACTTGGGGCAGGCCATCCGCCAGTGCACCCAGTGCATCTTGCCGCTCGATTCGGTGACCGGAGCCACGCCGGAGAATTGCTGGAGTTCCTCGGCGCTCTGGTAGCGGTGGCGGTCGGAGCCGAAGGCCACCGCCAGGCGCGGCGCCAAAGCTTCTCCCGCGCCCGGCAGGCTGTTAAAGAGTTCCTGGTCGGGGTGCTGGCCGAAGAGTTCCTCCAGCGCCTGATCCAGACGCTCCAGGGCGGCGATCACCGCCCGGAGCTGCTCGACCAGTGTTTGGGCCAGACGCGCAGAAACTCGCAAGCGGCCAAACTGCGCAAGTCTCCGGCCCAGTCCAGGGCCTGCGGGAAGTAAGTCTTCAGCAACGCGGTCAGGCGGTTGGTCAGGCGCGTGCGGTCGGCCACCGTGCGGCGCCGGTGTTCCACCAGCAGGCGCAGTTGCCGGGTCAGGGCGTCGTCGGGCTGCCAGGCGCGCAGACGGTCGCGATGCGTGCGCACCAGTTCCAGCAGCAGATCGGCATCGGCCCGATCGCTCTTGGCGCCGCTCGTGGCAAAGGCCTCCCGGTAGCGCGCCAAGGCTTTGGGCGGCACCGGATAGAGCAGCAGGAAGTCATAGTTCATCAGGGCGTAGATCACCGCCCCGCGCGATTGTTCCAGAGCCAGGGCGATCCGGCCCTGCGGGAAGCGCGCCCGCAGTTGAGCCACCCAGGCGTGCAAGGCTTCCGGTTTCTGTTCGACGCTGAGCGACTCGGCCCGCGACGAATCGGCCGCTTGCCAACGAATTTCATGGCGCTGGCCGGCCCAGTCCAGGCCCACCCAGGCCATTACTTCCGGGTTCGAAACAGGCTTTTCCATTTTGATCCTCCTCGGCGAAGATGCGAGGAGACGCGGGTTCGGACCACGCGCAGCCCTTATAGGAGAGTCATTGGAATGACCACATCTGAGTGTGCGTTGAGGGTCCGAACGTCCCGCTCCGCTCGAAGCTCTCTCCCCAGTCGTCGAACGTCGGGGTGGCCGATTCGTAGCGGCGCGAGGCGCTTCCTCCGTCTGCTGTTTTACCGCTTCGGAGACCTTGTGTCGAGACCTGACCAATGGCTTCACTTCATTGATGAGGTTCCAGCTGCCTTTGGCACCCGGCTTCCAACTATAAGGGTTTCCCAATCTGATCGGGACGGGTGAGGGGAGCGCCGGTTGCCAAGGTTTAAGCGGGACATAACACTAGCCAGCGCTTAAGAAAAAACGCGCCGGCTGAACGCCTGGCGGGTTTTCCTCGATGAAGGCGGTCTGCTGATGGGGCCGCTGGTTCGCCGCATTTGGCAGCCTCGACGCCAGACGCCGGTGTTGGTTCAGCGCGGGCGTCGTATCGAGAAAGTATCGGCCGGCCCTCGCTGCGCTGAGCGTGTCTCCCCGCCGAGACCGGGTGCGGCTTTACTTTCGCCTGCATCCCAATGCCGAGATCGGCACCCGGCAAGTCGTCGGTTTCCTCCGCCATCTAAACCCGGAACTGAAGGGGCCGTGCGTGCTGGACCGGGATCGCCTCAACGCCCATCGAGCCAAGCGGACAGCGCGATTCGTTGAGAGCGTCGATCACCTGCATACTTTTTTTCTGCCTGCCTACGCGCCCGAACTCAACCCGGTGGAGTACGGCTGGGCCTATCTGAAAATGAACCCCCTCGGGAATCGGCCCGCCTTCGAAATTGAAGACCTTGTTGCCATGACTCATCGGCATGCGCGCGCGTTGCCGGCGAACGAGCCTCTGCTCTGCTTCGCTCCTTCCTCCGCCACAGCCCGCTTTTTTTGCGCCTCAGATAGGCCATTACTTATGCAGGAATCAATAGCCGCGTGAGAAATACTGCAAAGTGTTCAAGTCTTCACTTCAAAGTCTCTGGGATATTCCTCAATGGTCGACTGAAGTGCGACCGAGCTTCTTGCCGAAGCGGCGTTACTGTTGGAGCATCCCAAATTCGAAGGGAGAATCTTCCCTCGACCCTTCGGCCCAGTCTATGGTGTCCAGGACGTTTCACAACGGTTGCATATTCCCATACATTGATCCTTTATGAAACCGGACCAGGAGACTTCGTCCTGGAGAAAGCAGGGCACTGATTGGCACTAATGATGAAGAGGCCGATTCTCTACGGTCCGGTTCGCCGCGGATCAACAGAGGATTCGGCCAGATTCGCCTTTTCTTGCGCTCGACACGGCAGAGAAGACGATTAGGCAGACTGGCTGGCGGAGGGCGCAGTCATGAGCGAACCCTTCTCTCCCTGGGAACAGGGAAAAATACAGGGAATTGCCATGCTTGTGGCGCCTTAATACCGCAAGAACTCCCATATCGGCCACGCCTTGCGGCTTGAACAGCGCGTGAATTTAACAACTGGATCAGGGAATTTACAGGGAAAACCCAGCAGGGAAGCAGGGAATGTTTTGCGCGGAAAGCGGTTTCCTCCGGATCCACACTTTAGGGGATTGTCCCCAAATCCACCTGTCTCAATTGTTGTTCGAATTAATATGTGGGTGAAGGAGACAGGCGGTAGTCAACAAAACAAATCGCAGATACGGCCGCCCGAAAGGCATTTAAAATCCCATCGTGTACTCAGTTGCCTAACCGCGCCCGAGACTAGTATTACTTTGTTAGGTTATACGGCAAATGCGCGAAAAACCTCATCCCAAACGGTGCAAGCCCAACCCGGCGCGAACCGACATCAATTGTGCGTACGACCGAGTGTTCATCGGGTTCTGCACCAGAGGAATCCCATTCAACCTAACAAAGTAATACTAGCGCCTTGATGAGACAGGGCCCGCAGGATTGCATCGAGAACTTGATCGAGATTCTTCCCAACGTCTTCGGCCAGGAAGCGAAGGACCAGATAGCCATTTTCTTGAAGCAAAGCATCCTTGCGGCGATCACGGCGGTAGGCGTCCGGGTCACCCAGATGTTGGCCACCATCCAATTCGATCGCGATGCGTAACTGCTCACAAAGCAGGTCAACTTCCATGCGCCCCCAGCCATCGAAGGAAATGGGCAGCTCCGCGTTCAATTGAAACTTGCCAGATGTTTCGGTCAGCGTTTCCAATCGCCGGTATAGAAATGCTTCCGTGGCGCTACGCGCTCGATCGGCACCTTCGGCACTCGGCGCTGGGGTTACGGCAACGTGGACAAATAAATTCGCTAGGGGAGAATCTACGCCATCGCGCACCAAGCGTTGCACGCTGGCGGCATATTGATTCTTCCACGCGGGGTCGACGGGGAGCGGCACGTCCGCGGGCCAGCCGGGCACGGCGCTGCCTGGAAGCTCGATCGCGTAGCCAATCGCTTCATAGCCGCGACAGCGGCGATCAAACATCCGCGCCAGCATCGGCACGTTGAGGTCCGCGTAGTCGTACACGCGCACTTCACGCTTGCCGTCATAGAGGCGGTGCAACCTGCCGACATATTGCGCGATGGTCCCGTGCCAGGAAACCGGCAGCGTCAGGAAAAGAGTATCCAGCCGGGCGTCATCAAAACCCTCTCCCACATAACGGCCGGTGGCCAAAAGCAGGCGAGCCTCTCCCGCAGGAATGGCAGCCAAGCGGGCCTGAATCGCCTCAACTTCTTTTCTGGGCACACCCCCTCGGAGGACCACCAGGTGCCGCACCTCCGGCTCCAGATGTTGTGCCAATGCGTCCAAATGTTCATTCCGCTCGGTCAGCACAAGCGGCGAACGTCCCTCTCGAAGGGCTTGGATCACATCCTGGCAGATGAGTTGATTGCGCTCTTTCTCGGTAATCAGCTCTCCATAGAGTTCTTGGAATTGTTGCCGTACATTGGGGTTAGCCGGTCGTAGCGGACGAAAACCCGTTGGACGAACCAGCACCTTATGCTCAAAGGGATGAGCCGCCGCCTGCTGTTTTGCATTACCCCGATAACGCACGGGACCACATTGCATAAAGATGATCGGATGATGGCCATCTTTCCGCGTGACGGTCGCGGACAAACCCGTCACGAACTTCGCCTTGGCCTGACGCGCGACTTGCTCGAAGCTTTGAGCAGAGAGATGGTGGCACTCATCGACAATCAAGTGCCCATAATTCCCCACCAGATCATCGACGATGTTCTTTCGGAACAAGCTTTGAATCACTGCCACGTCCACTAGACCGGTTGGCTTTTTGTGTCCGCCACCAATCCGACCGATGGCCCGCGCCGGCATTCCCAGGAAGGTGGAAAGCCGCTCGACCCACTGTTGCTGCAATTGCCGCCGATGCACCAAGACGAGCGTGTTAACGCCGCGTTGAGCGATCAGCCACGCGGCCACGACGGTCTTTCCGAATGCGGTGGTGGCCGCCAACACTCCAGTGTCCTGACTCAGCATGGCCTGGGCGGCGACGGCTTGCTCGGGGCGCAGTTCACCCTGGAACGTTACCTTCAGCGGTTGGCCAGGGTTGCGCTGGTCCCGAACCACTTGGATGTTCAAACCCGACAGGGTCTGAAGCAGATCCTCCAGGCAGCCGCGCGGCAATCCCAGGTGGGGGGGGGGTGATCTTCGGCGCAGGCGATGATTCGAGGCTTGCCGTAGGTCGAAAGTCGCATGGCCTGCGCTTTATAGAACTCGGGATTTTGGAACGCTGCTAGCCGGATCAATCGGTTGCGCAGGGCAGGAGTCAACGCCTCTTTCGGAATATAAATCTGATTGCCCAGTGTGAGTTCCAAGTTTTTCGGGAGTGGACCAGTGATCGGAGCGTCTTTCCTGCGCCGCGAGGGTGGCGCCGTCCAGGGCGCTGCTTCCTCTTCATCCCCCTCGGGTGATAAACGCACGCCAATTACCTGTCCATTGACTTCCGCGAGACGGACTATCTCCTCGACCCCTCGGCGGCTGATTCTGCGTATCGAGGACAAGAACTTCCATTGGTCAGCATAGGGCGTAAATCGCTCATCCAGGAAGACGCTATTGCCCGATTCCCGCGTCCGCTTCTGTAAGGGCAAAGCGATCAAGTTGCCGAAGCCTCCTTGCGGCAGAGTGTCTTGATTAGGAAAGAAACGGTCGTAGGAATCCAGGCCGATGTCAGGACGGCGTTCCATGGTTTCCGTTAGAAGGTGTGCCCCCAACTTGCGCGCCGAGGCGACAGGAATGGCTTCCTCGAAGAAGAACCAAATGTGCGCACCGTTGCCCGAGCGAGATCGCTCCAAAGCAGCAGGCACATTCATTTCGCGGCAGGTCTTCAAGAGCGCGGCGGCATCGTCCTGCCACGTTGCTTTGTCAAAATCGGCGGCCAGGAAGAAACAGGTCTCATCCCGAAGCATCGGATAAACGCCCATGACGAAAGCACGGCCCTGGTCGTCCTGACCCTGCAGATGCCAGAAAATCACCTCGTCAGCTACGGAGAGAAACCGCTGGTGGGAACATTCAGAACACTTGATTCGGGGTTTTTCGCAGATGCCCTGCGCCCATTCATTCCCACACACCGGCGTATACCCCACTCTGCCCGTCTTGCGGCTCTCGAAGCGGCGCGGGTAAACATCTTCGCGCCCGCGAAACAAAGAACGGAACAAAGCGATTTTAACCTCGGCGGGTGAATGCTGATTCACTCCACCTTGCGGCAAGACGGGCAGTCGGGTAGGCGTGTCCACGACCCTATTTTACATTTTGCTTCTCCGTAAATCTTCAAGCAGAAAGAGGCTGAACCAAAATGGTACGCGCCACGCGGCGTAGGTTTAGGACGCGACAGTAATAGGGTAAGACCTGAAATGGGGCCGAATTAATAGTAGTCCTGCCGGCGAAAGGCCATGCACCATGCGCATTTTGTATATCGGTGGACAGCACTGATTAGAGGAGAACCGAAATCACGAATATCGACAATTAGGACCGAAATTGCCAGCTTGTCGCGCCTTAATCTTCTCGGCTTCTTGTTTCCATAATTCAAAGAGCCCGCAGGTATAATACCTGGACTGCTGTTTGTACCAATCGAGCGCCTGCGAAGTTGAATCGGTCTGATCATCATACTTGCCCTTTGGAAACGTCGCCAACTCATGTAAATACTCGGGTAGCCAAGCGGCTTTGTCGGGAATATGCACGAAGCCGTTTTCAATGGTAGTGGTAACTGCATGCATTCTCATGATCTTGTCCATTGTGGGCTCATATTTTTTGATTGCGTCCATTCTCTCACTAACCAGTTCTTGGATTAGCTGCGTCCCCGAGGCCTTGTCTTCAATCAGGATCGTACTTGGGCTGAACGCCTCAGCCTGTTCCCTCACGGCCCGCTTCAACTCCGGGTAGTCAAGTCGTTTCCGGAAGACATGAAGAAGGTAAAGATGCTTTTCCTTTACACCCCAGGTGGTACAAACGCTGTAATCACTTAGTTCAGTCGGCTTATTCGCGGTATCCCAGGACTCAAAAACAAGCTCAAATTTCGATGGGAGATCCACTGATGTGTACGTTTTAAACCACTCAACCTTAACCATTCCACCGCCTAGAGGAGACGGGACCTGCTGGTATTGGCCGGCGAAGTTATATTCCCCCTGCGTTTCACGGAGCCGATTTAATATCTCCAGGGGCTCGCGGTCCGGGTATAGGGCGTCGCCAGCCCGACGCGAAAAGCGCTTCGGCCCATAAGGGGTCTGGACCAAATGCTTTTCACCTTCCTCGGCGATGGCAGGAAGCCGAACTAGTGCTTAGTTGCGTAAGTTAATGAGTGTATTTCTAAGCTGGCTGCCCTTGACTTCTCGCTTGCGCCATCGGAATGGTTTGGATTTTTCATTATGTTGCTGAATGAAGGCTTCGATCGCCGCGCG
>DATKQU010000201.1:0-13967 GCA_035532595.1 Terriglobia bacterium | reverse complement strand
ATTGTCCCTGAGCCTCCGGGGGGCGCGCACGCGGATGCGCAGGCGGCCAGTGCCTTTCTGCGGGCTGCGATTGAGAAGAGCCTTCAGAACCTTCTGGCGCTTTCGCGCGAGGAGTTGCAGCGCAGGCGCTTTGAAAGATTGAGATCTCTCGCCACCTTCATCAGCGAGGGCTAGCAATCTCCCGCTGTGCAGCCACCCGCAGCCGACTGTAGCGGCGAGCTACGCTCGCCGTGATGGCAATTGGTGGGGCGACGCGGTGCCACCGGCGTTCGAGTGACACCGGTCAGGCACGCCGTGTTTACGATGGCTCGCCCCTACGACCGGCAAAAGAACGACGATCATAGATCGCCACTACAGCCGCCCGGCGCAGGCATGGTCAGCGTTATCATTCCAACCTATAACGAAGCAGACTCCATCGCCGCTACACTTGGAACATTGGGGCGGGCGCGTGGCGGTTTTGAGGTCATCGTCGCGGACGGATCGAGCCCCGACGGCACGCGCTTGCTCGTCGAGGCGGTGATCGCCGGGTTTCCGCGCCCGCTGCGCGTGATCACGACCGCGCGCCACCGTGCCTTGCAACTCAACAGCGCGGCTTCGGTTGCCAGTGGAGATGCCTTTCTCTTCCTGCACGCGGATGTAACGGTTCCCGCAGCCGCCATCGAGGCGCTGGAAGAAGCCCTTCGAGACGCATCCCTGATCGGCGGCAATTTCCAGATTGTTTTTGAAGGTGCTTCCGCGGTGGAGCGGTTCTTCACGTGGGCGTACCGGGTGCGCCGGCCTTTTGGAATTTATTACGGCGATTCGGGCATCTTCGTCCGCCGCCTGGAACGCACGGGACGCACCGCGTGCCTGGAACCCGCCCTCACAGTCTCCGGCCGCCGCTGGCGCGTCCAGGGATTGCTGCCCACGCTCGCCAGTTGGGTTTGGATCCAGACCTTGTACTCGCTCGGCGTCCCTGCGGAATACCTCGCCCGCCGGTACGGCCCCGTGCGCAATGGAAATTCGAGTCAGTAAGATCGCCGGCCGGGGCGCTCACTGCGTCGCCAGATTATGCTTGACTTAGGTCGCTTTAATGCTAGGCTACTAGTGTGGGCGTTGGGAGCGGCGGCGGGAAGGAATGCGCTGTAGCGGCGGTCTATGACCGCCGGCTTTTCCCGATTCAATATCCGGCGCTCGCAGAGCGCCGCTACAGCGGAACGGCGGGGCACGAGGACACGATCCCCACGGGAAGGCGCAAAAGCCGCGGGCCGTAAAGGTCCGCGCCGCCACAGAGGTAAGACATTAAAAACATGAAGATAACTTTGAAATGGCCCAAAACAGCAGTCCTGAAATTTTCATTTTTTCAAAAACGAAGCTAAGAAGTTATTGAAAACAAAGGATCGGGATCAAAAACGAAGCTAAAACGAACCTAAAACGAAGCTAGCCAAGTTGTTGAAAATACGTAGCACGCTGTAAAACGAACCTAAGACGAACCGAAGCATCGCACTTCGTGGAAAGCTGTCCTACGGCGCCTCGTGTGCCGCTGTTTTCGATCAGTCCAGTGCCGCGACCACGGCGGAAGTAAAGTCCTCGGTGGGAGCCTTTCCGCCCACGTCGGAAGTCAGATGTTTCCCCTCGGCATAAACATGGCGAATCGCTCTCTCAACCCGGTCGGCGACCGGTCCTTGGTCGAGCAACCGCAGCATCAGGATCGCCGAAAGCATCATGGCGGTGGGATTCGCGAGGTGCTTGCCGGCGATGTCAGGAGCGCTGCCGTGCACGGCCTCAAACAGGGAACATTCCGTGCCGATGTTGGCTCCTGGAACCAGACCCAGGCCGCCCACCAGCCCCGCGCACAGGTCGGAGAGGATATCGCCGTAAAGGTTCTCGAGCAGCAGCATGTCGAACTTCTCAGGCCGCATGACCAGCTGCATCGAGCAATTATCGACGATCAATTCCTGGTACTCGATTTCCGGATATTCGGGAGCGATCTTGCGGATACAGTCCAGGAACAGGCCGTCGGAGAGCTTCATGATGTTGGCCTTGTGGACGGCCGCGATTTGTTTTCGGCCCATGCGGCGCGCATAGTCAAACGCGAACCGGGCAATGCGGGTGGAAGCGCGCTCCGTGATCACTTTCAGGCTCTCGACAACTCCCGGCGCAACGACATGCTCGAGACCCGAATAGAGGTCTTCGGTGTTCTCGCGCACAATGACGAGGTCAACATTCTGGAACCGCGTCTTGACGCCCGGCATGTTCTTGACGGGGCGCAGATTGGCGTAAAGATCCAGCGCCCGGCGCAAGGCCACATTGATGCTGCGGTTGCCAACCCCCACGGGCGTGGTGATGGGGCCCTTCAGAGCCACGCGCGTTTCCCGAATGGACTCGACGAGAGGATTGATTTCCGTTTCCCCCTGGCGTTGTCCAACGAGCGCCGTCGCCTGCTTTTCGATCCATTCAATTTGCGCACCGGCCGCGTCCAGCAAGCGGACGGTGGCGGCGGTTACTTCCGGGCCGATGCCATCCCCGGGAATCAGAGTTACTTTCCTCGACATGAGTTCACCTTGCAGTAGGATTTACTGATGTTTACAAAATATAGTGACGCCGTTCTTTGTAGCGCCGCTCTATGAGCGACGCGGGTCATAGACCCGCGCTACAGTAATAGTTGTCACTATATTTTGTAACTCTCAATAATTGTGTTGAACAGCAATTTAAGTTGGATGCAATGTGGCGCCCGCCGCGGAAGACATCCGTCGGCGCCGCTTGCGGCGCGCGCCGGCGGTCAAGCAAAGCGCCCCTATCTAGTGAACGGAGTTCGTGACCGGGGCGTTCAAAAGCCCGGTGAGGTCGCTCACCGAGGCCGCAGCTTCCAGATTGACTTGCGAGCCATCGACTTGCACTTGCAGATTTTGCAGAAGCGAATTAAGAGCCGGCGAGACGTTGCTCTTCAAGGAGGGCTGCGCATTCTGCAACAGCGTGAGCAACTGGCCGAAACCGTTTGCCGCCGCGGCGTCCTGGCAAATGATCGAAAGGTGAGCCATCACGCTACCCGACCAATTCACCCGGTAGAGCACCGCCTTCACGGAGCCAAACAGCGCGCTGGGATCGATCTGGATCTGCTTTCCTTGCGTCAGCCAGGGGACCGCCTCATTGGCGGCGGCCTGGCCGGTAGCGATGCCCCACTGCGGCGCCAAGCCTTCCAGGTCGCCTTCCCAGCGGCGGAAGTCGGCGTTGGAGTTCAGCGCGGGGCGTTCGGCATTCCGCACGTCAAGCAGAACCTTGAGATCGCCCAGGCGCCCAAAGGCCGCCGTCGAGCTATCCAGGAAAGTAAAGAAAAGGTCCGTGCGGGCGGCCCCGGAGCCGAAAGCGTAGAGGTCGTAGCCGGAATACCGTTGGATGGGCAGCTTGCTCTTCACGAAAAAATCGTGGAGCTGATCGGGCTGGAAACTGCCCTCGGCCAGACCAAAGAAGCGCGTGGTGTCCTGAACTTGTCCCCGCCAGCCGAGCACCAGCTCATTGACGTCTTTTTCGGGATCAACGCCTGCCGATCGCAAAAGGGTTTCCAGGTTGCGAAGCGGCGCGCTCAACAGATGCGAATGGATGAGCGCATACTGCGGCATCGCGCGCAGCTCCTGGAGATTGGTGTAGGAGATTTGCTCGGTGTCCGCGGGAAAGCTCGCCAGCGCATCCTGGCCGGCATATTGTCCGTAGAGCGGGGAAGAGAAGAGAACGATGGCGGAAAAGAAAAAGCCCAAAAGTGTGCGTTTCACCAACGCGCTTCGCAAAAATGCCAAACAACACCCCCTAAGAATATCAATGAACTCGGCGGGTCAGGGAAGCTCCCGGACGTCTTTGGCTTCCGCCGCCGTGGCGGGTGGATTGAGGCCCACGCCATTGACAAAGACCGGGCTCTGCTCAAAAAGCGTTACGCCTTTGACCACCCACAAAGGCCCTGCCGAGAGCCCGCTGAGCCCGCCGCCCGTGACGCCGGAGAAATCCGTGGAGGCAAAGGTGAAGACCGTGACCGGTGTGCCTTTGTAGAGCGACGAACACGGCGCCAGGTAAAAGCCTCCGGTCTTGCCATCATTGCCCACCACAGGAGGCGGCGATGGCGCCAGGTTCCCCGCCACGGATTGCAGGCGCAGGAAGATGGCGCTGGCCGCGACAGAAGGAGGACTCCCCGCTTGAGTTTGTCCATGGACAATGACCGACTGTCCCGGCCCCAGCGAGGCGGCGTTGAACGGCAGGTTCGCCTGGTTGATGCCGTCCGGAGTGATCACGAACTGCGTTGTGCCGTCAACCTTGACCAACAGCAAGGAGCCTTGCGGAACAACAGCGGTCAGGTCCGGAGCCTCTTCGCGCACGAACATCTGAAATTGAGTGGCGTTGCCCGAGGCGTCACGATCGAGGGAGGCAATCAATCCGATGAACGCCCCTTGACTCGCCGCCAGGCTCTCTTCGCCTTCCGCCTCAACCTCCCTGGCCACTATATTATCGCTGGTATCGAGATATGCGTCTACCTCCACGAAGGTCTTGCCGGCCACCAGGCCGCTGATCCCGGCGACGCCGTCGAACTTGGTGGTGTCCGTGACGTTGATTGTCAAAGGCTCAGTGCTCGTGAGGGAGCGAGGAATCGCAAAGCTTCCCGTGAAGGCAGGATTGGTGCTTGCGCCGCTCATGGATTGAACGATGCCTTTCAGCTCTTCCAAGTTGCCATAGCCGCTTCCCAGGAACGCAGAGGCAACTTCCGCCTGAACCACGGGGACAACCGCTCCGGTCAACTGCCCGCTGGCATCCGTTTGGAGAGACTGAAGCAGGTTGAAGTGAACGAGCAGCGCGCTCGCGCCGGAGGCGGCGACCGCCAGCGATGGGTTGAGATCGGCGGTGACGCTCAACGGGGCCATGGTGGCGGGAATCTTCACCGGCTGGGGCGGACTCTGGGTGGTATCCAATACGGTGAGATGCGGGTCTGCAAAGGTCAGCGTGATTTTTGAATAGGTATCCGGCAGCACCTTTGAGAATCCCAGAACCGTCTTAAAATCCACGAGCGTGGCGAAGTCAACCGTAACCGGAGATGTGGAAGAAATGACCGCGACCGGAGAGCCTCCGGAGGAGGGCGTGAGCGATGCGCCGGTAATGGTGACGATGAAGGACACCACGTCGCAGGCGGGAGCGTCGCTTGCCAGCAAGGCCACGTCGCCGGTTGCCGGCTGAAGGATGTCTCGGACACTGGCGTTTCCGCCTCCGCAGCCAAGCGTGAACAGGAACAGGCTAAATGCAAGAATTGCGTTCGGTATCAAGTAGAGTTGTGACATCGGTGTTCTCCTCGGCAGGTTGCCTAGCCGCTAAAAGCCCGCAAGCGTTTGCACACTCGTCCTCTTCCGGACGCCTTCGAAGGTTTGCGCGGAGCGTCAAATCCTGCCTTACGAATCCGCCCGTTCCGGGCCGGGCAGGCAGCAACCCAGGTTCGCCAACCTCTGGACTACGAAAGGACCTGGACCAACGCCCGGCGACGGCTCGATGGTTCCGGACCAGCGCGCTGAACCCTAACGCCCTCATAGACCGTGACTTCCCCAAAATTTGCGGGCTGAGGGGCTGAGGTTGAAAGGCGGGCAGCGGGAAGGTTTCGGTCGAGCCGTTACAAGCGTGGAGCCCATCAGCAGCGTCTGCGCCCTTGATTTATATCGGTTGTTTTGCTAGTTTAAGAGAGGGTACAGTGACTTTAACCGATCAGCTATTTCAAAGGAGAAACTTATGGCCCTTGAACTGACGCCACACGCAATCGATAAAGTGAAGGACATTCTGGCGCAGCAGAACCCAGCCCCCTCGGGGCTTCGCGTCTCAGTCGTAGGAGGAGGTTGCTCCGGGTTTTCTTATCAGATGAATTTTGAGACCCAGACGAACGGGATTGACAAAATCTTCGAGTTCGACGGCTTGAAGGTCTTTGTCGACCAAGCCTCGCTGATGTACTTGAACGGAACAAAGATCGATTTTGTTGAGAGCCTGGAAGGGTCGGGCTTCAAATTTGAGAATCCAAACGTCAAAACGACTTGCGGGTGTGGAAGTTCCTTCAGCGTCTAGACGCTAGCTCAATGTCCGGAAGACCGCCAGCCGGGGCTGTAACGGCCGGTCCTCCGGACGATCCGTTTTTGCCTACCTCAAAGCAGGCCGCGTGACCCCTCACGGACAACCTAATCAAGAGTGTGCTAATAGAACCTGCTGTGCCGTTCGCGGCTTTGTTCCTAGCCGCGAGGCGGCGGGGTTCTGCATTCCGGTTTGTTGCTTCGGTATAATTAAGTGGCGGTTGTGCTTGGGAAATGAAAGGTCCCGTTTCCAATTGTTCCTTCGATGAAGATAGCGCTGGCACAAATTAATACCACCGTCGGAGATTTCGAGGGCAACGTCGCCAAGATCCTTCAGTATGCCAAGCTGGCTGCGGAGCGAGGCGCCAACCTGGTGGTCTTTCCGGAAATGGCAGTGTGCGGATACCCGCCGCGGGATCTTGTCGAAAGGCCGGATTTCATCCAGCGCTCAGAGGCTGAACTCTCGCGGCTGAGCCATCTGCTCCCGGACATTCCCGCCGTGGTCGGTTACGTGCGCCGCTCGCAGGTCCAGTTGGGCAAACCCGTCTCGAATGCCGCGGCGATTGTTTACCGAGGCAAGGTGCTGCTCGATTACGTCAAGATTCTCCTGCCATTCTACGACGTCTTTGATGAGTCCCGGTACTTCGAGCCCGGCACGGCCGTGGGAATTTATGATCTGGAGGGCCTGCGCATCGGCATCACCATTTGCGAGGATATCTGGAACGACAAAAACTTTTGGCGTAAGCGCCTTTATCCCCGCGACCCGGTTGAAGAGATCGTCAAGGCGGGCGCCAAAATCCTCTTGAACATCGCTTCCTCGCCATATAGCACCGAGAAGATTCAGCTTCGCCATGATATGCTGCGAACCATCGCCGTCGAGCACCACCTTCCGGTGGCCTACGTCAATCACGTGGGCGGCAACGACCAGTTGATCCTGGACGGTTCAAGCCTGGCCTTCAGCGCGAGAGGCGCCTTGGTGGCCCGGGCAAAGTCATTTGCGGAAGACCTCCTGGTCTTCGATCCTTCCGGCGCCGTGGCGGACGTTCATCTTGCGCCGGCTTCCGAAATCGAGGCCGTCTATCAGGCCCTCTTGCTGGGGACAAAGGATTATATGCGGAAGTGCGGCTTCCGGGAGGCGATCGTCGGACTGAGCGGGGGAATTGATTCCTCCCTGGTGCTGACCCTCGCCACGGATGCCCTGGGCGCGAAAAACGTTCATGCCATAGCCATGCCGGGCCCGTATTCCTCTCCTGCCAGCCTGCGGGATGCGGAAGAGCTAGCGCGGAGGCTTGGCGTGAATTTCCGCGTCATTCCGATCACCCCTGTCTATGAAAGCTACCTCCAGACGCTCCAGCCCTCCTTCGAAGGGCATCCCGCCGACGTGACGGAAGAGAATATCCAGGCGCGCATTCGAGGGAACATCCTCATGGCTCTTTCAAACAAACTTGGCGCGATGGTTCTGAGCACCGGCAACAAGTCGGAACTGGCGGCGGGGTATTGCACCTTGTATGGGGACATGGCGGGAGGGCTCGCCGTGATCGCCGACGTTCCCAAGACCATGGTTTATGCGCTGGCCCGTTATGCCAACCGGGGAATTGAGCGGATTCCACTCTCCTGCCTGGAGAAAGCCCCTTCGGCGGAACTGCGGGCCAACCAGACCGATCAGGATACGCTGCCGCCTTACGAAGTTCTCGATGTCATCCTCCGGGCGGCCATCGAAGAGAAGCTTTGCGCGCAGGAAATTGCTGAAAAATACAAGGTCAGCGCGCCGCTCATCGAGGATGTCCTGCGCCGGGTCAGCCGCGCCGAGTACAAGCGCCAGCAGGCCGCCCCCGCCCTCAAGGTAACCGCGAAGGCGTTCGGCATGGGCCGCCGGTATCCTATCGCGCAGAAGTTTACCGGCTAATCGGCGAGACCATCGCGGTTGCGCGCCAAGGTATGCAAGATCGCACCGGAAACTCGCGCGCCGTTGGTTAACACCCACCGAGTCGAGAACTGGGGTCACCGTGTGGGCATACCCGGCTTTAGGAGCCGGTTCATAGGGTTCGTTCGCGGTGGGCTATATTGATCGAGGGTAATTGAGAAATCGCTTTTCATCCTGTCGGCCCTGGCGGCGGCTCAGCGCAGGCGCCTGCTTTTTTTTCCTGGCCATTGGCTCGGCTCTTGCCGCCGTCCGGCTTCCCATTCTCAATGTCCACACCCTTGAACTTCCCAACGGCCTGCGCGCCGTCATGGTGGAGCGCCACGAGGCTCCCGTGGTCACCGTGGAAGTCTGGTATCACGTGGGCTCCAAAGATGAACAACCCGGCAAGACGGGCTTTGCCCACCTATTCGAACACCTGATGTTTGACGGCACCAAAAGCCTGGGCCCGCACTTCTCGGATTACATCGTGAAGGCGGGAGGCATTGATAACGCCTACACCACAGACGACGCAACGGTGTTTTGGGAAACCATGCCCAGTTCCAACCTTCCGGTGGCGTTGTGGCTCGAGGCCGACCGGATGCGGAACCTGGACATCTCCCAGGGAACGCTGGATAACGAAAGGGAAGTGGTCAATGAAGAACGCCGCCAGCGCTTTGACAACCCGCCGTACGGAAACATCATGGAGAAGCTCTACCAGAGCGCCTTTACGGTTCATCCCTATCGCCATCTGCCGATCGGCAGCACAAAGGATTTGAACAGCGCTACCCTTCAGGACGTCCGGCAGTTCTATGACACCTACTATGTTCCCAACGACGCCACGGTGGTCATCGTTGGCGATTTTTCCACGGAACACGCAGAATCATTAATTCAGGAATACTTTTCTCCCATCCCGCGCGGAACGCATTCGATTTCCCCGGCCATCTCCGCGGAACCGCCGCAGACCGCCCAACGCATCGTCCAGCTACAGCAAAATGTGGCCTTGCCGGCGTTTGTGGAGGCTTACCACATTCCCGCCGACGGCAGCGTGGACTCTTATTCCTTGGAACTTGTTTCGAGGATCTTATCGGAGGGAGAGAGCGCCCTCATCTATCGCAAGCTGGTTTATGAAAAGCAGCTTGCTCTCCAGGCCGACAGCTCCGCAAACTTCAGCGAAGACCCGAACCTTTTCTTCGTATTCGCCGTCATGAATGCCGGCCACATGCCGGCGGAAGGAGAGGCGGCCGTGGCGGCCGTCCTGGACCGTCTGAAGGATCAGCCGCCCACCGAGCAGGAGCTGCAAGGGGCCAAGAACCAGGTTCTTTTTGAACTGGCCCAGGACCGCGAGACCTCCAAGAGCCTGGCGGAGCAAGTTGGTTACGACACGGTGATCCTCAGGAATCCGGAGGAGGTCAATACCCAAGCCGCACGATTCCTGGCGGTCACTCCTGAAGAAGTACAACGTGTAATGAAGAAATATTTTGTGCGTGACAACATGACTCTGTTGGAAGTTTATCCTGACAAAGCCGGGCAGGGAACTGCTAACTCCCGAGGCGGTGCGCATTGAACGGCAAAGCAGCCGTCTGGAAAAAGGTTGTGCTCTCGCTTGTCTGGGCCCTGGCGGCCTGCTCGGTCGCTCCGCCGCTTAACGCGCGCGAGTCCCCTCCCGGCGTTCCGCCTCCGCAAGGCCTCTCCTTTCGTTTGCCGGTGGTTCATCGGCTTCCGAACGGCCTCCGGATTGTGCTGATCCAGCGTCAGGATTTGCCTCTTCTGACGCTCTACGCAATCGTCGAAACGGGAGCTGAGGCTGATCCGTCCAACCTTCCGGGAACAGCAGAAATGGCCGCCGACCTGCTGCCCGAGGGCACCCAGCGGAGAAGCGCTTTCCAGATCGCCCAAGCCATCGACCAGGCGGGCGGAAACATCAATACAGGCGCGGGCTGGGACGAGTCTTTTGCCAACGTCAGCGTCCTATCGGATCACAAGAAACTTGCCTTCGACCTCCTGGCCGACTTGCTGATGCACCCTGCCTTTGCGCCACAGGAAATCGAGCGCGTTCGGAAACAAACTCTTTCCGCCCTGGACATCGTGACGCAGGACCCCAGCTATCTGGCCGACGTTGTTCTGCGCCGTTATTTGTACGCAGGAACTTCCTACGCTCACTCCGAAGATGGCACCCCGGAAGCCATCCGGCGTGTGACGCGCCAGGACCTTGTGGCATTTCACGCTCGAAACTATGTGCCTTCGCGCACAATTCTGGCCGTCGTCGGCGATATTTCCGATCAACAGTGCCTCGCCCTGGCCACCAGGTTCCTTGGGGACTGGAAGGACCGCGGCTCGAGCCCGCCTCCGCCCCCCCTTGAATATCCGCAGCCGCCCGAGCGGCAGGTGATTGTCATCGACAAGCCGGACGCCGTTCAGACGGAAATTCGCGTCGCCAATCTGGCCGTTCCTCGCTCCAGCCCCGATTATTACGCCCTCACCGTGGCCGATCAGGTTCTGGGAGGGCCCGCAGCCAATCGCCTTTTTGAGGCCCTGCGAACCCGCCGCGGACTGGTCTACGGGGCGTCGAGCGACTTGAAGTGCTATTCTTCCCTTGGAGCGTGGATCGCCAGGACCTCCACTCGCTCATCGGAATCCGTCCGGGCGACGGAAATGATTCTTGACCAAATGAAGCGCCTTCGTTCTCACCCCATCTCCGGCGCTGAGTTGGAAATGGCTCAAAACTACTTAGTCGGCCACCAGGCCTTGGAATTTGAGTCCCCGTCACAGATCGCGAATCAGGTTCTGAAAGTGCTGATGTATCACCTGCCGCTGGACTATTGGAACCATTTCGCTGAGCACATTCGCTCCCTCAATACGGCGGATGTTCTGAGCGCCACGCAGAAGTATCTTCGTCCCGATGACGATGTTATCGTTCTGGTCGGCGATGTGTCCGCCTTCAAAAGTAACTTGAAAAAACTCGGCCCCTATCGTGTGATCCCCATCGCCGACGCCAATCAGGCGTTCCCAAAAAACCGGAAGGGAACTGCCGCCTATTCCGAAACCGGTGAATAGGAGCATGAAGAATACCCTCGCAAGCCTGATCGGGTTGACGCTGATCGCTGCCGCAGCTGAAGCCATCCTTTTGTTCCAGGCTCGCCTGAATCCCTGGCGGCTGGCGGCCTTGCTCGAATGCCTTGCCCTCATGCTGGGGGTCTTTGCAGCCTTCACCTACACGGATTTTGTCCATCGCCTGCGAAACGTAGCTCTAACATCGGCTGCGACCGCTTTCCTGATGCCCTTCGCGCTTCTCGTGCCTTACCTGATTTTGGCGCTGAGCACAGCAACCTTCTCCTTTGCGGCGATTGCCAAGCTCGCCGCTTACATCGCCATTCCAACCGTGCTCCTTCTGCCCGATCGCGTGCACGGACCCGAAAGCGCCGGATGGCGGGATTTCGCAGCCATGCTCTGCCTTGCTTTTCCGGTGGGCGCCGGGTGGTTGAGCGGCATCTGGGTTTGGCCCGAGGACATATACGTCTTCCGCCCGATCTTCTGCGTTTGCGTGGGGGCTTACGCCTTCCTGGTGATTCGAAACTTGAAAGACGTCGGCTACCGTCTGATCTTCAAACAGGCCGACCTGATCGAGGGAAGCCTCAATTTCATAGCCTTCACGCTCCTAGCGGTGCCGCTGGGCCTTGCCCTCCACTTTATCCACCCGCACTCCCGGCATGCTGGGCTGTTTGGGTTCGCGGGTGACTTCGTGGGGGTCTACCTGAGCGTTGCCATTCCTGAGGAGTTCCTCTTCCGAGGCATCCTGCAAAACTTTCTCGTGAAAACCTTTAAAGGGCCCCACCGCGAACGCAATGGACTCATGCTCGCCTCGGTGATTTTCGGCCTTTCACATCTCCATCATGCTCCGGTACCCAACTGGCGGTACGCGATCCTGGCCACCTTGGCAGGTCTGTTTTATGGGAATGTGTATCGAATTCGCGCCCGAACTTCTGCCTCCGCCTTTACGCACGCCATGGTCGATACCGTCTGGCACTTTTGGTTCTAAGGCAAGTGATACGCTGCCGGATCCTGCAAGGGGGCAACAAAAGGGGACCTGGGAGGGCAAGAAGAGGGGCAAGCCTGAAACCGAGAAATAGCGCTGTCCCGTCCATCTCTATTTTCTAGTTAACATAACATACCTTATCAGACGTTATGAATATGCGGCTTTACCGCACCAGTCGCTGGCCCTGAGCTGCTTTTTCCGCTGTGAGAGCCGGCTCCACTGCCCCCGGTCAAGCGCCGTCTGTTAGATTGGAGATGTTGCACGGTAGGTCTTTATCCGCGGTGTTTTGTATTCCCAGCGTGCAAGTGAATGTAACCAAAAAACTTCTGCCGTTGTTTCGCCAGGCAGGCTACCTCTCGGCGGAATTTGAGGCTGCCTTGCCACACGTTCGCAGGAAGGTGGGCTATGGCGGTCCGCGAACTTGAAATCCATCGTGTCATTCGAACCACTCCCTGGGCAAGGAGCAGGCAGGTTGCAAGGACAAGGAAAAGAACGGTTGCTGCTGCCAGCGCAATTGAGATCCAAGCTAAGTAATCCAGGAAGGTGTCCATATGGGTTTCTGAGACGCCTCCAGTCATTTGATGCGGTCCGCAGCAGCCAGGTGCACCAACTCCTCTACCGGTGACTTTATCGGCCGGCTGGGGCTGGGAAAAGAAATTTATGTTTTTTGTGGGGTTCGTGTTTAATCCGCCCGCTGGTTGATGTTTTTTATGTAAAATTAGTCTATGAAAACTCGCACCGAACACGACTCTCTTGGGGACGTAGCAGTTCCTGCAAGCGCTTATTACGGGGCCCAGACGGCCCGTGCAATCAAAAACTATCCCATCAGCGGTATCCGGGCGCATCGGGTCTTAATCAAGGCTTATGGCCTTCTCAAGCAGGCCTGCGCAGAGACCAACCTCGAGCTCGGAATGATCCCCCGGCGGGTGGGCCAGGCGGTCGTCCAGGCGGCACAGGACGTCGCCAAAGGCACGCTGGACGATCATTTTGTGGTGGATGTTTACCAGGCGGGAGCAGGCGTCAGCTTCCACATGAATGTCAATGAGGTGATCGCCAACCGCGCCATCTGGCACCTGCGAGGCCACCGCACGGACAAGTTTGGCGATTATTCGATTGTTCACCCGAACGACCACGTCAACTTCGGCCAATCGACCAATGACACATTTCCGACTGCCATGCGACTGGCTTCCCTGCTGCTGCTCGCGGAGTTCTACCCGGCGCTCAAGGAATTCGAGGAGGCTTTCCGCAAGAAAGGACGCGAGTTCGACGGCGTCCTGAAGAGTGGCCGCACGCATTTGCAGGACGCCGTGCCCATTCGTTTAGGCCAGGAGTTTACGGCGTACGCGGTGGCTCTGCACAATCTCGGCCGGCACATTCGCCAGAATGCCGAGCCCCTGGCTGAACTGGGCATTGGCGGCAGCGCCGTCGGCACCGGCCTGAACGCCCACCCCAAGTACCCGCGCCTGGTCGTCAAGCGGCTTTCCGCGCTGACCGGCTTGCGCCTGCGCGTTGCTCCGGATCTCCGGGCCGCCATGCAGTCGCAATTCCCGATGGCGGCAGTTTCCGGAGCGCTGCGTAACCTGGCGCTCGAACTCATCCGGATCGGCAACGACCTTCGGCTGCTGACCAGCGGTCCTCTCACCGGATTCAATGAGATCGTTCTGCCGGCCCTGCAGCCCGGCTCCAGCATCATGCCCGGCAAGGTCAATCCCGTCATGGGTGAATTGCTGGATATGGTGGCCTTCCAGGTGGTGGGATGCGATACGGCCGTCGCCCTGGCGGTGCAGGCGGGACAGCTTGAACTCAATGTCATGATGCCCGCCATGATCTGGAATGTTCTGCACGCCACGGAAATCCTCAAGAATACCTGCCGCGTGGTGGCCAAGCGATGCATCGCGGGCATCCGGGCCAATCGCGAGGTTTGCGAGCGCTACGCGTACCTGTCGCCTTCGATTGCCACCGCACTGAA
>DATKQU010000200.1:0-5350 GCA_035532595.1 Terriglobia bacterium | reverse complement strand
TTGACCTCGATCCTTTGTTTTCAATAACTTCTTAGCTTCGTTTTTTAAAAAATGATTTTTATCATTTCCCTGTTTTTGGCTATTTAACCTCCATCTATCATATTTTTCAATGCCTTATCCAGCTTCGGTAGCGCAGATTTGCCCTTCAAGCCTGCAGCTTTTGGGCCTTGCGTTCTCTGCTTCTTGCGCCCTTGTGGCCTGCATGTTTTCTTTCCTGCTGCCCAACCCCCGCGGGCCCTAAAGGCCCGCGCCACAAACGCCGTTTCCTCACGGCCCAGTTTTGTGTCATTCCCAGCCCTCGCCTGCGGGGAGCGGGGGCAAGCCGGCCCTCGAAGGCCTGCGGGCGCCAATAGACTAGCACTGTAGCGTAGTCATTGTCAAGCCCTTTCTGCTTTTGGTGCATCCCTGAGCATGCCTAAGCATGGTTAGGCATAAACCGCCTAAGAACCCTCTGTCCATTTACTGATGTTTACAAAATATAGTGACGCCGTTCTTTGTAGCGCCGCTCGATGAGCGGCGAAAGACGCGGGTCATAGACCCGCGCTACAGTAATAGTTGTCACTATATTTTGTAACTCTCAATAGTTTAAACACAAACGGCAGGCACTGTCCAAATGTCCCTTGCCTTGCCGGGCCGGGCGGGTGTATACAGCGGCTAGCGGCCTGAAAGTTCGGCGTTCGAAAGGATCGCAGGGTGAGAAACGGGAAGTTGGTTCTAGCACTGCTGGTTTGTGCCTGCGCGCTGGGCGGCCAGCCCCTGCCTGTCATCCACGGAACCTGGACGGCGACGGTGGGGCCCCGGGAGGTTCTGCGCGGGACTTGGACGGGCCACGCCTTGCCCGGCCGCCCCAACGTTGCGGAAGGTTCCTGGACGCTGGTGAACGCGGGCCGCGTGGTGCAGGCTGGAACCTGGCGGGCGGAAAAGACTCACCGGAGATGGGAAGGCAGTTGGACGGGCCGCACGATGGATGGCCGCTCCCTGGCCGGAACCTGGGGCGCTCATCTCGAGGAGTGGAACGGCAAAACTTTCCAGGACATGCTGGAAAGAACTTTGCAGGAGGAAGTTTCCGGCTGGTGGCAAAGCGGCCGCGACCAGGGAAACTGGTGGCTTAAAGGTTCGCCCTCCCAGGAGTCCACACCCGCTCACCCCCTGGAGAAACCCTCTCCGCAAAAATCCCGCTGAAAATCACTATCTGATCCTTGAGTCAGATGAACAGGCTGGTGCGCGCCTTCAGCGAATCGGCGAGAAAACTCGCGACCCCGCCGCACTCAAGCCCTTCGGCAAGCTCGGACTGCTTGATTCCCATGACGTCGCGCGACATTTCGCAGGCGATGGCGCGCACGCCCAGGTCCCGCGCGAGCGCGATCATGTCCTCGAGGGAACTGACGTTTTTCTCCTTCATCATGGATCGCAGCATCTTGGCGCCCGCGCCGAAGTAGTTCATCTTGGAAACCGGCAGGCTCAGGCTCGAGTCGGGAGACATGAGAGCCATCATTTTTTGGAAGAGGGTTTTGCCGGAGAGTTCCGTTCCCTTCTTAAGGACGCTCAGGCCCCAGAAGGTAAAGAACATGCTGACCTGCTGGCCCATGGCCGCGGCGCCCGTGGCGATGATGAAGGCCGCGAGCACGCGGTCCAGGTCACCCGAGAAGACGATGATCGCGACCCGGTCCTCCGGTGTCCGCTCCTCGAGATCCTGCAGGCGTTTCGCAAGCTCCTGCACCTTCTCTTCCAGCGCCTGCACGCGGGATGCGTCGGCGCCGGCCTTGGTGTCGAAACTGGCTCCCATGAACGCATCTCCTCAGCCGGTTCGCTTGACGTAATGGGTGTACACGTTCGCGCCGTCCACGGACTCGGTTTCCTGGCCAATCAATTCCACGTTTTTCGCGATCTTGGCCCAGCCCTGGAAGTCCGCGACCGAGCCTCGGTCGGTGGCGATAATCTTCAGCACCTGGCCGGGTTCGAGCTTGCCGACTTCCTTCCGCGCGTTGACTAGAGGCATGGGGCAGTTGAGGCCCCGCGCATCCAGCAGTTTGTCAAAAGACTGGTTCATGCCGTTTCTCCCTTGCAATTCTTGGATGCCTGCGAAAGCGCGCAGACGTTTTTGCCCAGTTCGAGCGCGGAGGCCTCATCCTCCGAGGGCGCGAGCAGGCCGGCGTTCACCCGCTTGATGTCCACGTACTCGGGAAGGAAGGGAGGAAGGTTTTCCAGCAGGTAACGAATAAATCCTTCCTCGGTCTCCTGCTCGAGAATCTGCAGGCCGTGGTTGCGCCGCTTGAGGTCGTCGAGCGTTGCGGCGAACAAACTTGCGTCGTTCTCCTCTGCGAGACTGCTGAAGTGTCCCGGCAGCACGGTCATGCTTCCGGGAAGCCCAAGCAGCTTGCGAAGCGAGCGGCCATGCAAGGGCGCCCAGCTCTCGGCTTTTCCGCCGAGGTCCGGCCGTGCAATCGAACCGATGCAAATGCTGTCCCCGGTAAAAAGATAACGGTCGTCCACCCGCAAGGCGACGAGGCCGAGCGTGTGCCCGGGAATGTGCAGCGCCTCCAGTTCCACCCGCCCCACGGGAAAAACCTGGCTGTCGTGAATCGCGTGGTACGGGATCGTCGCGGGAAGAACGTCCATGGGATGAATGGCGTCGTAGGGATGCAGGTGGTAGGAAGCGTGGCTGGCTGAGGCGAGCGCAACTCCTCCGCTGATGTGGTCCGCGTGGCCGTGGGTGTCGATCACCATTTCGATGCGGAACCCCTTGCTGCGGGCCAGCTCCAGATAAGGATCAAGGTGCCGGAGAGGATCGATCACCAAGGCTTTCGCATCGCTCGCCACCACGTAACTGAGGCAGCCGCGCGCCGGCCGGCTGACCTGGTAAATGGAGAGGTCCGGGGCTTCAACAACGGCCCGGGTCGCATAGTGCTCGCCCCAGGCCTTCATCCCGCCCTTCAGATTGGCGCTCGCGTAGCCGAGGCGGTCGAGCCCCTGCGCAACGTACTCCGAGGTGTCTCCTTTGGCGCAGACGCTGAGAATCAACTGATCCTTAGGAAGTTGACCGGAGAGGTGCTGTTCAACGCAGGCAACGACCGAATCCACCATCTCATCCTGGCCCCCCAGCTCCAGCATCTCGAAGTAGGGAACATTGACGGCAGGCAAGGGCTCCCGCCCTTCGAGGCGAAACCGCTCGAACTCATCGCGGTTGCGCACGTCGAGCACGAAGAATTTCTGGCGGCACTCAAGGGACGCAAGAAGATCGCCGGTTGTCCATGCCGATTCAACTTTTTTTGTCATGAAAGGATTTCCCCGTTGCGCAGGATTATACCAAAGCCCACTCTGTCCGGGAAGAAATTTGACATCCCCTCTTGATGCCGGACCCGTCGCGCCAACGCCGAATTAACTGCCTCACGGCCGGGTGCGTTCGGCTCGCTGGCGCAACCGCTTTGTGGTATGCTTCCCGGTGGGGACGTGTCTGCTATTTCCAAAAATGCACTGACAGGTGATTCTCAAAGGCGAGCCGCCGCTCATGGCGCGGCGCGCCAACTGAATTGAAGGAGGCAGTTATGCGAATGCTTCTACAGGTCAAGTTTTGCACCGACACCTTTAACGCCGCCGTGCGGGACGGCAGCTTGGGCCAGAAAATGCACCGCATCCTCGAGGACACCAAGCCTGAGGCCGTCTACTTTACGGAAATAGACGGGCGCCGCGGTGCGATCCTGATCGTTAACCTGGAAGATCCGTCCAAGGTTCCGGCGTTAGCCGAACCGTGGTTCTTGCAGTTCAACGCGGAGTGCAGTTTCCACATCGTGATGACTCCCGATGTCCTGGCCAAAGCCGGCCTGGAAGCCCTCGGCAAGAAGTGGGCGTAAGGCATCTATAGGCCGCACGATGCTCGCAACCCGGCTGCGGCAGCGCGGCGCGCCTGGGAGTGTTGCTGGCGGGTATTGGCTTTCGATTAAGACCTGTAGCGAACGATCCGAGCCGCACGGGCGCATGTTTGACCTGACCAAGGAGGATCATCATGGCAGAGAAAAAGATCATTGCGGTGGCGGGCGCCACCGGGGCGCAAGGCGGAGGGCTGGCTCGCGCCATTTTGAGCGATCCGAGCGGCGGCTTCGCGGTACGCGCGCTCACCCGGGACGTGAATTCCGAAAAGGCCCAGGCGCTGGCCCGGCAGGGCGCGGAACTCGCGGCCGCGGACGTGGACGATCCTGAAAGCCTGAAGAAGGCGTTTGCGGGAGCTTACGGAGCATACTGCGTCACATTTTACTGGGCGCATTTCTCGCCCGAAAAGGAACTGGCCGAAGCCGCCGCCATGGCGCAGGCCGCCAAGCACGCGGGACTCCAGCACGTGATCTGGTCCACGCTCGAAGACACGCGCCAGTGGGTGCCGCTCAGTGACAATCGCATGCCCACCCTGATGGGCAAGTACAAGGTGCCGCACTTCGACGCCAAGGGCGAAGCCAATCATGTTTTCACGGAACTGGGCCTGCCGGTGACGCTTCTGCTGACCTCGTTCTACTGGGACAACTTTATTTACTTCGGCTCGGGCCCGAAGAAAGGTCCGGACGGCAAACTCGCCATCACTTTTCCCATGGACGATAAGAAGCTTCCCGGCATCGCCACCGAAGACATCGGCAAGTGCGCTTACGGCATCTTCAAGCGCGGCCCGGAGTTTATCGGTAAAACTGTGGGCATCGCTGGAGAGCACCTGACCGGCGCCGAGATGGCCGCGGCGTTCTCCAAGGCGCTCGGCCAGGAAGTTCGCTACAACGCCGTGACGCCGGAACAGTACCGCAGCTTCGGCTTCCCCGGCGCCGACGATCTCGGCAACATGTTCCAGTTCAAACGCGACTTCAACGAATATTTCTGCGGCGCGCGCAATCCCGATTTCGCCCGCAGCTTGAATCCCGAGCTGCTGACCTTCGACGCCTGGCTCGCGCAGAACAAGAGCCGCATTCCGCTCGAGTAGCGCCGGTTGCCGTTGCCTGCTGTAGCGGCGGCCTGTGGCCGCCGGGTTTTGTTTTTGTGTCTATAATCGGCGATCATAGATCGCCGCTACAGCCCCATCTTCCCGGTGACAATTCTTTAAGAATCAAAGTAAAATTTCTTCCAGGAGGCTTGGAGATTTTCGATGGGTCCTGCAGAATTTATCACGGCGCTTCGCAAGGGAAGTCTTGAGGCCGCCTATTTCTTTAGCGGTCCCGACCGATTCCTCCATCAGGAGTGCCGCGAGGCTGTGCGCGCTTCCGTCCCGGAAGAATCCCGGTCGTGGTGCCTGACGGAGGTCGAATACGAGCCCGGGCTGCTCGAACGTGAGTTGCAGGCTGCCCGGCAAATGCCCATGCTGGGCGGGCGCAGCTTCTTT
>DATKQU010000199.1:0-20588 GCA_035532595.1 Terriglobia bacterium | reverse complement strand
CCTTGTGATTTCCGGCTTCACCCACTCGAGATACCAATCGCAAAATTCGTGCCAGAAAAAGTGGTAAACCTTGTGGGAAGCTTCGTGGAAGCGGAAATTGGAGAGCGCGTCTTCGATTTCTCCCGTGACGGCAGCAAGGCGGGAGAATATCCAACGGTCTGCAAGCTCCAAGGTCTCCTGCGATGGCACAGGTTCGAAACCGCCTTGCGCGGCGGGTTGCAACGCTGCCGCCAGATGACCTTGTGTTTCCTCATCGAGTTTCTGGAGGTTCATGAGGATAAACCGCCCGGCGTTCCAGACCTTGTTGGCGAAGGAGCGGTACGACTCGATTTTGTCGTAGCTGAAGGCGATGTCGGTGCCCGGCGCGGCGCTGATCGCCAGGGCGAAGCGCACGGCGTCCGTTCCGTATTTCTCAGTAACTTCGAGCGGATCAATGACGTTGCCTTTGGTCTTGGACATCTTCTGGCGGTCGGCGTCACGCACAAGCGCGTGGATGTAAAGCTCGCGGAAGGGCACCTCTTTCATGAATTTCAAGCCCATCATGATCATCCGCGCGCCCCAGAAGAAAAGGATGTCAAATCCCATGATCATGAGGTCGGTCGGATAATAGCGCCGCAGGTCTTCCGTATCATCCGGCCAGCCCAGCGTTGCAAAGGGCCATAAGGCGGAGCTGAACCAGGTGTCCAGCACGTCGGTCTCACCTCGCAGGTCGTTACCGGCGCACTTCGGGCAAGCGGCAGGACGATCAGCGGAAACAACAACCTCCCCACACTTTTCACATGTCCATACCGGGATGCGATGTCCCCACCAAAGCTGGCGCGAAATGCACCAATCGTGCAGATTGTACATCCAGTCCAGGTAAACCTTGCGGTAGTTCTCGGGAATGATCTTGATGTGGCCTTCCTCGACCGCGCGGATGGCAGGTTCCGCCAGCGGCTGCATATTCATGAACCACTGCTCGGACAAGAGAGGCTCCACCACGGTTTTGCAACGGCTGCACACCCCGACGTTCAAGGGGTAGTCTTCCTCCTTTTCCAGCAGACCGATCTCGCGCAGGTCTTCGAGAACCCGCCGGCGCCCCTCGTATCGGTCCAACCCCTGATAGGGGCCAGCCGCCTCCGTCAACTGCGCCTCTTCATTCAGGATTTTCAAGCGCGGCAGTTTGTGGCGAACGGCAATCGCGAAGTCATTCGGATCGTGAGCGGGAGTTACCTTTACCGCTCCGGTTCCGAATCCCGGGTCGACAAAATCATCGGCGATGACCGGGATCACGCGGTTCAGCAGAGGAAGCGTGAGGCGGCGCCCGACGGCGGAGCGGTAGCGGTCGTCAGCGGGGTTCACGGCCACCGCCGTATCGCCCAGCATGGTTTCAGGTCGTGTGGTGGCAATGGTGACGTACCCGCCGCCGTCTTCAAATGGATAACGAATATACCAGAGCTTGCCGGCTCGTTCTTCGTGGACAACTTCCAGATCGCTGACGGCTGTGCCGCAGCGCGGGCACCAGTTCACGATATAGGTGCCGCGATAAATCAGCCCTTCTTCGTAAAGCCGCGCGAATACTTCGAGGACCGCGCGCGAATAACCGGCATCCATGGTGAATCGTTCGCGGGTCCAGTCCACGGAGGTCCCCAGGCGCTCCATCTGCTTTCGGATCTTTCCTCCGCTTTGCTCCTTCCAGCGCCAGCAATATTCAAGAAACTTTTCCGGTCCCATTTGGAGGCGCCGGCGCTGCCCTTCGCGGCGCCACGCTGCCATGGCTCCGGGCTCGCCTTCGAGGCCCGGCAGTGCCTCGCGGCCGAGTTCCTGCTCAACAATCATCTGGGTGGCAATGGAAGCATGATCGGTGCCCGGAAGCCACAACACATCTTCCCCGCGCATTCGGTGCCATCGCATGAGGATGTCAATTTCGGTATGCTCGAGCATGTGCCCGATGTGGAGCGAGCCGGTCACGTTGGGAGGCGGAATGACCAGGGAAAAGCGAGGCCGGGCCGTATCTTCGAGCGGACGGTAAAGTCCGCTCTCAACCCACACCCGCGCCCACCGGGGTTCGATTGATTCTGGAGAATAAACCTTCGATATTTCCGCTTCCACTTTCACGACCACTCCCATCTCATTCGGATATTTCCAGCGGCATGAGGCCCGGGACACCTTCGAGCAGGATGCCCGCTATCTGGCAACCATTATGAAAGACTCAATTCAGTTTACTATATCGCCCGGCGGGGGATGGGTCAATGCCGGCGCTGGAATGGAGGCCGTGCGGAAGGGGCTGAGACGGCCTTGAATTCAAGAGGTATGGCAGTCAAACTCGGCGGTCAATTCTGAGGTAATTCGCCTCACAATGTCCTCAAGGACCTCGGGCCCGAGGGCAGGAGGTGACATTTTGAGGACGACTTTGCGAACAATCGTGCAAATCATCTCGGGATCAGGCTGTTCGGCCTTCCCGGCCCGGTGCTTGATCTCATCTTCTACAAGCGAAGGTTCTCTGTCGCCTTCAAGCTCGTATTCTACGAATTCCGCCTGAAGGGTGGCTGGTACTTGCGGCTCGGGAGGTTGCGGAAAGCCAGGAATATCCTTCGACTCCTCAGCACCTGAAACCGGCGCACATTGAGTTCCATCCGCGACGAAGGTAGGCTGCGCAGTTTCGGGAACAGAATCTTGAGGAGATTCTTCAACGGCCGGGGCGGCCTCAGGTTCCTGTCTGGAAAGTTCCGGCTCGGCAAAAATCCCCGGTCTGGTCATGCCGGGCTGTTCACTTGTTGCGACTGCCGGAACGTAAGCCTGCTGGAGGTTAGCAACATCGACTGGCGGCATGGATGGAAATGCGATTTCAGGTAGCCGCACCTCCGGTTCATCCTTATGTTCAGGAATCTGAACTGCTGCGTCGTGCGTACTCTGCCCGGCCGTTTGCTCAGAAGTGAGGAATATGGTGGACGCCCCGGAAGGGGCGGGCTCGGAATCGCTGAAGTCTTCACTCTCAACCGGCCCGGAGCTTGCTGAAAGCTCATCTGACTCTTCCGCGCCGCCATTCGTTTCTTTGCTGACCGAAGGCACCCCTTGGGCCATGGCTGGTTCATTTCCGCCTTCGGATTGGAACATTTGAGAGTCTGGCCCAGACGTCTCTTCCTGCCTTTCCTGTGCCGGAATCCCAGGAGGGCTTTCACCCAACGGATCAGTCAGCGCCACGCCCTCAGAAAGTGCAGTGAGGTCGAATTCCGGTTGAGCCTCCGCCGCCGCCGTTTTTCCCGCCAACCCGGCTGATGGAATGGACTCAAACCCGGCCGGGGGCGGGGCAGGAAAGAAAGGTGCAGGCTGGGCAAGTTCTGATTGCGTGAGACATTTTGTGACCGCCGCAATCAGGTTGTATTGATTAAAAGGCTTCTTGACACACCCGTCTGCCTGGACTTCGGTGCCTCTGTCCTCGTGGTAGGGTTCGAATTCGCTGCATGTGAGCAAAACCGGGATGTGGCACAACTCCGTAGAATGTTTTACAAACTCACAGACTTCATAACCGTCCTTGCCGGGCATTGAAACGTCTGCCAGGATCAGATGGGGCTTGACCGTAGGCAGCTTCTTGATCGCCGCGACCCCGTTAGAAACGCTCACAACCTCCATGCCTTCGGCGATAAGAAGGCCGCTCGCTTGGCGCTGTATCGTGGGGCTGTCATCGGCAACCAGAATCGTTCTTGTCACGTTGATGGCCCTCTTTCAGGATCCAACGCTACGGACCCTAACCGTGATCCATGGGGCTTTCCCGCACCCATAAGCGCCAATTTAGAGATCGTCGTTTTGGCCGTAAAGGAAGAGATGAAAGGTGGGACAGGCTCGGGGACAGCGGATATTAGAACGGTTTAATGACTTTCTTGAAAAGGTGCAAAGGGCCCTTCTTCTTTTTCTGGGGAGTCTGGACGTCAGCTTGGGCGCCGGAATCGGATTCTGTTTTTTCCTTAGGATTCGTTTCCTTACTCCCCGCAGCAGGCTGACTCTCTTGCCCCTTGGGATCCACAGCCTTCCCGTTCTTTAGGGCTGATTCACCCACGGGTTGGACACCGATCGAACTTCCTGCGGTTGCGCCCGCCTGCGGATTGTTGGCCATCACCGTGCCGCTGTTTTGATTGGTCAGGATTACGGGGCCGTGCCGGGTCGCCTGAAGATTGGGGGCGCTTGAAAACACCCCGGTAAACTTGTGGAAAAAGCCCGGATGAATATCCTGGGTGGCGTCAGCGCGTGCGCGCGCCAAGGTCGCCAAGGTCGGTTGAGGAATAGGTTGGTGCAAAGTTGCAAGTTCGTGCTTGGCATCCGCAGCCATGGAACTGAGGGGATAGTCTGTGATGATCCGATCGTAATACGGGACAGCAGCCTTCGTGTTCTTCATGCGTTGGTAGGTCTGGGCCAAGTACCAGCAGGCTTGATCCGCCATGCTGAAGTTCGGATAACGGTCGACGATTTCCTGGAAGCGCGACCGCGCTGCGGGATTGGCCCGTTTTTCAAAATAAAAGCGCGCGATACTGTATTCCCCTTCCGCCAGCACTTCCTGCACTTCTCGCAGCCGTGCCTTGACGCGCGGCATCAAAGGGCTATCGGAATACTTGAGGAGAAACTCCTTAAATTCCGCCTCCGCCAGGTGCGCCTCGGTGCGATCACGGTCGGGTTTCCCCATCATGCGAAAGTGGGCCATGCCCACGCGGAACTGCGCCATGGGAGCTTCCGGGGCCGTGGGAAAGAAGGTGATAAAATCCTTGTACTCCGATTCGGATTCTGTGAGGCCGGAGGCTCCCCCTTGCTGGTAATAGGAATTCGCAATGGCCAGCTTGGCCTTTGCCAGGTATTCGCTGTCCGGATAAGTATTGAGCAAGGTTTGCAGGGTCAGGCGTCCGACGTCAAAACGGCCATGATCGATCTCCGCAATCGATTTTTCAAAGAGAATCTTGTCAGGCTGCTGGCCGGAAGGCAGCATGCTGTCCACGTCATTATGGTGATGGCGAAACAGGCAGGAAGGGAACAGCGTGACCGCGATGGTCAGCAGGACAATGGCAAAAAGCCGATATTCTGTTCCCGACCGAAGGAGATTTCTGCGCACCAGCGCCTTTATGCTTCTTGCCTCAACCAAGGACCGTTTCCCCATCTTGCCCCATTGGATCTCGTTGTCCTGCACCATCAATCTGCTCGATTTTGTTGCGCACGGACGCGAGGCGTCCGAGCTTTATTATCTTACTGAACCCGCGGCTTCGTCTCCTGTCTTTTGTTTGAGAAGCCCGGGTTGGCTCTGCGTGTCAGCTCCCGCATGGCCTCGTTCCGATCATTACTACCAAAGATGGCGGAACCGACCACAAGGATGTCTGCACCGGCAACCGCTAATTCTTCCGCCTCGTTTGGGCCGATGCCGCCCTCCACCTCGATGGCGAAATTAAGCCCTTGCTTCTCTCGTTCTCTTGCGGCGGTTCCCACTTTCCCGATTGTACGCCGGAGGAACTCTGCTTGGCCGCGAACGTCGATCGCGCTCAAAATCAACAGGTAGTCCAACTCCTGCAGGAGCTCAAAGCAGTCTTGCACGGGGGTCTCGGGCTGGAGCGCCAAGCCCACCTTCACGCCATGTTCTTTGGCCAACTGAATCGCCCGGCAGGCATTCCGCGTTGCTTCAATGTGTATTGCCAAGCGGTCCGCGCCGGCTCGGATGAAATCATGAAGATATCGCTCCGGCCGCTCGACCAGGAGATGCACATCCAGTTCTAATTCAGTTGCCTGACGGACGCTCCCGACCACAGGCTGGCCTACCGAAATCTCCGGGCCGAAATGGCCGTCCATGACGTCGATGTGGATGATTGACGCACCCAGCGACTTTACTTCACTGAGCGCTTCTCCAAGCCGTGCAAAGTTTACCGCAAGCATCGAAGGTGCGATCAGCGCCATAGACAGGTGCTCATGCGGAGGTCCTCCCCCCACAAGACTAAGATTTTAGGCTAACACACTTCTGCAATGGTTGTAAGGGAAAGATGGCAATAGGGAAAGATGGCGGTTTGCCCGCGTTCAAACGGCTTCACGGGTTCAGTGCTGTCGCGGATCAAGGCCTAAGCGGTCACCGTTAGGCCCGCGCTTCCGTGAACTTGGTCGTCCATGGGTATCGAATGGAACCGCCATGCACTTTGCCGAGCCTTCGGGCCTGCTGGCGCTTTAATTCCCGGCGAACGCAGCGCCTTAAGCGGCCTGCTGCACGGTCCATGGCTTCGTGAAGTCGAACATCAGTCTCCTCCAGCATCAAGCTTCCCGAGGGCGCAACTTCCAACAGAACCCGGCATTGCTTATCGACTCCCCCGCGAGGACCGTTGACGTCCGCAACATAAATCCTTAATCGCCTGACCCGGTGAGAAAACCGGCGAAGGGCAAAATGAAAACGGCGTTCGGCGTAGCGTCGTAGAGGTTCCGCAATGTTTCCGCGAATGTGAAGTTCCAGTTGCATGGTTCCCTCCTTGTGGTATGGACGACTCCTCTCTGGAAGGGCGCTGAACTCCCATTTCAAGCTGCCGGGCAATAACGAAGGTGGGTCTTTAAAACCCGCGCCAGCTCAGCCGGGGGCACAGGCATCTCCAGATAATCGACTGCACCCAATTGCATTGCTTCCAGGTAATTGTTCATATCCGGGGCGTGCGCCAGCACCAGGACAGGCGTCCTGCGATCGGCTTCCAATGCCCGCATTACAACCCCCTTCCCCTCGAAGGCTAGGCCGCCTTGGCTGACCGCCACAAGATCAAAAGTATCCCGCCCTAATAGACCAAGCCCTTGTTCATACGAATGGCACGCATACACCTTGTGACCTTGAGCCCGCAACATCCTTCGGTGATGGCTCAGATTTCCCGTCTCGTCAATTACCAGCAATACTTTTGAACTCCTTCCTTGCTTCCCTACGCTTATATTATCTCTCACCTTGTTCATTTTCATAACTCCTCATCTGGCCGTTTCCTAACAGGCCGCCTTTTGCGGTTTTGGAGCCTACAGGCACGGGAAGGAAGGCCGCGGAAGCTCGGCGGCAAGCAGGATTCCGGAAATCAGTTGCCGAAAAATGAGAATGCTCGGCCACCGGCTCGGAAGGTGGAACGGACCGCATGAACGGAAAACTTGGGAGCTCTCATCGCCCTCGGGCCGCCCTGTGTTCGAAGGACCTTTGGGAGCATCGTGAATACGGAGAACCTCAAGAGATGAACGCATCGAATCTCCTTTGGCCGGACCGACTATGTTTACTTGTATCAGGTCCTTGTGCGATTGGAAAAGCAGAAAGTTTAAATGCCTGGGATAGATTATTTCTATCTATAATAGGGAGATGGAATGGATCAACTACCACCATCTGCTGTATTTTTGGACGACTGCGCGGACGGGGAGTATTGCCAAAGCCTCGCAGGAGCTGCTGCTCTCTCCGCCGACCATCAGCGCCCAGATTTCGCGCTTGGAGGTAGAGCTTGGGGAGAAGCTCTTCCTTCGGACGGGCCGGCAACTGGCGTTGACAGAAACGGGTGACCTGGTCTTTCACTACGCTGACGGAATTTTTTCTTTGGGACGAGAGCTTACAGACACGCTCCGTGGACGCCCTACCGGGCATCCCCTGCAGGTACGAATCGGCGTTGCGGACGTCCTTCCCAAGTGGATCGCCTACCATCTGATCCGTCCCGCCTTTCAGCTTCCGGGGCAGGTTCGGGTCATTTGCCACGAGCACCGGCCTGACCGCCTGCTGGCAGAGCTGGCCGTCAATGAGTTAGACGTCGTGTTGTCCGACGCACCCGTCGGGCCGGTCGTCAAAGTTCGGGCTTTCAATCATCTCCTCGGCGAATGCGACGTAGGCTTTTACGGCAAGCCTCGAGTGGCGGAGAAACTTCGGAAGGGTTTTCCGCGTTCCCTGGATGGTTCTCCCTTTCTTCTTCCCACGGAGGACAGCGCCATGAGGCCGAGCCTCGACCATTGGCTGGACCAGCAGCAAGTTCGGCCGCTGATCGTAGGCGAGTTCGATGACTTTTCCTTGCTCCGAACGTTCGGCGAGGCCGGACATGGCGTTTTTCCCGCCCCTTGGGTCCAGGACCGCGAGATGCGGCGGTACGGTTTTGCCC
This sequence comes from Terriglobia bacterium, assembly GCA_035532595.1. GTDB lineage: Bacteria > Acidobacteriota > Terriglobia > UBA7540 > UBA7540 > JAMCXS01. Next base: position 12,498 of record DATKQU010000199.1, on the reverse strand, counting down.
GAATCGGCCGCACGAGTGCGATCCGCTGGCGGTTCTATGCGATATCGGTGGAGAGAAAGATCAAGAATCCCGCCGTGGTCGCCATCTCGGAAGCGGCGCGCCAGAAAATCTTCAGCTGAGCGCAGAGTCCCGCCCCTTTGCGCAGGCTTAATCGGGTATTTCGCCGCAGGGAGAAAGGTTTCCGCGGAAGGTTACTTCTTGAAAAGGTTCTCAAAAGCCGCCCGTGCGTCGAAAGGTTTCGAGGAAGAAGTCTCCCTTTCGCTGGTTGTTCGCGGAGAGAAGAAGGAGCACTCGTTCCGTTGGTCCTTCTTGGGAATGCGCGCGGTGATGGGCTTTGTGCATTCGAATCGGCTCGCCGTGTCGAAGAACGAGCACTGCTTGCAGCTATGAAGTTCGGTCCCGCACCGAGGACATTTGCCTTGCGGGTCCAAACCAGCCGGCAGGATTGCCGCGCAGGACGCGCAGCGCCAGACGGAACGCCGCCCCGGCATTGCAGGAGTCCGGGGCCCAAACGTTTCCGACTTCTCCTTCGGTCTCCGATCTTGTTCCTCACGGCCGGAGTCCATATAACCTTTCTGTTTATACTTTCTACCCATAACGAAACCTCTCTTATGCGTGGCTCCTTCTTTTGGTTGTTTCGCGACTGCCGGCGGCCAGCCATTTGCCGCCAACATCAAGATGCTGGGCCGTAGGAGCGCCTGCAAATCATTAGGCAGGGAGAACTTACTCGCCGCTCGGCCGCGCGGCAAACCTTGAGACTTTCTTTGCCCGGTTGAGTAATCGCTGGTCAGAACCAAGTCGCGGATAATGATCTAACCCACGGCCGGTTGTTAGGACCTTGAAGACCTTCCCCCAAAAAGGAACCACGATCCTTCACTGTTCGAAAAGACCTGCCGGATGGTATTGCTGGTTCAGACTTGAACTCGTCCAGCGGTATTTGCCCTATGATCGTGTCGTCGTGCGCGCTGGATAGTGACTCTATCGCGCCAAGGGGCTCTGCCCAAGGAAACACTCTGAATTTCCCTTTCTTTGCAGGTCCGCGGGAGAGGAGTCCTCGCATCAGGAATTCGCGTTCCTCAACTCCAGGCTATCCCCATTTTCGCGTTCTGACAACCTCCCGATCAAGCTACTTCTTTGCCTTGCTGCCAAGGGAACGGACGTATTTGAGTACGGCCTCCATTTGCTCGTGGTCGAGTGTGCCCTTAAAGGACACCATGGCCGTTCCTTTCATTCCGTTCTCGATGGCATCCATAAGCTCTTTGTCGCCGTGAGCCGCCTGCCACTTGGCGTCGGTGAAATCGGGGGTTTTGATCGCCGCATAGCCTTCCCCATCCATGCCGTGGCACATCGAACATTTTTCCCGGAAGATCATTGCGCCCGCAGGTTTCTTGCTTCCGGCAAAAGCGACGGATAGCATGGAGACGATAGCCCCTCCCAAGACAAACGGCAAAGCCAGCCGAGCAAAAAGTTTCATGGGATTTCCCCACCTCTCAAATAGTATTCGGCGTGAGAATCCTCATCGCCGTACTCCGATCCTGGACAAAGGCAGCGCGACGCGTCCTTCAACCTACCCAGACACCGTTCTTCGGCCCCTGGAAGAATTTCATCAGGCTTTTGGCGCCAGTTGCCATGCGCTCCGGCATACGGCCAACTGCCCGAGAGGCTCTTTAGTTTTGATGAAAGTTAACCCCTTAAGGTTGACACTCCGCCGCCGGATGATTTTACAAAGACTTCATCGGGTGTTGCGGAATTCATATGCGCCGCCCGAGATTCACTCTGGGCGTGAACTGATTGCACCTCCTATGCTATGAATAGTACGGCAAAAAATCAAGAGTCATGAGTCCTCATGGAACCCCTGAAGGCGCGGCGGCCTTGCTTGCGCGTATCCGCTAACCGCCTGGATGGACATTCCTCAGTCTGACTTGAACTCCGGCAAGTTGAGCGGATGTTGAAAGGGGATGGCCGGTCCAAGGGTTATCGCACCTTTGTTTTGTGCAACGACGCGGATCGTTTCCCGAGCGCGGGCCTTGGGAAGCCCCGCTTGTGACCCTGCATAGGCCAACGGGCCTTTGTGGAATGTTCTCCCGCCTGTTAAGATGGGCTTTGGGGCGGTTGACCAATTACATTAAATACAACTAAGGCCATCGGGCTCATTGAATACCGTACTGATCTCCACTTATGAGTTGGGACGCCAGCCTTTCGGGCTGGCATCGCCGGCGGCTTGGCTGCGGAGAGCCGGCTCTGCGGTCACCTGTTTTGACCTTTCGCGGCAGGCCCTCGACGCGGAAGCGGTCAAGGCCGCTCATCTTGTCGCCTTCTATACGCCCATGCATACCGCGACTCGACTGGCCATCCAAACTCTGCCGATCGTGCAGAAGTTGAATCCGCGGGCGCATCTCTGTTTTTACGGGATGTATGCGCCCATGAATGAACCGTTCTTGCGGAAGCTGGGCGCTCAAACCATTCTGGGCGGCGAGTTCGAGGAAGGCTTGGTTTCGATCCTGGAGCGCCTGAAGGCTGACTTTCGCCAGCCCACCCCGCAGCGCGATCCGGTTATTTCTCTTTCCCGGCAACAGTTTCTGGTTCCTGACCGCAGCGGGTTGCCCGCTCTGAGAAGTTATGCGCAACTTATTGGTCCGAATGGCGGCGCGCGAGTGGCGGGTTACACGGAGGCCAGCCGAGGCTGCAAGCATCTATGCCGGCACTGCCCCGTTGTGCCCGTTTACAACGGCCGCTTCCGAATTGTCCAGCAGGAGGTGGTGCTGGAAGACATCCGGCGGCAGGTTCGTTCCGGAGCCTCCCATATCACCTTTGGCGATCCGGACTTCTTTAATGGCATTCGACACGCCGTGGAAATTGTGACGGCCATGCACGCCGAACACCCTGACGTGACCTACGATGCCACGATCAAGGTCGAACATCTCCTGAAGCACGCGAATCACCTCAAGACGTTACGAGATACCGGCTGCCTTTTTGTGACCAGCGCCGTGGAATCCCTGGATGACCAGATCCTCTCTCGTCTCAAGAAAGGGCATACCTGCCAGGATTTTCTTCAGGTGCTTAGCCTGTTTCGGCAGGAAGGCTTGACTCTCTCCCCCACGTTTGTTGCTTTCACTCCGTGGACGACGCTGGAGGGGTTTTGTGAATTCCTCGTCCGCCTTCAGCAGCTTGATTTGGCCGATCAGGTGGCTCCCATCCAGCTTGGCATTCGCCTGCTGATTCCTGCGGGCTCGAAGCTTTTGGAGCTTCCTGAGATTCGGGACATGGTGGGGCGCTTTGACGAAGCGGCCCTCGTTTATCCCTGGTCTAACCCCGATGCGCGGGTCGACGAGCTGTGCGCGAAAATTCAATCGCTGGTGCGCGAGAACGAAGGGGCCTCGCGGCGCGCGGTCTTCTCACGAGTGGTCAAGCTGGCGCACGAAATGGCGGGGATCAGAGCGCCGGAAGTTCTGGAATCGAATGATCGCCTGGACCGTGCCGCCATCCCTTACCTGACCGAGCCGTGGTATTGCTGAGCGGAGCCTACCAAGGACCAGTTGGTCCGTGTCAACCCGGTTGAAGCTTACGTTTGATAGGATTCGGTAGAACAAGCAGAATTCAATAAGAACTTAAAAATCTGGTTCCACCCGCAACAGAGGAAAAGAGAGGATTGATTGGTGTACGAAAACTTTGCAAATAACCTGACTCGGAAATTGGGGTTTGTTCACACGCCGGTTGGCATCGCATTTCTGAAGGATGCTCCTTCGGGAGTTCGTCATTACAGCGAAGCGGCGCCCTCGGCCTGCACGTTCTGGAAGGCTGCGGAAAGAGGCCTGTTTTACACTACCGCGGAGGATCACTACAACTGCCCCATCGGGGCCATCACTCAGGGGTTCCAAATTCCGCAGCCGGTCGCGGACCAGGCTCTTTCGCTGATCGGAATGATGGGAAAGCTTTCCTATCTGGAAGCGGCCGAGGCGGACAAGGTGCCGGTGGTGGAGAAGCAGCACAACGTTGTTGTTTACGGGCCGCTCAAAGACTTTGGGCAGATCCAGCCGGATGTCGTGCTGGTGATTTGCACGCCCTTCCAGGCGATGATGGTTTCGGAGGCGAGTGGCGCGGTATCCTGGGGGACCGGGGCGGAAAGCCGAACCCTGGGCCGGCCAGCCTGTGCAGCCATCCCCAGTTCTTTAAAGAGCGGCCAAACCACGGTCAGCATGGCGTGCATGGGCGCGCGGACGTTTGCCGCCATTAAAGAGGAAGAACTCCTCGTGGCCATCCCCGCCGCAGCGCTTCCGAAGCTGGAGAGCCAACTTCCGATCATCCTCGACGCCAATGTCAGCATGAAGCAATTCTACGAGACGCATAAGGGCAATTTTGCGACTGCGTAAAGCGATGGTGAATCTCTCTTCCGGAAGCGTCGTGTCTCCGCACAGGAGCGATGAACGCCGGCTGCTGCTGTTGACCACCACCACAGGTTACCAGACACGCGCCTTCGTCGAAGGCGCGGCAAAGGTCGGCGTTGCCGTGGTCTTAGGGACGGACCGCTGCCACGTCCTTGACGACCCGTGGCGGGACGGAGCGCTGCCCTTGCGGTTTGAGGCGCCTGAAGAGTCAGCGCGCAGGATTGCTGACCTCGCTCGATCCCAGCCTCTCGATGGCATCGTCGCCCTGGGCGACTGCGCGACTTCTACAGCGGCAAGGGCCTGCCGGATGCTGGGGCTCTTGCACCACACTGCCGAAGCGGCTGACATCTGCCGGGATAAGCACCGCTCCCGCGAGCGACTTTGCGCCGGGGGTTTGAGCGTCCCTCGCTTTGTCCTCTTCCCGGTCGAAAACAATTCGCAGCATATCGCAACGGTGGGATCTTCGGCGTTCGGATACCCCTGCGTTCTGAAGCCACTGGCTCTTTCGGCCAGCCGAGGTGTCATTCGTGCCGATAACCCGTGGGAGTTCGCCCGCGCTTTCGATCGAATCCGGACGCTGCTGCTCTCGCCCGAAATCCGGGTCACCCGCCAGGCGGCAAATGATTTCATCCAAGTGGAAGAGTACATCGAGGGGGCGGAGATTGCCGTCGAAGGAATCGTCGATCGGGGCCGGCTAAAGGTTTTGGCGATTTTTGACAAGCCGGACCCGCTCATCGGCCCGTTTTTTGGAGAAACGATTTATGTTACGCCTTCCAGCTTGCCGGAGGAGGTCCAAGCAGGGGTCGTCGAAGCCTTGGAAAGGGCGGTGCAAGCACTTGGCCTCTTTCACGGCCCTCTCCATGCCGAGCTTCGAATCAATCCCCGGGGCTTCTGGATGATGGAGGTGGCCGCCCGGCCCATCGGAGGACTGTGTTCGCGGGCTCTGCGTTTTCGCTCTCCCGATCTTGGGGAGAATATTTCTCTCGAGGAATTGATCATCCGGTTGGCCTTAGGCGAAGGAATGGGAACGATTCACAGGGAAGAAGCGGCCTCAGGGGTGATGATGATTCCCGTTCCCGAGGCGGGCATCCTTCATGAGGTGGAAGGAGCCGAAGAGGCTCGCGCCACCGCCGGGGTCGAGGAAGTTATTATTACGGCCAAACCAGGCGAAAAGTTGGTTCCGCTGCCTGAGGGGTCGAGTTACCCCGGTTTCATCTTTGCGCGCGGTCCGTCGTCTGAATACGTCGAGCGGGCTCTGCGCCGCGCTCACCAGCAATTGCATTTCGCGCTCAGCCCTGCTTTACCCGTCATGTGACAAAAGTGGTGGAGATAGCGCGAGGGACGTTAGCTTCGGCTGCCACTCCGCAGCAAGCAGCCAGAACTCACAAAAGCCTGGGCAATAATTCCTGCCACTCTATTTTTTCTGCTGGGGGACGTAACCGGGAGGGAGCGCGGCGCCTTCGCCAAAGAAGAACTGTTCCATCTGCTGCGCGATGATTTCCTGGGCTTCCTTGGTGGCCGGGCTCAAACGATATTCGTTAATGACCATCTTCAGGTGTTCCAGCCAAAGCTTCCAGGCATCTTTAGAGACATTGTCGTAAATGCGTTGGCCGAGCTCGCCCGGCCAGGGCGCCTCATCGAGGCCCGGTAACTCCTTCTGGTATTTCACGCACTTTACGATATGTTCTGCCATAGAGAGCCTCCGCTGAAAACGCATTTTTGGGGGATCAACCCAACCGCCCCGCCGCGCTGGGTGGCCGCGAGGTTTAGGCCCATATTATACAGGATATGCGCGGGAGATGTCGTTATCCGATTGCAAGCTTCGGTTCCTTCTTCTGTCCTGGCGTTTGGTTGCGCAACCTTGGGGCTGCAGCCGAAGGGGCTTTTCGCCGATGTAGGAAAGTAGACATCATCTTACTGATGTTTACAAAATATAGTGACGCCGTTCTTTGTAGCGCCGCTCTATGAGCGGCGAAAGACGCGGGTCATAGACCCGCGCTACAGTAATAGTTGTCATTATATTTTGTAACTCTCAATAAAAATCTTCTAAATCTTAGCGGGAAAAACACACGACACTTGAGCAGGACCGCTCAGAGCGGTTTGGCAGAGTTTCCTGAGCGCAGACGCAAACAGGCGATCTCTGGCGGACAGCCAACCCGCAAAGGCAAAACCACTTTTCCGATGCCGCGGCTCACGTAAATCTGTGTCCCGTCAAGACGGTTCCAACCCTGAACAAAACGCTTGCCGAGCCTCGACCTGCCGTACCATGCGCCCAAAAGGGGCAGCCGCACCTGGCCGCCATGGGTATGGCCGGAGAGGACTAAATCGATTTTGTGCTTCACCGCCATGCGAATTCCCATGGGGTTATGACAAAGCAGAATTTTCGGATCGTGGGACGGAATATGCCGCACCCCGGCTTCCAGGTCGTCCGCGCCCCACCAGAGGTCATCAATTCCCAGCAGCCAGAGCCGCGCGTGCCCTGCGTGCAGAGCATAGTGCGAATTGCGAAGCACGTGGATCTGTTGGTCTTGGAGCGCCCGCGTCATCTCATCCGCATCCACTTGGAAATCATGATTTCCCAGGACGGCAAAGACCCCCAGCCGGGCGCGCAACCTCCCCAGAACTTCCGCCACCGGCCGGATGTAGGCGGGCGAGAAGGTAACGTAGTCACCGGTCAAAGCCACCAAGTCGGGATGCAGTTGATTGGTGAGGTCCACAGCCCGCTCCACATCTTCCAGCGGCGTATATATGCTGTGGTGAATGTCAGTAAGATGAACAATCCTCAGGCCGTCGTGCGCCGCACTCAGCCGGCGCATGCGAATGTCCATCTCGGTAATTTCCGGGTCGGGCGCCTGGCTGGGGCGGGGAAATCTGGGCTCCCGTCCTGAGAGAGACAGCGTGATCAGTCCGCGGCGCCTGGCGTAACGCCTTGCACCCAAGGGCTTTCTCATAATCCTTCCTCAGGTTTGGAAGCCATAACCTCACCGGCTCGAAGGCTGGTCAGATGCGATCCTGGTTGCACTCAACCTTCTTATGCTCTTCAAAAATCTCCGAGAAGACCTGGAGCATGGAATCATGAATCAAACCATTGGAGACGAAAATCTCATCGCGCTGCAAGTCAAAAGGGCCTCCCGTCAGGTCGGTGACTCGGCCTCCCGCTTCCGTTACCATGAGGGATCCGGCCGCCTTGTCCCAGGGATTAAGTTTGAGTTCCCAAAAACCTTCGAAGCGCCCGGTTGCCACCGAACAAAGATCCAAGGCGGCAGACCCGGCACGACGGATTCCATGGGACAGATGAGTCAGCTTGAAAAAAAACTGGATGTTCAGGTCGTGGTTGGAAGCGAAAGGGGGGAAACCCGTGCCAAGCAGACTCTCGGAGAGTTTGGGAGTCTTTGAAACGCTGATTCGCTGGTCATTCAGATAGGCGCCCGCGCCGCGCTCGGCCGCGAAAAATTCTTCCCGGGTGGGGTCGTAAACAACTCCAGCAATAACCTCTCCCCGGTAAGCCAGCCCCAAGGTCACGCAGTACACCGGAAAGCCATGCGCAAAATTGGTGGTCCCATCCAGCGGATCAACGTACCAGCAGTATTCAGAGCCCGTTTCTTGGCCCCCGCCTTCTTCCGCAACGACTGCATGATTGGGGAAATGGCGGTGAAGGCGGTCGATAATCAAGGCCTCCGAGCGCCGGTCGGCTTGCGTAACCAGATCTGATTTTCGTTTATAGGAAATTTCAACGGGCTGTTTTGAAAGCTCTGCAACTAATGAACCCGCTTCCCGAGCGATTTCGGCTGCTATTCCTAAGTAATTCTCCATGTTTCCGATAGACCCCTAACCCGACAAAGTTATAACATCGATGGGTTCGCGGGAGGCTGGATTATCCTTTTGCCTCGACGAGCACCCGCGGCTGGCCTTCTCCTTCGGCCCAGACCCCACCGTCTTCAAAATACTCTTTCTTCCAGATCGGCACCGTTTGCTTCAGGCGGTTGATGGCGTAATGGCAAGCCTCAAAGGCCGGGCGCCGGTGCGCGGCGGTTACCACAATCGCCACGCTGGTTTCTCCGATTTCCAGCTTTCCCACGCGATGAATGATTCCGACGTTATGGATCTCAAACTTTCTTTTCGCCTCGTCCCCGATTTCTTCCATTTTGCGAACGGCCATGGCGTCATAGGCTTCGTACTCAAGATAAAGCGTCTTACGCCCGTGAGATTGCTCGCGCACAATGCCTTCAAAGGCCACGACGGCTCCGTCCGCGGCCCTTTTTAGCGACTTCGCAAGCTCCTCGGTCGGAATCTTCTCCCGAGTGATGCGGTAAATGTCATCGTTGGAACCACCGCTGACGGGAGGCATGAACGCCACTTCGTCGCCCTCGTGCAGACAGGCCGCGCGGTCTGCAATCTGTTGATTTACTGCAAACAGCAGGGAATCGGCAAGCTCACCGAGGCGCGGGAAGCGAGCTTCGTACAACCGTCGCAGGTGCTCGAGGTTTCCGCCTTCTTCCAGGTCAACCTGGTCTTCCCGAAGCCCGGTCAAGTCGTGAGTCAATCCAAAGAATAAGACCTTGATTCTCATTGAAGTCCCAGAATATCTAATAAGTATACACCCTTGAGGAAGATTCCGAGACCCTGCTGGACGCGCCATACCCCATTACTGCGGGCTGAGCAACTGGAAGAGATAAATATCTACCCCTGCGATTTCCCCAGGACGTGCCGGAGTGCTCCTTCGAGCTCGGGATATTGAAACGTGAACCCGCCGGCCAAGAGACGTGCCGGTTCGACCCGGGCGCTTGCCAGGAGCAATGCGTCCGCCATCTCTCCAAACGCCAGACGGACCACAAAAGCGGGCATCGAAAAAACCGCGGGGCGCCGCAGAACCTTTCCCAGCGATTCCGTAAATTCCTTGTTGGGCACGGGATTCGGCGCGACCGCGTTGACGGGGCCGTGGAAGCTCGTGTTCACGATGACGTGCAGAATTGCACGGGTGAGGTCATCGTTGGTAATCCAGCCCATGAACTGCCGGCCATCGCCGAGTTTTCCACCCACACCCATTCTGAAGGCCGAGGCCATTGGCTGTAACGCGCCGCCTTCCCCGCTAAGGACCATGCCAATTCGGAGATTGATGACCCGAATCCCGCGTTGCCTTGCGGGTTCGGTTGCAGCCTCCCAGGCCACGCAAACTTCGGGCAGGAAGCCTGCGCCGGGCGGTTTTTCCTCGGACATCACCTCGTCTCCGCGCGAACCGTAGTAGCCGACCGCGGAAGCTGAAACCAGCACTTCCGGCGGGTTTGCCAGTCGTGCCAGGGTTTCCGAAAGGAGTTTGGTACCTTGCACGCGGCTATCACGAAGCCGGGCTTTCCGCTCCGAAGTCCAGCGCGCTGCGGCGATGCTTTCTCCCGCGAGGTTCACCACCGCATTGACACCCTCAAAGGCATTGGGATCGAGTTGGCCGGCGGCCGGGTTCCAGCTTGCCACACCCTCTTCGGCGTCCGCCTTGCGACGAACCAACCGGACCACTTGGTGGCCCTGGGCCTTCAAGACAGGAATCAGTGCTGAACCAATCAGCCCGCTCGACCCTGCGATCAGGATCTTCATAGGCGGTATCCAGGGGATAGCGTTCGAGGTTGCCTAGCGGCGCACGGCGCCAAGCGTCGGTCCAAAGTCTTTGCCGGCTGCTCGAATCAGCTTAGCACATTCCGGGCCCTGATCGCCGCGAAAGCGTCCTCGCCGGCATGATCCTGCTTAGCTGGGTAAAATTTACCCGCTGTGCAAGATTGGCACACAATTGCCGATTTTATCGATTTTCTGATGTTTGTGTTTTCCGTAAGTAATTGATAATTCAGCGGATATATCTTCATCCGATTTGGGCGGTAAAAGTCCCACAAATCCCACCCGGGAGGTTTAGGCGCCTCCAAAGGACTAGCATGATAGCCTAGACATGGAGCTGTATCGTGCGCGGGAAACGGTACGGCACTGCAAGGATGAATTCGGAATTAGGAAGTATGAAGACAGAAGGCAGAAGAGCTTTTGCTTCGCCGGCGCCGCCCTCGGCCATTGGCGATTGGGCGACCGCCGCTTGAGCGATTGCGACCCAGGAAATTTCTGATTTCGGCAAATGTGATTGACTGATTGCGACCCCCAATCGCGCCATCCCCAATCAGCAAATCAAAACATTACCCATTCACCAGTTCTTCGTTCACCATCCGCCCATCGCCAATCACCAATTTCCGACTCGCCAATCGCAAATTCATCGACCGCCCGCCAAGGCTCCAATCGCCGTTGGGTTTAAGCATGGGCTTTTCAACCGGGCCAAACCTGTCCCGCGAGCCCACCGGCCCGAAAGCCCTGACGGTGGCGACCCGCTATTGTCAATGGTCGAGCAAGGAACCGATCACAGCTCACCCCGAAAGGCACGATGAAGCATGGCTTGGAAAAGGTCGTCCAAAGCTGTGGCACGGTTATCTTGACCGTGTCTGGTCATGGGCTGGAAGCCCATGCCACTTCACAGCTCACTTTGAAATGCTCGATGCAGCAGGGACGCAAAGAGATCGTCCAAGCGGCGACGGCTGGCGGCTTGCTGGTCTTCCAAAGCGCGGACTTCCGTCACGCGGGCGGCGAATTGGCGTTGGAGCGGGAGAGGAGGCAGAAGAAGCACGGTCGAATTCAGCATGCCTTTCGTAACATGCTGCAGGCCGACACCACCATGGGCTTTCCCGATAAGCTCTGCCAGTCTTGCGTTTACGCTTTGTATAAAAAACTCGCCATCAATTCCGCGGCGCAATTTTACGTTGAAGATATGTTGGTTCAGCCAGCCCTCAGGCCCTTGCCACCGGAAGCACCCAAAGGAAGTCCCTGGTGTCCCTGACCACGAAAGGAGGATGTCGCCGGCATTCACCCGGAACTTTTCAGGAAGCTCGCCTGAGTAAAAGTTGAAAGGTTTTGACGCGTCATTGAGATTCTGAATGCGGATAATTGGTAGCCCTTCCGTTCCCCATTCATTGGGCTTGAAAGCCCGCCCGTTGATAAGGTCGCATGCCTCACCAAGGCGAATCATTGGCCAAAGCATAGAATTCCTAACTGGGTCGCCGAACATTTCGTAAAAAATGGCGGGGATGATGTCGGCAGTGCGGCGGTCGGCCTCGGCCCGCACCCGCCTCAACTCCTCCGCCGCGTCCAAAATGCGAACAATGCGCTCTTGCTCGGGAAGCGGCGGCAGTGGAATGGTGTGGGAGAGAAGCTTTGATTCGCTGATGCGTTGACGGTTCGTCGTGCCGAAGCTGGACGCCCGCAGTTGGGAAAAGAATGCTTCCGTCCCTAGAAAGTAATTAAGGTACTGGGGGTGTACTCTAGTACGGTCGATTGCGAAGGAAGGGAAGTCTTTGGAAACGACGGCACCCTCCAGGTCTTGCGGGACAATTGCGAACGCCCCGTTTCGCGCGTCGATTCTTGAATAAATGAGATCGCCTGCCCGAATTCGTAGGGCTGACGACATTTTCGGAACCTTGCCGTCGCCAACGCTGCGCTGTACCGCCCCCTTTCCGTAGAGCCGGACTGTCACAAATCTTTCTGCCTCCGGGTGGAGGACTCTGGAGTAATCGAATCGCTGTCGAAGCAAACGGCCCAGTGGCGCTGGATCGCCCGCCTCAACTATTGCGACAGCAGCGAGCGGCTTGACGTGCCATGGCTGTTTCACTCTTTGGCTTCCTCCGGCAGTTTCCGTGTGCTCGTGGCATGGCTCGTTGCATGGCCATCCTGGCCATGAGTTGTGGCATGGCCCTCTTGGCCATGGTGTTTCACGGGCGGGACGCCCGTGCCACGCGCGGCATGGGCCTCCACGGGCGGGACGCCCGTGCCACCCGTGCCACAACCAACCCATTTCCAATTCGTCAGTCCCGCGCGCCGGGGATTGGACAGCACATACTCGATCTGGCGGGCGAAATCCTTTTCATCCCGAACCAAGTGGTCGTAATACTCCGGCTGCCAGAATTCCCCGGTTCTGCCAATCACCCGGTTCGCTTCCTTCGATGAAAACGACTTCCATGAATGCAGGATGCCAGGAAGTTCGAAACCGGCGAGCGGCTGCACGATGGCGTGAACATGGTTCGGCATGATGCACCAG
>DATKQU010000198.1:0-7292 GCA_035532595.1 Terriglobia bacterium | reverse complement strand
GCTATGGCGCAATTCCGCGAACCGAAAGAACTTGAAGGGCCGCAGGGCTTGGGCGGCCCTGGGCCGCCCCTTATGAGCCCTGCGCTACAAAGACGGGTGGAAGCGGGTAGCCACGCTCAGGGTTTTCCTGACCGGGGGCCTTTCGACACGCCACAAACCCACGGCATAGAGTGCATGCCGTGGCTACCATCCGGCTCGAGGCGATTCAGGATTGCAGATTTGAGATTGCAGAACAGCAAATCCGGCAGTGGGGACAGCGTCGCTACAGCATCCCAAAGGGCAATTCGTGAATTGCCCCTACGAAAAGAAACGGCCCAGCGGGTAGCCACGCTCAGTGTTTTCCTGACCGGGGGCCTTTCGACACGCCACAAACCCACGGTATAGAGTGCATGCCGTGGCTACCATCCGGCTCGAGGCGATTCAGGATTGCAGATTTGAGATTGCAGAACAGCAAAAGGCCCACGGACAGGAAGGCTCTGTCCGTGGCTACCAACTTCAAGTGCAAACGGCCCACGGATGGGGATGCGGCGAACGAGCCAACCCACTGTAGCGGCGGTCTATGACCGCCGGTTTTTATCTAAGCACGAACCGGCGCTCGCAGAGCGCTGCTACATCCCGGCGCGACAACGGCCGGTCAAGATTGCACTCGATGCACTTCAACGATTTGCACTTCGTGCCGAGGTGGAATCGGAAGTGTAATTCCTCTCCGGAATTGCTCGCCGGAAAAGGAGCCGAACGAATCTCCTGTCATGGTGGAGCGAAGCTGGAATTTCCCGGCGGGAAAGGCCGGCAACTTTGCACAAACCTCCCGGACGTTCGAATCATTCTTGAAAATGACGATCACCCCTTCGCCCTGGCGGCTCAGCCGTGCAAAGCCGTCCCACGTGGTGCACTTAGGCTGCCGCCAGTCTCCCAGGGGAAAGAAGCCTTCGTTGATGGGCACTCTCCGGCGGAAATCTTTGAACCATGAAATCTTTTCGGCATACCATTTCACTTGCGCGGGACTCAGCCGGCGAAGATCGCCCATCAGCAAGGGCGCCGATCCGATGGCGGTCGCAAAGCGTTCTTCGATGCTCGGCGTCGTAGCCCTGAGGTTGCCGATCAGCATGGTTTCGACGGGGATGGCCAGGCTCCGCTGATAAAGAAGCGTCCGCGCCTGGCGCGGCCCCGCGGAAGTTGCGCTGGTGTCATCCACGTTGCTCATCCAATCCAGATCGCCGGCGTCCAGCAAGCCATAGTCGATAATGTGCTTCTGGCCCCACAATTCGAACGTCAGGTCCAAGAGGACCTCCGGGTGTTCGCGATAGATCCGATCGGTGATGCGTTGCATGCTCCGGTAAATCCCTTCCAGCGATTCCGCCCAGTTTCGATGGTAGTGATTCCTGGCGTAGCAGCCCGGCGCTTCACCGTAGGCGTTGAAGACCGTGGTCAAATCGATTTTGACGTAAGCGAGATGCTGTTCCCGGATGAGGTCGCAAATTCTTCTTGCCGCGGAATCGCGGTAAGGTGAGTCAAGGCACATCACGCGATGGGAACTTGCCGGAAACGTGGCCGCCCTTTCATCTCCGTTGAGATCTCGGATGACCCATTCGGGATGTTCACGGTAAACCGTGCTTTCTGAACTGACCACCGCCAGCGGTTCCCAGAGACCCAACCTCATGCTTTGATCTTCCAGAGCCTGGCGGATGGGCGCGAAGCCATGCGGGAACTTTTTGGAATCCACTTCGTTGTCCGCGTAACTTTTGCCCCAGCCCGTATCGAGCGTGAAAATTTCAAGACCCATCTGAGAGGCAATGGGGATTGACTCCAGGACGATTTGCTCGTTGTAGTCCTGGAAAAACGGCTCCCAGGTGTTGTAAATCCATGGGGGCTGGTAGCCAGATCCTTTCTTCATCAGCACGCGGGAAGTGTAAGTGGGCATCGACCAGCGAGGGTCCGACATGCCTTGCCCCTCAATAAAAAACGCCAGCCCGCATTTTGCGCTGGCGAATGTTTCGCCGGGGCTCAGGCTGCGCTCAAAAGGAAACAAGTCCGTGTCATACATGGCTTGAATGCCATCTCCCCAATTGGCCATTTCGGTCCGCTTCGTCCACCCCGGAGCTTCGTTCATGACGATCAACCCTTCGCTGGTGCGGGGATTCATCTGGAGGATGGCGGCATCTTCCGCGCGGCCCGTAAAGAAAATCTCGCGAGGCAGGACTCCGTAGTAAGCGCGCAGAATCTCTTCGTCGGGCGGCCCCGACATCAGGTTCAAGGCTTCAAAGGCCAGATGCGAAATCCTGACCGCCTGGTCTTCCCGGTTGCCGATTGCGATCCACTTGCGGACCACCGGATGGCCGCTGTACACGGCATAGAACACCGAAACATCGAGAGCCTTCTTCCTGCCCTTCAATTGAATTTCCAGGAGCTTGCCCGAGGGGCTGAGGTCCCGGGAATGAGAACCCGCCAGGGTGAAATCGGCCTGCGGACCATCGACTGAACCCCTGAAGCTCTCGGAATCTGCCTGGAAAGTGAATTCGGCGCCCGAATGCTTTACCGGCAAACAGAAGTCCGTGCCGCTCACCTTATGGCGAAAATGTTCGGTATAAAGCCCCCGCGCCGGGGAGAACTCGAGGGTGCGCTCAACTAGACCGTTCCCGACGAACCATGCTGCTTTCTCGCCTGAGGTTTCAGTGCGAACATAAGCAGGCTCGCGGAAGTCCGCGGCTGGGACATCCGAAGGCGTGCCGCCAGCTTCGCCGGGCCCGCCGGAATCGTTTGCCAAGCTGCCGAACGGGAAACCCTTGCGGGGTACTGTGAGTCCCACTGCGGCAGCCCCTCGAGCCAAAAAGTACCTTCGATTCATTAAAAACCTCCCGCGGGGCGGCGCACGTTTTCAAGAATGCGCCCCAAAAGCATAGCCTCAGGCGATTGCCCGCCGGAGTCCCTTCCGGCTCCACGATCAGATGCCCCTGTGTTTTTTTCTTGCTACGCTTCGAATCTTAACCCGGCAGGGATTCACCCGGAAGCGAATTGTCATGCGGCTCCCGGCCACCAAAGCCAGGGAAATTTCCTTCCCTTTGCCTCGCCATTGGCGCTTGCTGGAACGGCGTTTAAGATTTTCCTAACTGTCTCCGCAGGTAACATCCACTTTTTTTGAACTTTTAAGTATGGCACTCCGCAGGTTTCCGGTATATAAAAGAGGGTTCACAAACGGTAGGATTCGGAGACCGTGAAGAATCAGGACAAACAACCTTGCGGCGCTGCGCGCAAAGCGGTGAGAAGCTTGTTGGAACGGAAGCCTCCGCGACCTTGCGGAACTCGCGGTGAGAGTTGGGTTCCGCGCGGAGGGCCGGAAAGGGAGGATGGTTTATGGTGGTAGGGGTCCCGAAGGAAATCTTTCCTGGAGAGCGGCGAGTTGGGCTGGTGCCCGCCGTCGTTCCGAACTTGGCGAAGGCGGGGTTCGAGGTGGTTGTGGAGACCGGGGCTGGGACCGAGGCCGGCTATCTGGATGCCCATTACACCGAGAAAGGCGCGAAGATCGTTGGGGACCGCGCGGAGGTCTTCAAGGCCGCGGACATCGTGGTCCAAGTGCTCTGCTACGGGTCCAACGACAAGACCGGCAAGGCCGACCTCCCGCTCCTGCGGCGCGATCAGGTCCTGGTAGGTTTCCTCCGCCCGCTTGGATCACTTGAGACGGTTCAGGAAATCGCCGCCCAGGGAGTGTCCGCGTTCAGCGTGGAATTGATGCCCAGAATCACCCGGGCGCAAAGCATGGACGCTCTTTCCTCGATGTCCACAATCTGCGGCTATAAGGCGGTTCTGATGGCTGCCGGCCTCCTGCCCCGAATGTTTCCCATGCTGACCACGGCGGCGGGAACCATCACTCCGGCGCGCGTCTTCATTATCGGAGCGGGCGTGGCCGGACTCCAGGCGATCGCCACAGCGCGCCGGCTGGGCGCGGTGGCCTCATCTTACGATGTTCGGCCCGCCGTGAAAGAGCAGGTCCAGAGCCTGGGGGGCCGCTTTGTCGAATTGCCGATCGAGGTGAAAGACGCGCAGGATTCCCGCGGTTACGCCCAGGCGCAGGATGAGTCGTTCTATCAGCGGCAGCGGGAGTTGCTGGGGCGCGTGGTGGCGGAAAGCGATGTGGTGATCACCACCGCGGTGATCCCCGGCAAGAAGTCTCCCGTTCTGGTCACTAAAGAGATGGTGGCGGGCATGGCTCCAGGTTCGGTGATCGTGGACCTGGCCGCCGAGCGCGGCGGAAACTGCGAGCTCACGCGCCCCAGCCAAGTGGTCGTGGAGCACGGGGTCAGCATTGTGGGCACCATCAACCTGGCGAGCACCGTTCCTTACCATGCCAGCCAGATGTACGCCAAGAACGTCACGGCGTTTCTCGTTCATTTGTTTAAGGGAGGAAAGCCCGAACTCAATTTGGAGGACGAGATCACGCGCGAAACCCTGGTGACGCGAAACGGAGAAATCGTCAACAAACGGGTACGCGAGTTTTATTCGCTTGCTGCCCAGTCCGCCGAGAAGAGCACTCAGTAGAAGATTACAAACTGCGGAGACCACCTGCGAGGGCTGATCCTGCGGTTTGCATCACCCAACATTCAGTTGAAGGAGGGAACCGTGCCAGCGGGATTTATCAGTAACCTGTATGTGTTTATCCTGGCGGGATTCGTCGGGTTTGAGGTTATCCGGCGCGTTTCGCCGCTGCTGCACACGCCGTTGATGGCCTTGACCAACGCGCTCGACGCAATCGTGGTGGTGGCCGCCATCATCATCGCCGGGCGCCAAGGAACAAAACTTTCCGCCATCCTGGGAGCTATCGCGGTGGCCGCCGCGTTCAGCAACATGGTGGGAGGCTTCCTGATCACCGACCGCATGCTGCGCATGTTCAAACTCAGCGGGCGCAAAAAACAATGACACCACTCACAGTGCAATACCTCACCGACTTTGCGTACATCATCGCCATCGCCCTGTTCGTCCTGTCGCTCAAATGGCTGAGCTCGCCCGCCACCGCGCGGCACGGCGTGCTGGCGGGCGAGATCGGCGCGGCCATGGCGGTGGTCACCACGTTCTTCAACCCCGAGCTCGTGCAGTTCAAGTGGATCCTGATCGCGCTCCTGGTGGGCACCATGATCGGCATCCCCCTGGGCCTGGTGCACATGACCGCCGTCCCCCAGCGGACCGCCATGAGCCACGCCTTCGGAGCGCTGGCTGCGGCCCTGATCGGGATTTCGGAATACTACCTGCGCATTCCGCACATCACGAAGTTCGAGATGACGGAAATCGCGCTGGAGGTGATTATCGGCTCGCTCAGCTTCACGGGCAGTCTGATCGC
Organism: Terriglobia bacterium; assembly: GCA_035532595.1. Classification (GTDB taxonomy): domain Bacteria; phylum Acidobacteriota; class Terriglobia; order UBA7540; family UBA7540; genus JAMCXS01. The sequence goes on along the minus strand of DATKQU010000198.1, from coordinate 1,963 downwards.
CGCCGGCAAGCTGCAAGAGCTTCTGCCGCAGCGCCCCATCACTTACAAAGGGCAGAATTACGTCAGCCTCTCGGTGCTGGGCGCGGCGGTGGTGATCGCGCTCATTCTCATCGTGCATCCCCTTTACACCTTTTTCTTTCCGTGCATGGTGGCGATCTCGCTGATCTTTGGCGTGCTGCTGGTGACGCCCATCGGCGGAGCCGACATGCCCACCGTCATCTCGCTCCTGAACTCTTACGTCGGGTTGACCGCCGCCTTGCTGGGCTTCGTGCTCAATTCGAAGGTGCTGGTGGTGGCCGGGGCGCTCGATGGCTCTTCCGGCTTTATCCTCTCGGTCATCATGTGCAAGGCCATGAACCGCTCGTTCACGAACGTGATCTTCGGGGCGTTCGGCAAGCTGCAAGTTTCCACCGCGGCGGAAAAGGAAGATCGCACGGTGCGAAGCGCCTCGCCCGAAGAGGCTGCCGCGATTCTCGGCGCCGCGAACACCGTGATTGTCGTCCCGGGGTATGGGATGGCGGTCGCCCAGGCGCAGCATAAGGTGCGGGAACTTTTCGATGTGCTCTCCAAAAAAGGCATCGACGTTAAGTTTGGCATCCACCCGGTGGCCGGCCGCATGCCCGGGCACATGAACGTGCTGCTGGCGGAGGCCGATATTCCCTACGACCGGCTGATCGATATGGAAACCGCCAACAGCGAAATGCCGCAAACCGATGTGGCGTTGATCATCGGAGCCAACGACGTCACGAATCCCGCGGCGAAGACCGACGAAGGCAGTCCCATCTACGGCATGCCCATCATCGAAGTGGATAATGCCCGGACCGTGATGGTGATCAAACGCAGCCTGAACCCTGGTTTCGCTGGCATCGATAACAGCCTCTACTATATGGAAAAGACCCTGATGCTTTTTGGCGATGCCAAAGCCTTTGTCGGCGACATCGTGCGTGAGCTAAGCGGCGGGAGCCACGCGTAGAGCGCCAGTTGATAGCCACGGCATGCCTTTGATGCCGTGGGTTCGTAGATTCTGGCTGGCAAAAGGCCCACGGCACAAAATCCGTGCCGCGGCTACCTGCTGACACCGGCTTGCGTTGCGTGGTGTCAGTGTTTCCATAGCAGCCTTCGTAGCGGGCAACAAGGTCCTGCCCTGGCGACCGGCTGGACTGTTTCCGAGTGCCCCGTTCTTTCTCCGCGATTTCGATTTTGGCGTGAGGACAGGATGCGAAAACGGAGACGCGGTTCACCCGGTAAATCATCCATTCTGCACTGAGGCCCTACCTTGTTCTGGTGGCACCCGAGTGGAGGCTACCCAGGATTGATCGCCGTATAGTAATATGTAGCCATGCTGACGCGGATTTACATTGACAACTTCCGTTGCTTCGTTAATTTCACTTACAAACCCGAGAGGAAGCAACTGCTGCTCGGAGCGAATGGCAGCGGCAAGTCGTCACTGCTCGACGCGATGAGCTATATCAAGCGGTTTGTTAAGGGCGATGAGAATCCGTTCACCCAGTCCACCCGCACCCGTTGGCTGGATCATCCACTCCAGGTATTTGAAATCGAAGTCCTCTTGAAGCGCCAGAAATATGAATACCGGGTCGAGATTCGGTTTGCGCCGGAGACCAAGCAACTTTCAGTTAGCCAAGAACGGCTAAGAGTCTCTGGCAAAACTGTATTTGAATTGGCGAAGGGCGAGATACATTTTTTCCCCAATAACAGCGACCAAGCAACGACCGTACCGCTGGAAACGACCAGATCCGCGCTGCACCTATCGCAATTAAGCAACACACACGTTCTCCGCTTTGTTGAATGGATGGACTCTGTTCATTGTTTTCGAATCGACGAGTACCCGACTGCAATGGACGAGAGTGCCGATCGGGAGGAGCGAGAGCCCGAGGGAGATCTCCAGAACCTCGCAGCGTGGTACCGTCATATGGTGCAAGCGCATCCCGATTGGAATGTTGGG
>DATKQU010000197.1:0-5464 GCA_035532595.1 Terriglobia bacterium | reverse complement strand
GGGCCACCGGGAAGGTTTCTTCGCTGACCCTCGCGCGCGGCCGATGGGGATGGGTCTGGTATTACATGGTTTGCACAAGGACGGCACCGAGTTTCCGATCGAGATCAGTCTCGGCCCACTGGAGACCGAGGAGGGCATCCTGGTCTCTGCTGCCATCCGTGACATTACCAAACGCAAGCTTGCCGAAGAAGAAATCCAGAAACTTAATCGGGACCTTGAGCGCCGCGCCAGCGAGCTTGAGGCCGCCAACAACGAACTTGAAGCTTTTACCTATTCGGTCTCCCATGACCTGCGCGCCCCTTTGCGTCACATTGACGGCTTTTCTCAACTACTTGTTGAAGAATACGGCCCGCAGTTGCCGGAGGAGGTTCGTCGCTATCTCAGTCGTATCCAGGGCGGAGCCCGCCAGATGGGCCAGCTTGTCGATGACTTATTGAACCTGGCGCGCATCAGCCGCAAGGAAATCAAGCTTCAAGTGACCGGACTGGGCTCCGTAGTCGAACAGGTGGTCAGCGAGTTGAAGCCTGAAACCGGCGAGCGGGCCATCGACTGGAAGATCGAGTTGCTGCCCTTCGTCGAGTGCGATCCGGTGCTTATGAAGCAGGTGTTTGCGAACCTGCTCTCGAACGCCGTCAAATACACTCGCCCCAGAGAACGCGCTGTGATTGAAGTCGGGTCGATGAACGGGAATGGACAGCCTGCCGTCTTCGTCCGCGACAACGGCGTGGGCTTCAGCATGAAATACGCGGACAAGCTCTTTGGAGTCTTCCAACGCCTGCACCGCGCGGAGGATTTTGAAGGGACGGGCGTCGGCCTGGCTATCGTGCAGCGGATTATCCACAAGCACGGCGGGCGCGTTTGGGTGGAAGCTGAACTCGATAAGGGAGCCACTTTTTATTTCACCTTGCGCCCCCCTGAGAATCAATCACAGAAAACGGCCTGAGAGGAAGGAGTCAAAACATGAGCTCAAATTCCGGATTGGAAATATTGCTGGTTGAAGATAATGCCGATGACTTGGAGCTGACCCTGCACGCGCTCCGTTCGGACAAGGTGGCGAATAAGATCGAGGTCGCGCGCGATGGCGAGGAGGCGCTGGACTATTTCTTTCGCCGTGGCCGGTTCGCCGCGCGGCCCCAAGAGTTCCAGCCAAGCCTGGTCTTGCTGGATCTGAAGCTCCCCAAAGTCGACGGGCTGGAAGTTTTGCGGGCGATTAAGAATGATCCGCAGACGCGTGCCATCCCGGTAGTGGTTTTGACCTCTTCCAAAGAGGAAAAGGACATGGTCATGAGCTATCAGCTTGGAGTCAACAGCTACATCCAGAAGCCGGTGGACTTTAATCAGTTCCGGGAGACCGTGAAACAACTGGGCCTCTACTGGCTGGTCATCAATCAACCCCCTCCGGCGAAGGCGCACGGGGGAAATTGAATTCCGGACAAGCAGGTCCCATGGAAGACGCGACCCAAGATCCTCAACACGCTGCCGAAAGCCTCTGCGTTCTGGTAATTGAAGACAACGCGGCGGACGCTGAACTGTGCCTGTGGGAGCTCAAGAAAATGGCATTTGAAATTTCGGCCGACGTCGCCCAGTCCCCTGAGGAATTCAAGGCCTTCCTGCGCTCGAAGACGTATGACGTGATCCTGTCCGATTATAATTTGCGAAGCTGGAACGCCTTGGATGCGGTCCAGATCCTCCGGGAGGAAGGGAAGGACATCCCGTTTGTTCTTGTGACGGGTTCACTGGGGGATGAGGACGCTGTGGAGTGCGTGAAGAAAGGAATCTCCGATTACGTGCTGAAAGACCGGATGGCTCGCTTACCGTCTGCTATTCAGCGGGCGTTGCAGGAGAGGGTTGAGCGTAAAGAGCGGGGCCGTTTGGAGGAACAGTTGCAGCAGGCTCAAAAGATGGAGGCGATCGGGCGGCTGGCCGGGGGGATCGCGCACGACTTTAACAATCTACTCACCATTATTACCGGTTACGGCCAGCTCCTCCTCGATCATCTGCCACCCGATGATAAGATGCGAACCTATGTTAACCAGATCAAGAAAGCTGGAGACCGCGCGGCCTCGCTCACCCGGCAACTGCTGGCCTTCAGCCGCAAGCAGGTTTTGGCGCCGGAGGTGCTCGATCTCAATTGCGTCGTTGCCAACATAAACAAAATGTTGCCACGGCTCATCGGGGAGGATATCGAGCTGGTTGCGGTCGCTTACCCGGACCTAGGCCGCGTGAAGGCCGACCCAGGGCAAATTGAACAGGTGATTATGAATCTTGCCGTCAATGCGCGCGATGCCATGCCCCAAGGCGGCAGGCTTACCATCGAAACCGCCAACGCTGACTTGGACGAAAACTACTCTAGCCAACGCCGGGTTGTCATCCCCGGCGCTTACGTTATGCTGGCGGTCAGCGACACGGGAACTGGCATGACCCCGGAAATCCAATCCCAGATTTTCGAGCCATTCTTCACCACCAAAGAGCAAGGCAAAGGGACGGGGCTCGGACTGGCGACCGTGTATGGCATCGTGAAGCAGAGCGGCGGGTATATTTGGGTGTACAGCGAGGCCGGAAAAGGCACGGCGTTTAAGATCTATCTGCCCCGCATCTACGCAGCCGCAGGCGAAGCGAAAAAGGCGGAAGGGGTGGGCCGTGCCAAAGCAGGCTCTGAAACCATTCTCGTGGTCGAGGACAACGAGGCCGTTCGAAGGCTCGTGCGTGGGATTCTCGAAGCAAGGGGCTACACGCTGCTCGAGGCTGGGGGCGGCGAAGAGGCTTTGAAGATGATCGAAAGCCACGCCGGACCCATTCACCTCCTTCTTACCGATATTGTGATGCCCCGTGTGAACGGCCCCGAATTGGCCGCGCGCCTGGCGCCTCTCCATCCGGAAGTGAAGGTGCTTTATATGTCGGGCTACACAGACAATGCTATTGTCCATCACGGCATCTTGGACAGCGGAACGCATTTCCTTCAGAAGCCTTTTACCCCGGAAACTCTGGCGCGGAGGGTTCGCGAGGTTTTGGACGAGTGAGAGGTTGGATGCAAAGCTTCGCTTTATTGAAATTGAGGCGCAGGAGACTCAATCTGTGTTGTAGCGCCGGGCGTTACGCCCGGCATGCTGTCCTAAAGAGCGGCGTTACTGCAGGGGCGCTGACCTCAGCGACCGATTTAGAAAAAACCGGGCCCTGAGGACAAACTCCCCCCTTCGGGCAAGGATCAAAATCAACCCTGCGGGCCGCAACTCATGGCCAATCGAGTTCCAGGTCCACGCGGGGGATCGGAGCGCGATACTCCCAATCTGAAACGAGGGCAGCCCGGTAGCGATAGAGCTTGCAGAAGTCGCACACTTGCGAGACGAGGAAGGGGCTGTCTTGGTCGATCCAGCGGTGCTGGCAATTTCCGGCGAGAGGTTTCACCACTTCTGAAGTGTCTGATTTAATGTCCATAAATCGAGTCCACCAGCATCATAGGGTCCTCCACGCGAGGAGGTGTTTGCAGGCACGACGGCATCTTATAACGCCACGTTTATCTGATCTTGAGCAAGACAACGCCGTGCCGCGGAACTTGCGCAGTGTAGCTTCCCTTAAAAGTTCCCAGCTCTTTTCTTTCCCATAAATCACGAATCGAGACCGAGGAGCCAACTCCGATTTCCTTGAAGCGGACCGTCACTGGCATGGTGGATTCGCCGCGATTAAAAAGGCCCACGGCTTTGCTGCCGTCCGCCAGCAGCTTCTCCCAGACCTCCAGTGGGCCTTCCTGGCTGACGCGATGCCCCTCGAGGCCGGCGGGGTCCTGGTCGATGACAATCACTTCGGGATTGGTGAGAATCGCCAAGGTTTCCGGGCTCATTTTGGCCAAGTCGTTGCCCGCGATCAGAGGCGCCGCCAGGAGGCACCAGAGGCTCATGTGCGTACGGTACTCCTCGGCGCTCATGTGACCGTTGCCGACTTCCAGCATGTCAGGGTCGTTCCAGTGGCCGGGCCCCGCATACTTTTCAAGACCGTCCTGGCCGAACCCGATGAAGGCCATGCGGGAATAGTCATCGCTGATGTCGCCCGTCGTCCGCCACAGATTGCCGCCCACCGACGCGCCCCACCTCCACACGCGGTCCATGCCGTATTCGCACAGGCTGTACACAATGGGGCGTCCGGTGCCTGCCAGTGCTTCGTGCATCTTTTTGTAAACTGCGGGCATTTGCGACGGCTTATAGACTTCCCGGGCGCTGCACCAATCATATTTCAAGTAGTCGATGCCCCAGGCCGCATAGGTTTTGGCGTCCTGTTCTTCGTGGCCGTAGCTGCCCGGGTAACCCGCGCAGGTCCTGGGTCCGGGCGATGAATAAATGCCCAGCTTCAAACCTTTGCTGTGCACAAAGTCCGCGAGAGCCTTCATGTCAGGGAACCGCTTGTTGCCGTGAATTATTCCGCTCGCGTCACGCTTGCCCTGCCAGCAGTCGTCGATGTTGATATATTCATAACCGGCGGCCTTCATGCCGTTGATCGCCATGGCACTGGCCTGGGCGCGGATAATGGCATCGCTCACTTTACAGGCGAAGTGATTCCAACTGTTCCAGCCCATGGGAGGAGCGCTGGCAAGCCCCAAGCCTTGAGCCGCCGCCACTCCGCCCGCCGCGAAGAAAAACAAAACGACGAACGACACACGCATTCGCTGCAAGGTGGGCTGCCCTTTCATCCGTGAACTCTTTACTTTTCTTCTCTTCAAGAACTCCCGACGCCAGAAGAGCGCCAGTGTACTACTTCAAATATTAAAAGTCTACAATCACCTAATGCCCAAGAATCGAGATTGAACTTGGTAATGGCTCTTGCGGCGCAGCGGGAGCCGTGTTTGCGGAGGCGAGGGGCAGTTCAGCCTCGGCGCGGCTCATTGCCGGGCTGCTTTCAGGAGCTCATCCGCTTTTTCGTGAGGTTCGGTTGGCTCGACGCGCACACCGCCGCGCCGTCGTTCAATCCGTGCTGTTTTCAGCTCCTCCCTTCCGTCAACCTCCCAGCGCGGCGCAACGGAGCCGCGCGGTTTCGAGCAGCCGCCATTTTTCCAGATCGGCTTTGATCCGCAGCACCCAGCCGCGCGCGTGCCGCACCAATTTGCCCGCCAGCCGATAGAGCTTCCAACGTAGCGTCGCCACCGTCGCCCTGCGGTAGGAAGCCGGCAGCGCCTGCCGCTTCAGCCGCTCGGCCAAGTTGTAAGCCAGCACCCCGATCGCGAAATACATGGTGTTGGCCTCGAGCTCGCCACACGGCATCTGCTCCATCCCGAAGCCGACCTTCAGTTCCTTGTGCCAGTTCTCGCTCGCGCCGCGCTGGTTGTGTCGCCACACCACCGCGCTCGTCGCCTCTTCCCGATTCGTCGCTACCGCGTGATAACAATATCGCTCCGCTTCGAATAAGTTCGGCTGCGGATTCGGCCAGCGCAACACGATCAGCCGAAACGCCTGCTCCGTGCCCTTCATCGTGGGCA
>DATKQU010000196.1:0-5560 GCA_035532595.1 Terriglobia bacterium | reverse complement strand
GAACGGCAGTTCGTGCTTAAACTGCTTTTCGTAATTCCACCAGGGCATATAGAGATGCATTCCGCCGGTGCCATCGCAATTATGCGGTGGCAGGTCCATCATGACGGGTAAAAAGCCCATCGTGCCGTCGGCGCCCACCGTGTCCATCAGGTAGCGGCCTACCACCCCCCCGGAGTTCCCAAGGCCGTCCGGGTGTTGCGGGCTGCGGGAATTCAGCAGCAGCCGCGCGGTTTCGCAGTTGCTGGCGGCCAGGACGACGATTTTCCCGCGCACTTGCACTTCCTGGCGGGTCTTCTTATCGATGTAAGAAACCCCGGTTGCCAGCCCGTCGCGCCCTACCAGAACTTCCCTCGCCATGGCGTCGCAGCGAATCTCCAGGTTTCCGGTGGCCAGGGCCGGCGGCAGGAGGACCGTGGGGGAAGAGAAGTTGGAGGACGTGTCGCAAGAGCGGCCGCACTGCGAGCAGTAGTGGCAAGGTGGCCGGCCGTGATGGGCGCGGGTGATGATTGCCAGGCGCGAAGGGATGCAGGGAATATGGAGCTTCCGGCAGGCTTGCTGAATTACCAATTCGAAGCAGCGAGGTTTGGGTGCGGGAAGGAATTTCCCGTCCGGGGCGTTCTCAATGTTCTCGGCGGATCCGAAGACCCCAATTAATTCCTCGGTCTTGTCGTAATAAGGCGCAATATCTTCGTAAGTGATGGGCCAGTCAAATCCTTTGCCGTCGCGGCTGTAAGGCTTGAAGTCGTAAGGCCCCATGCGCAGAGCGATGCGTCCCCAATGGTTCGTGCGGCCGCCCAGCATCCGCGAGCGGAACCAGGTCCACTCTGTCCCGGCAGCATTGACATAGGGTTCGCCGGGGATTTGCCATCCGCCTACCGCAGCATCGAAGTAACCGAAGGTGGTGTTCGGCTCGACCGCGCCACGGTGCGGGGCCTGGTAATACCATTCGAACATCTTGGATTGCTTGGCAGTGTCGTACCAGCCCCCGGCTTCCAGCATCAGACACTTTGCTCCCGCCTGGGTCAGAACGTACGCCGCCATGCCGCCGCCTGCTCCCGACCCCACAATAATTGCGTCGTAAACTTTCGGCCTTGAGATGCCTTGTGCCATTTTTCCTATGCCCCGTTCATCGGATTCTTTGGGAGTTTACCATAAAAACCCCGCCCGGCCGCTTGCCGCCGATGATTCATGGCGTGGAGACACTTCTTGTCGGAGGGGTAGAGGCGACGTACGTTCCAGCACGAAGATTATGACGGACCGGCCGGGTCGTGCGAATTAAGGAAAAACGGAACATCTGACGAAGCTAACAATGCACATTGATCGAGGGTGCATTCTGCAGTTCTCTTCAGGCATTTCTGTTGGGGTAGCGTATGACCGGTGAAAAGCTTCCCCCGGCAAACAAGACTTTGATGTGACCTTTTCCACGCCGAAGTCATCAAAGCATTATTCCGGTGCGGCAAGCAGCCAGAAGCAGGGAAGAAGCGCCCAACATTGCCGGGCTTGCGTTGCGACGCCGGGCCTGCAAAGGAGTGAATTTGGCAAAGACCGATCGCATCACACTGGCCGCAATCCTTTGGACGAAAAACGATTTCTTCTGTGCGGGCGCCTGCGCAAGCGTTCTAGTCCCGGCGGCTGGGTTTCCGACTGCCCCGCATGCTAACATGCCAGTTAGCGGGTTGCGGCCGCCAAGGGGCTTCATGCAAAATCGATTATCGAAGGCGCTTCCTCTCGCCCTGCTGGCGGCGTTGGGGGTTTTAGGGGTCGGCATGCCCCGTCTGCGGGCGGCGGATCTCAGTCCAGCCACCACGACGGCGTTTGAGCGCTACGTCAAAGCGGCCGAGGCGCGCATGGCGCGCGAGGGAGCCACGCCTGGCGACTTTCTTTACATCGAGCAGTTGCCCAAGCCTCGATATGACGAAGTGATGTCGATGCTCAGACAGGGCCAGGTTTATGTGGAACGGCTCGAGACCACAGACGCCTCAGACCACCAGATCGACGTGCCCGGAGGAATGGTGCATCACTGGGTCGGTGCGGTGCTGGTGCCCGGACGTTCACTGTCTTCAGCGTTCACCGTGCTGCGAAATTACAATAACTATAAGGAGATCTACCGGCCTCAGGTCACTCGTTCCCGACTGATCAGCCATCACGACGACGATTTCGAAATCTATATGCGCTTGCAGAAGAAGTCGATTGTCACCGTAACTCTGGATACCTGGTATAAAATCCACGATTCGCAGATCGATCCTGCCCACGGATACACCCGCAGCTATTCCACCCGCATCCAGCAGGTGGAAGATGCCGGGACGCCCCAGGAGCACCGGGACCCCGTGGGCCAAGATAGCGGCTACCTTTGGCGCATCAATTCCTACTGGCGGTATGAACAATGCAAGGACGGCTTGATCATCGAGTGGGAATCCATTTCACTTTCCCGGGAGATTCCCTTCTTGATCGCCTGGTTCGTCAAGCCGCTGGTGCGCAACATTTCCCATGATACGGTTCAGGATATGCTGACGGCCACGCGGAAGGCGATCCTCACCGCAAAGGCCCAGGAGAACCGGGCGCAACATTCCCCCCGCTGAGCCCCAACCCTCGCCCCCCGGCAGAAGCAGGGCAGGCAAAGTAAACGCCGATCAGACGATTCTCACCCGTTCTTTTTGCGAAACCAATGATCCAGGCTGGCAGGTCCGGGGCCGGCCGAAAACAGATACAGGAAAATGAAGCAGTAGAGCACGGCAAGTTCTCCGCCGTTGCGAATCGGCAAAAGGCCATGAGGGAAATGCCCGATAAAGTATGCCACAGCCATTTCGCCGGACAGGATGAACGCCGCCGGCACGGTGAAAAGCCCCAGCAGGATCAAAATTCCCCCAACGGTTTCCAGGATTCCCGCAAGGCCGAACAGAGAAAATAAAGGAACCCTGTGTCCTCCTATGCCTCCGAACATGCCGAACAACTTTTGCAACCCGTGCGCGCAAAAAGTGAACCCTACAACAATCCGCAACAAAGACCGTATCCACGGTTCAATGGCGGGAATTGCGGCTTGACGAGCCATCGGTTTTCTCCTCTCGCTGTTTCTAAGGCTCCTTCAGCCGCCCGGACTCCTTCGCTTGCCGGTTTGCTGATGAGCTATCATAGAGATTAAAATGCCCGAGCTTGCTCTTCTCGGGACATTATCGCACAGGCCGTTAACTGTTATCGTCTGCGCGATTCAGGCGCGGCCGGGTAAAATTTACCCGCTGCGCAATATTGAAACAACATGGCTCATAACTCCCGATTTTTCGACCGCTCGATTTATGCAATCAACTGATAACACAGTGGATATAGTTCAATGCGATTTTGGCCTGCAAAGTCCCAGAAATCCCATCTTTGAGCTTTACGCGCGCCAATCGGCATATAATACTAGCCTAGGTACGTGAACAGTTATGGCGCGAAGACGCGCCCTGCGGCGGTTTGCCCTGCGCCACGAAACCCCGCAGCCGATGCGATGGCCCGGCAACGGCGGGTTTAACCCGCCATGAGAACGAAAATGGCGGCATCAAGCCGCCGCGACGATAGAACACGGTGGCGGCATAAAGCCGCCGCTACGATGGTGGCGCGACCTGCAGCAGGGCCGGCACGCAAGGGCCTTTGGTTAAATCGCAATTTGATTTAACCGTGGGCTCTTCAAATAGGTGATCGTTACAAAACATCCCTCCCGAGCCCACAGTCACAAAAGCCCTGACTGTGGCTACCCGCTGTCGAGGCCTCAACCACAGGGAGAACGGGAGCCTCCCGCCGTCGCTGAGAGGCCAAAATCCGACGTGCGATTGCATTCTGAGGTGATCAGGTCTATGTTATCGGCCAGGCGGAAAGTTCATAAAGGGAATTCCGGTTCCCTTCACAGGGTAGCCCATTGTCGCCGCAGAACCGAACCGCGAATGCTTTTAAACAGCTCTAAGGCCGCACGATTGACGTCAACAATTTCGCCAAAATCGCGCAGTTGACCTCGGATACCAGCAGGAGCAAGCCGTTGCAACAAGGTCTCCGCATCGTCCAATAGCCTTTCGTGATTGGAGACGGCGCCATCGAAGGTTTTAGAGCCCGCGTTCGCGCACTGCCCCCTCAGACAATGGAGGTAGTGCCGAAATGCCGCTTGCTCGGCGAAAGGTACCGACGAGGGTTGAACGCCGCCGAAAAGCGCGGAGACGAAGCCTCCGTCGAGTGTTGGCGGCGGGGCCATTGGCGACAGTAACCTCCGCCGGTTCGCAATGTCGAGGAATGGAATCTTGTATTCCGAGAGTGCTTGGGGGCAATAATACCAGGTGGTGCGCTGCTTGATCTCGTCCTCGTATGCGGTGTTGAACTTTTCGGGTGGGAACGACCGGACGTTCATCCACGTTCCCGACGCGATGGCAGTGACTTTGGCCAGGGCGGCGATGAGCATCTGGTGGTTGCAGTAGCCGAGCACGACTGCAGCTCCCCTTAAACGTAGCCCGGCTGCCAAATCGATGACATTAGCTAGCCAGTTGGGCTCATCGACCAGGTATCGACCGTTGGGATGTTCACAAACGATATAGTACCCGTGCACGTTCCACTTCTCTGCAGTTTCCAGAAGCAGGGCTATCTGGTCTTCATCCTTCACCGCCTCTGCGGATAACGCAATGGTGGCGACGAGCGGTAGCGCGTTCTCCATGGCACGCGCTTCTTCCATGATGGCCCGCTGAGTTTCCAGCCAGTCGTCGTTGACCGCGGAGGCTAAGAGCCCGGGTAGAATGAATTCCCCGCAGCGCAGGCGGGCATTCAGTTTTCGGAGGCTTTGCAGCAGCTTCTTTAAGGCCGGCCCCTCGAAGAAGGCACCTGTCTCGTATTCATCTGGCCAGTATGAGTGGGAGCACAGGCGCTCATGATCGGCATGCGGCAAATAGAATTGAGGGTCAACTAGGCATCTGCCTCCGGGGAGGGCGTTAATGCTCTTAGACAGTCGCTTGAGTTGGTCGTCATCGAGATCGCGCGGGCTCAGAATCGCTGTTCCCCCGCCCCATGACGAAATCAAGGCCCGGCAATGCTCCATCATCCCGTATCCAAACTGAAGCTGTAATTCCATTAGGCTTTCCTTCCGGCGAAGCTCAAATCTGTGGCGTGAGCGCTGCACAACCAAGCCGACGTGCAGGAACATGTCCACTCGGTCACACCTGCTCCTGTGCGCAAATCTCTTGCATCCAAGTCAGCGCATCCCGGGCGGAGCCTGGGCGCAGATCTCGCCGCTTCTGGGTCATTGCATCCACCAAATCGCCAAACCCCTGGGCCGCAGGAAACGTCAACTGTAAGCGAGGGAGCACCACCGTCTCGACTCGGTTTAGGATTTCAAGATCGTTCGCAGCCGGATGCCGAAATGGGTGCAGGCCGGTCGCGCATTCATGCAGCGTCACACCCAGAGCGAAGATATCTGAGCGGGAGTCTATGTGCGGCTTGATATTGCGGCACTGCTCCGGTGGAGCGTATCCTAACGTGAACTTCCCCCAAAGCTGCCCGGTGCCAGTCAAGGATTGCAAGGTGAGGTGCCGGGCTATCCCGAAGTCAAGCA